>NZ_CM001977.1:2530814-2714789 GCF_000406165.1 Dickeya zeae NCPPB 2538 | reverse complement strand
TGAGGTCATCAAGCAGTTTGGCGCACAGATCACCCGGGTGGTGAACGACACGCTGAGTGCGCTGGGCGTTGAGTCCGGCACCGTGGTGGTGGAAGACAAGGGGGCGCTGGACTGCGTCATCCGGGCCCGGGTGCAGAGCGCCGTGCTGCGTGCCGCCGATGTGGAACAGATTGACTGGGAGAGACTGTGATGAGCACCACGCAACCGAAAAAACTGCGCCGCAGCATGCTGTTCCTGCCGGGCGCCAATGCCGCCATGCTGTCCAACGCCTTCATCTACCAGCCGGACTCCATCATGTTCGACCTGGAGGACGCGGTGTCGCTGCGCGAGAAAGATACCGCGCGCCTGCTGGTGTTCCATGCGCTGCAGCACCCGATGTACCGGGACATTGAAACCGTGGTGCGCATCAACCAGCTCAACACCCCGTTCGGGCTCAAGGACCTGGAAGCGGCGGTGCGCGGCGGGGTGGATGTCATCCGCCTGCCGAAGACCGACTCCACCGACGACGTCGACGAGCTGGAGCACCACCTGGCGCGCATCGAGAAGGCCTGCGGCCGGGCCGTCGGCTCCACCCGCATCATGGCGGCCATCGAGTCGGCGGTCGGGGTGATTAACGCGGTGTCCATCGCCCGCTCGTCCGAGCGCATGATTGGCATCGCGCTGGCGGCGTTCGACTACGTGATGGACATGCAGACCGAGCGCGGGGACGGCACCGAGCTGTTCTACGCCCGCTGTGCGGTGCTGCATGCCGCCCGTGCCGCCGGTATCGACGCGTTTGACGTGGTGTACTCCAACGTCAACGACGAGGAGGGGTTCCTGAAGGAAGTGGAGCTGATCCGCAAGCTGGGCTTCAACGGCAAGTCGCTGATCAACCCGCGGCAGATTGAACTGCTGCACAACGCCTACGCGCCGACCCAGGACGAGGTGGACTACGCCCACCTGGTGATTAAGGCGGCGGAAGAGGGCGAGCGCGCCGGCCTGGGGGTCATCTCGCTGAACGGAAAAATGATCGACGGCCCGATTATCAACCACGCCCGCCAGGTGGTGGAGCGTGCGCGGGCCTCCGGCGTGCGCCAGTAGGCACGGCCCGGTTAACCGACAGATTCTGCACGGGCCGGCCGGTGGCGGGAGCACGCCCCGGCGGGCCGTCGCAATGACAGGATGAGAGCATGAGTAACTTTATTGAAGCACTGCAGAAGCAATACCCGGAACAACGTCCGCTGCACCCGTTCGTCAGTGCCAACCACCGTACCCCCTGGCTGGATGACGTCACCGAAAAACACCGGCGCAAGCTGTGTGCCGACCTGGAGGAGGCCATCCGCAAGAGCGGGCTGCGGGACGGCATGACCATCTCCTTCCACCACGCGTTCCGTGAAGGGGACAAGGTGATCAACCACGTGGTGGACACGCTGGCCCGGCTGGGCTTTAAGGACCTGACGCTGGCGTCGAGCTCGCTGATGACCTGCAACGCGCCGCTGATCGAGCATATCCGCAACGGGGTGATCAGCCGTATCTACACCTCCGGCATGCGCGGCAAGCTGGCGGACGCGATTTCGCACGGGCTGATGACAGAGCCGGTGCAGATCCACTCGCACGGCGGACGGGTGCACCTGCTGCAGAGCGGGGAGCTGACGATAGACGTGGCATTCCTCGGGGTGCCGAGCAGCGACGAATTCGGCAACGCCAACGGCACGTCGGGGAAATCGCGCTGCGGGTCGCTGGGCTACGCGATGGTGGACGCGCACTACGCGAAGACGGTGGTGCTGCTGACGGAAAGCCTGGTGCCGTTCCCGAACATGCCGGCCAGCATCGTGCAGGACCAGGTGGACTTCGTGGTGCCGGTGGAGGAAGTGGGCGACCCGGCGAAAATCAGCGTGGGGGCGGCGCGCGTGACCAGCAACCCGCGCGAGCTGCTGATAGCGCGCCGGGCGGCGGACGTGATAGCCCATTCCGGCTACTTCAAACCGGGCTTTTCCATCCAGACCGGCTCCGGCGCGGCCTCGACCGCCTGTACCCGTTTTCTGGAAGACCGGATGCACAAGCAGGGGGTGACGGCGCGCTTTGCGCTTGGCGGCATCACCGGCAGCATCGTCGACCTGCACGAGAAGGGGCTGATAGAGACGCTGCTGGATACCCAGTGCTTTGACGCCAACGCGGCGGCCTCGCTGGCGAAAAACCCGAAACACGTGGAAATCTCGACCAACGTGTACGCCAACCCGAGCGCCAAGGCGGCGTGCTGCGACCAGCTGGACGTGGTGATTTTGAGTGCGCTGGAAATCGACACCCGGTTCAACGTGAACGTGATAACCGGGTCGGACGGGGTGATGCGCGGGGCGTCGGGCGGGCACTGCGACGTGGCGACGGCAGCGAACCTGACCATCGTGGTGGCCCCGCTGATCCGCAGCCGTATCCCGACGGTGGTGCGTCAGGTGACCACCTGCGTGACCCCAGGCAGCGCGATAGACGTGCTGGTGACGGACCACGGTATCGCGGTGAACCCGGCACGCCCGGAAGTAGCCGCGCGGCTGACCGAGGCCGGGCTGAGCGTGATGCCTATCGAAGAACTGTATCAGCGGGCGATAGCGCTGGTGGGCGAGCCGAAGGCGATTGAATTCCACGACCGCATCGTGGGGGTGATCCGCTACCGTGACGGCAGCGTGATCGACGTGGTGCGTCAGGTGAAAGAGGACAACGCGTGAGCGAGACAGTGACAGGCACTGCGGTCAGCGTCTCACTGGACAGTCTGCTGGCGGCGAAGGAGCGCCGCCATGCACGCCAGCAGCAGCTGCTGGCGTTGCACCAGTCGACGGTGGTGTCGCTGACGCTGGTGACGCCGGGTGCGGTGAAGGACTCGGCGCTGTACCGGCGGGCGATGGGGGCCGCGGTGGCGGCGTTCAACGACCTGTGTCTGGCCCGGGGATGGGGGGTGCCGGCGCAGCAGCTGCACTGGCTGGAGACGGGGTCGGAGGCGTTCTGGGTGATAACCAAGGATGCGCTGAGTGTGAAGGCGGCGGCGATTGCGCTGGAAGAGCAGCATCCGCTGGGGCGGCTGTGGGATTTTGACGTGTTCTGCCCGAAGGCCGGGTCGGTGAGTCGAACGCTGCTGGCGCACGAACCTCGTCGGTGTCTGCTGTGTGATGAACCGGCTCATGTGTGTTCCCGTGGACAGCGTCATACGCTGACGGCGGTGGTAGGGCGCATCGAATCGATGTTGCATGGCTGGCTTGACGGACGCTGATCAGACGGCTCTTCACCAGCGGATGGTGTCGGTTTTGGTGGTACGGCTGACGCCGAAGTGGTGTCGGGTTGGCTGGGTGAATCCGTAATAAGGGCGCACCGCTATTTCAGTCCAGTATTTGCAGGCCAGTATTGCGGCACTGACTTTCTTTATTTGATGTTTGCTCGTTATTTATTTTCCGGGCTTAGGACCGCATGTCTGACTGAAAATGATATACCCAAAATAACTCTAATAGCGTGAAGTATGACGGGTATAAAAATGATATCGCCAATTGTTATGTCAATACTCTGAACCCAAACCTGTTTTTATTTTGGCGTTAATTACGCATTGATTACCATTGCCATGGTAAGAGGAGTTGTCATGTTAGAACAGTATAATGCCCATATTGCAGAACGACGTGAAATGGGCATTCCGCCCAAGCCGTTAACTGCCCAGCAGGCGACAGATCTGGTCGCTCAATTATCTGCCAGCGAAAATCAGTCCTCTGGCGATATTCCGGCGTGGCTTGACCTGCTGACATACCATATTTCTCCCGGCGTTGATGATGCGGCACAAGTGAAAGCCGATTTTCTGGGGAAAATTGTACGTGGCGAGCTAACTATTGCGGCAATTTCTCCGGTTGCTGCTGTGCGTTTATTGGCGACGATGCAGGGTGGCTATAATATTCAGCCATTAATTGATGCACTCGATAATAATGAGCTAGCCGAAGAAGCAGTAAAGGCACTCAGCCATACGCTGCTGATATTTGATTATTTTGGTGAGATTGAAAAGAAAGCCGGGCAGGGGAATGTTGCTGCACAGCGGGTATTACAGTCCTGGGCCGAGGCCGAATGGTTTAGCGCTCGTCCGGCTCTGGCGGAAAAAATCACGCTGACGGTATTTAAAGTCGCGGGTGAAACCAACACTGATGACCTGTCTCCGGCACCGGAAGCCTGGTCGCGTCCGGATATCCCGCTGCATGCGCTGTGCATGCTGAGCGTGCCGCGTGATGGCGTCACGCCGGATAAACCGGGGTCTATCGGCCCGGTGGCGCAGATGCAAGCCCTGAAAGCGCAGGGGCATCCGCTGGTGTATGTCGGTGATGTGGTGGGCACCGGTTCGTCGCGTAAATCCGCCACTAACTCGATTCTGTGGCACATCGGGCAGGATATTCCGTTCGTACCAAACAAGCGTGCCGGTGGGGTGGTGCTGGCCGGTAAAATCGCGCCGATTTTCTTTAACACACTGGAAGACTCCGGCGCGCTGCCAATCGAGATGGATGTGACCGCGCTGTCGACGGGTGATGTGATTGATGTGTATCCCTATCAGGGTGACGTGCGTCGCCATGATGATAATACCCTGATCACCCGCTTTAGCCTGAAAACCGACGTGCTGCTGGATGAAGTGCACGCGGGCGGACGTATTGCGCTGATCGTCGGGCGCAGCCTGACCGCACGTGCCCGTCAGTCGTTGGGGCTGGCCGCAAGCACGGCATTCCGTTTGCCTCAGGCACCTGCCGAGTCATCACGCGGCTATACGCTGGCGCAGAAAATCGTGGGTAAGGCGTGTGGCGTTGCCGGTGTTCGTCCGGGGCAGTATTGTGAGCCGCAGATGACCACGGTGGGCTCGCAGGATACCACCGGCGGCATGACACGCGATGAGCTGAAAGATTTGGCCTGCCTGCAATTCTCTGCCGATCTGGTGATGCAGTCGTTCTGCCACACGTCGGCTTACCCGAAACCGGTTGACGTCAATCTGCATAAGACCCTGCCGGATTTTATCACCCAGCGTAATGGGGTATCGCTGCGTCCGGGTGATGGCATCATCCACTCCTGGCTCAACCGGATGCTGGTGCCGGATACCGTCGGCACCGGTGCAGATTCCCACACTCGTTTCCCGATTGGTCTGTCGTTCCCCGGTGGTTCCGGTCTGGTGGCGTTCGCGGCGGCAACCGGCATCATGCCGCTGGATATGCCAGAGTCGGTACTGGTGCGCTTTAAAGGGCAGATGCAACCGGGCATTACGCTGCGTGACCTGGTCCATGCCATCCCTTACTTTGCTATCCAGCAAGGGTTGCTGACTGTCGCCAAGCAGGGTAAGAAAAACATCTTCTCCGGCCGTATTCTGGAAATTGAGGGTCTGGCGGGGTTGAGCGTCGAGCAGGCGTTTGAACTGGCGGATGCCTCGGCCGAGCGCTCGGCGGCGGCCTGTACCATCAAGCTCGAGCAGACGGAAGTGGAAACCTATTTGCGCTCGAATGTGGCGTTGCTGCGCAGCATGATAGAAGAGGGATATCAGGATGCGCCGACGCTGGCACGGCGCGTTGAACGCATGGAACAGTGGCTGGATGATCCGCAGTTGCTGGAAGCCGATGCCGACGCTGACTATGCCGCTGTTATCGAGATCGATCTGGCAACCATCAACGAGCCGATTCTGTGCGTTCCCAATGACCCGGATGATGTGAAAACCCTCTCCGATGTGGCAGGAAACCGTATTGATGAGGTGTTTATCGGTTCATGCATGACCAATATTGGGCATTTCCGTGCGGCAGGTAAACTGATGTCGCAACATCAAGGGGATATCGCCGCCCGGCTTTGGCTGGCACCGCCCACACGTATGGATGCCCACCAGCTTAGCGATGAGGGCTATTTTAGCCAGTTCATTAAATCAGGCGTGCGTATTGAACCGGCTGGATGTTCGCTCTGTATGGGGAATCAGGCCCGCGTGAAAGCCGGTAGCCATGTGGTTTCCACCTCGACACGTAATTTCCCGCATCGTCTGGGGACGGACGCCAGCGTCTACCTGGCATCGGCTGAGCTGAGTACGGTAGCGGCGATACTGGGTCGGTTGCCTACGGCGGCGGAGTATTTGCAGCAGGTGGCGGTTCTGTCCCCGTCTGCGTCAGATATTTACCGCTATTTGAACTTTGCTGCACCGGCAGATCCGGCGGCAGGAAAGCGTATTCCGGTACAGGCTGTTTGATCATGCTGGCCCGCATTGATGCGGGCCATTTTTAATGCCGGTGTGTGCGGCATTACCCCGCTTTCACGTTCGCTTCCATTACCCCCCGCTTTTATCACTCGGCTTTCATCACCTTGCATTTAAGGTGTTGCTGACATGTTGCAGCGCTACGCCGTATCGATTTATTCGTCTGATAGTTATTGCATTACGTTGTTAACGTCTGGGGAACGGCAGGTTGCCGGAATGAGATGAGGTAGACACGACGCTAAACGACAACAGGCGGATATCGTTGTGTATTTACTTGCATAGCGAAAGTCTGAGCATAAATACCCATAAAGGGGGTGAATGTACTATTAAAACCGTAATTCTTGATTTTGCTCAAAATCTCCTCGTGGCGTGTTGTTAGATTCCTCGCAACAAAAAAGACACATAAAATGATAGGGAAAAACATGCAAGTTAATCGAAGGGGCTTTTTTAAAGTCTGCGCCGGGGGAATGGCAGGGACTACACTCGCTGTTTTAGGATTTACACCCACAGAGGCGATGGCCTCTGTTCGTCAGTACAAACTGCTGCGCTCAAAAGAAACCCGTAATAACTGCACGTATTGCTCTGTGGGCTGCGGGCTACTGATGTACAGCCTGGGTGATGGGGCAAAAAACGCTAAACAGGCCATCTTTCACATTGAAGGGGACCCGGATCACCCGGTCAGCCGTGGTTCGTTGTGCCCGAAAGGTGCCGGTCTGGTGGATTACATCCATAGCGAAGGTCGCCTGAAATACCCGGAATACCGTGCGCCGGGTTCAGACAAATGGCAGCGTATCAGTTGGGATGAGGCGATCGACCGTATCGCCCGGCTGATGAAAAAAGACCGTGACGCCAACTTTGAGCGTGTTAACGCTAAAGGCACGCTGGTCAACCGCTGGCTGACCACCGGGATGCTGTGCTCGTCTGCCGCCAGTAATGAAACCGGTATTCTCGACCAGAAGTTTGCCCGTTCGCTGGGTATGGTGGCTATCGATTGTCAGGCGCGCCTGTGCCACGGCCCGACCGTTGCCGCGCTGGCACCGACGTTCGGCCGTGGGGCGATGACCAACAACTGGGTGGACATCAAAAACGCCAACGTGATCATCGTGATGGGTGGCAACGCGGCGGAGGCGCATCCGGTCGGCTTCAAATGGGCGGTGGAAGCCAAAACCCATAACGATGCCAAACTGATTGTGGTTGACCCGCGTTTTAACCGTTCTGCCGCCGTTGCTGACCTGTACGCGCCGATCCGCGCCGGGTCGGATGCCGCTTTCCTGCTCGGTGTCGTCAACTACCTGATCACCCACGACAAGATTCACCACGAGTATGTGAAGTCTTACACCAACGCCAGCCTGATCGTGCGTGAGGATTTCAGCTTCGACGAGGGGCTGTTCAGTGGTTATAACAGCCAGACGCACCAGTACGACAAGAGCAGCTGGCAGTACGAACTGGGGGCGGACGGTTTCGCCAAACGGGACATGACCTTAAGTCATCCGCGCTGCGTGTGGAACCTGCTAAAAAAACATGTTTCCCGTTACACGCCGGAGATGGTGACCTCGCTGTGCGGCACACCGGCGAAAGCCTATGAAGAGATTTGCCAGTCGCTGGCCAGCACCTGCGTGCCGAACAAAACCGCGACCTTCATGTATGCACTGGGCTGGACGCATCACACCAACGGCGCGCAGATCATCCGCTCGGCGGCCATGATCCAACTGTTGCTCGGCAACATCGGTATGGCGGGCGGCGGCATCAATGCGCTGCGTGGTCACTCCAACATTCAGGGGTATACCGACCTGGGGCTGCTGAGCCTCAACCTGCCGGGTTACATGCCGTTGCCGTCTGAAAAACAGGGTGACCTGAAAACCTACCTCAGTCAGATCACGCCGGATGCGCTGCTGGCGGATCAGGTTAACTACTGGAAGAATACGCCGAAGTTCTTTATCAGCATGATGAAGAGCTTCTGGGGTGATAACGCGCAGGCCTCCAACAACTGGGGTTATGACTGGCTGCCGAAGTGGGACCGCAGCTATGACGTCATGGCCCAAACCGAACTGATGCTGGACGGCAAAATGAACGGCTACATCGTTCAGGGCTTCAACCCGCTGGCGGCGTTCTCCAACAAAAACAAGGCTACCGCCGCGTTATCGAAACTGAAATACATGGTGGTGATCGACCCGCTGGCGACCGAAACCTCCACCTTCTGGCAGAACCACGGCGAGTTTAATGACGTGAATTCGGCTGAGATTCAGACCGAAGTATTCCGTCTGCCGTCGAGCTGTTTTGCTGAAGAAAACGGTTCTATCGCCAACTCCGGGCGCTGGCTGCAATGGCACTGGGCGGCGGCTGAGCCACCGGCTGAAGCGCTGCACGACGCGAAGATCCTCGGTCGCCTGATGACGCGCCTGCGTGAACTGTACCGGGAAGAGGGCGGTGTGTGCCCGGAACCGGTGTTGAACATCAACTGGAACTATCAGGACCCGGAAGACCCGACGCCGGAAGAAATTGCCCGTGAATCCAATGGTATGGCGCTGGCGGATGTGTTCGATGAGAAAGGCAATCTGCTGCTGAAAAAAGGCCAACAACTGGCGGACTTCTCGCAGTTGCGTGACGACGGCACCACCGCCAGCTTCTGCTGGATTTACGCCGGTAGCTGGACCGAAGCCGGTAACCAGATGGCGAACCGCGACAATACCGATGTCGGGCTGGGTTGTACGCCGGGTTGGGCGTGGTGTTGGCCGCAAAACCGCCGCATTCTGTATAACCGCGCTTCGGCGGATTTGCAGGGCAAACCCTGGGACAGCAAACGCAAACTGCTGGAATGGACCGGCCAGAAATGGAAAGGCATCGACGTGCCAGACTTTGCTGCCACAGTAGCGCCGGGCAAAGACACCATGCCGTTCATCATGTTACCAGAAGGCGTCGCACGGCTGTTCTCAATGGATAAGCTGGCGGATGGCCCATTCCCGGAACACTACGAACCGATAGAAAGCCCGATCGGCACCAACCCGCTGCACCCGTCGGTGGTATCGAACCCGGCGACACGCCTGTTTGCGCGTGATGCGAAAACCATGGGTAAGGCGAGCGATTTCCCGTATGTCGCTACGACCTATTCCATCACCGAGCTGTTCCGTCACTGGACCAAGCATGCGCGTATGAATGCGATCATCCAGCCGGAGCAGTTTATCGAAATCGGCGAGAACCTGGCGAAAAGCAAAGGGATTCAGGCGGGCGATATGGTGAAGGTC
This sequence comes from Dickeya zeae NCPPB 2538, assembly GCF_000406165.1. Classification (NCBI taxonomy): domain Bacteria; kingdom Pseudomonadati; phylum Pseudomonadota; class Gammaproteobacteria; order Enterobacterales; family Pectobacteriaceae; genus Dickeya; species Dickeya zeae. Next base: position 2,705,342 of record NZ_CM001977.1, on the reverse strand, counting down.
TCCTGCCAGCGCGGTTACATCAAAGCCAAAGCGGTGGTGACCAAGCGTATCAAAACATTGACCGTGGCCGGAAAAGCGATTGAAACCGTCGGCATTCCCTGTCACTGGGGATTCGAAGGGACGACGCGCAAGGGATTCCTGGCGAATACCCTGACGCCTAGCGTCGGCGATGCCAACTCGCAAACGCCGGAGTACAAGGCGTTTCTGGTCAATGTGGAAAAGGTGTAAGGGTAAAACGTTATGTCAATGCAATCTCAGGATATTATCCAGCGTTCGGCCACCAGTAGCCTGACGCCGCCGCCACAGGTTCGGGATGATAAAAGCGAAGTCGCCAAACTTATCGACGTCACTACCTGTATCGGCTGTAAAGCCTGTCAGGCGGCCTGTTCCGAGTGGAACGACATTCGTGATGAAGTCGGTCACAACGTGGGGGTGTACGACAACCCCACCGATCTGAGCGCGAAATCCTGGACGGTGATGCGCTTTTCTGAAGTGGAGAGCGAAGACCGTCTGGAATGGTTGATCCGCAAGGACGGCTGTATGCACTGTGCCGAGCCGGGCTGCCTGAAAGCCTGCCCGTCGGCCGGTGCCATTATTCAGTACGCCAACGGTATCGTCGATTTTCAGTCTGAACACTGCATCGGTTGTGGCTACTGTATCGCCGGGTGTCCGTTCAATATTCCACGCTTAAACAAGCAGGATAACCGCGTCTACAAATGTACGCTGTGTGTCGATCGCGTCAGCACTGGTCAGGAACCGGCCTGCGTGAAAACCTGCCCGACCGGCGCGATTCATTTCGGTACCAAAGAAGAAATGAAGAACGTGGCGGCCGAACGTATCGCGCATCTGAAAAAACGCGGTTACACCAACGCCGGTCTGTATGACCCTGAAGGCGTCGGCGGTACGCATGTGATGTATGTGTTGCATCATGCGGATAAACCGTCGCTGTACCACAACCTGCCGGATAATCCGAAAATCTCGACGCCAGTCAACCTGTGGAAAGGCATTCTCAAGCCGTTATCTACGCTGGGCTTTGTCGCCACCTTCGCCGGGTTGATGTTCCACTACATCGGTATTGGCCCGAACACGGAGGAGATAGCACATTCGGATGACGCACATTCGGATAAAGAACAGGCGCATGAAGGAGACGATAAGCATGAGTAACCCAAAAATGATTGTGCGCACGAAGTTCGCCGACCGTGTTTGCCACTGGATTGTGGTGATCAGTTTCTTTCTGGTGGCGCTGTCGGGGATCGCGCTGTTTTTCCCGACGCTGCAATGGCTGACGCAAACCTTCGGTACGCCGCAGATGGGGCGCATCATGCACCCGTTCTTCGGTATTTTGATTGTGGTGTGTCTGGTGCCGATGTTTATCCGTTTTGTCGGTCATAATATCCCGAAACGTCAGGATGTGCCGTGGTTCCTGAATATCATTGAGGTACTCAAGGGCAACGAGCATGAAGTGGCGGATGTGGGTAAATACAACCCCGGCCAGAAACTGATGTTCTGGAGCATCATGGGCTTAACGCTGGTGCTGTTGATTACCGGTGTCATCATGTGGCGGCCGTACTTCGCCCATTTGTTCCCGATAGACCTGGTGCGTTATGCCATTTTGCTGCACGCCACCGCCGCCATTGTGCTGATCCACGCCATTTTGATTCACCTGTACATGGCGTTCTGGGTCCGTGGTTCGATCAAAGGCATGATTGAAGGCAAGGTCTCGGAGAAGTGGGCGCTGAAACACCACCCGCGCTGGGCGCGCATGGTGATCGATAAAGCCAACAAAGACAAGAAGTAAGGCTCTCTTCTCGTAGTGCCTTTCATGACAGGCGAAGGGTTTTCCGGCGTTAAAAACGGTGCTGAGGTGGACGACTTCGCCGGGTGAGCCGCATGGACTCGGCGAAAGCCCGTGCCGCTCCGGGAGAGCGTCACGGGCGGCCCGAACAGCGAAGGCGAACGCCGAAGGAACCGCGAAGCGGCACAGTTTAGCCCTCAAGCCAGTGGTCAAGGAGAGGCGGCGTTTGAGCCTCTCCTTGTCGTGCGAGAGATAATGTTACAAAGGAAAGATTGGCTTTACCTCGCACGAAATCATCCACAACCCAGACAGATATCACCGTTCACAAAACCACTTGGCTGTTTGTCAACCGCCTCTCGCATCCCCCCTTGCCGTGATTTGTGGTAGTCTGGCCCGTAATAGCATTCAGGGTGAATGATGCGCCATGTCACTGAAACAGATTGCAAAAACGTTGGGATTATCGGTCACCACCGTCAGCCGGGCGCTCAATGGCTACGATGACGTGGCCGCTCAAACGCGCCTGAGGGTGGAAGAAGAAGCGCGACGTCTTGGTTATCGCCCCAATACGTTTGCCCGCCGACTGAAAATGGGGCGTATTGACGCGGTAGGGCTGGTGTTTCCGATGCAGCCCGCACCGCTCAGTAACACCACTTTTATGGAGATGGTGGCGGAAATCAGCCACGAGCTGGCGAAGCAGGAGATTGATCTGCTGCTGATTGCCGACAAGGAGCAGGCCGATCACCATGCGTTTTTACGCATGATAGAAAGCCGCCGGGTGGATGCGTTGATCGTCGCGCATACGTTGCAACAAGACCCCCGACTGCAATACCTGCAATCGGTCGGCTTTCCGTTTTTGGCGCTCGGGCGCAGTGATCTGCCATTGCCCTATGCCTGGTTCGATTTTGACAGTCAGGCCGGTGCGGCGCTCGCCACCCGGCATTTGATCTCGCTCGGTCACCGTCACATCGCTTTTCTTGGCGAACATCATCCGCAATCCTTTATCGCCCAACGTCGCGCTGGCTATCTGGAAGCATTGGCGGCAGCCGGTATCGCCCCGCGTGATGAACTGTTACGGCAGGTGGCACCATCACGCCGGGAAGGGTATCAGGCAACGTTGCAATGGCTGGCGTTGCCACAGCCTCCTACCGCTATCGTTATCGATGGCAGCACACAAGGGGAAGGGGCGGCGCTGGCGTTGCGCGACAGCGGCCGTCTGCAAGGGGAGCGCGCGGTATCGTTGATCGTCTATGATGGCCTGCCAGCCGACTCGTTGCTGGAGATACCGGTCACCGCCATCACACAGGCTACCCGTTCGCAGGTGGGCCAGCAGATAGCCCAGATGGTGTCGCGTTTGTTGATGGGGGAAGCCCCCTCCTCACTACAGGTGTTATGGCAACCACAGTTGCGCGCCGGACTGACGGATAACTCACCGCCAGCAACGAAATAACCCGACTGCGTCCGCCTGTTTCGTCATCGTTTTCCTCCCTTGTTCCTGCGTTCGTTTTTTAACCCGATCACAAAACCGAAACGTTTCGGTTTTTATCCGAAACGTTTCGGAATACAACTAACCTCATCAACCATTCAGGAGGATGAGGATGGAAACGACGCTAATTCGTCTGACCAGTTCGGTGACGGATGTGATTGTGCGCTGCCGACCGGCAGCGGAAATACTGTATTGGGGGCCACATCTGGCAGACTTTTCACCACAGGATGTGCAGAGTCTGTCACGACCAGTGGCGAACGGCCGACTGGATGTAGATGTGCCGGTGACACTGGCGGCGGAAACCGGGCGTGGGTTATTTGGCTCGCCGGGCGTTGAAGGGCATCGTAACGGTCTTGACGCCTTTGCGGTGTTGACTACCGTGGCGGTAGAACAACCGAGTCCACAACACCTGATCATTGACGCAGAAGACCGTCAGGCGGGCTTGCGTCTGACCAGCGAATTCAAGCTGCACGCTGACAGCGGTGTGCTGCAACTGCGTCATTGTCTGACCAACCTGCATCCGGGTGACTGGCAGGTGCAGCGGCTGGCGGTCACGTTGCCGTTGCCGGAATCGGCGGCGGAGGTGATGGCGTTTCACGGGCGCTGGGTACGGGAGTTTCAGCCACACCGCACGCTACTGTCACACGGCAGTCTGGTTCAGGAAAACCGCCGTGGGCGCACCTCGCATGAATATTTCCCGGCGATGGTGAGCGGCGAGCCGGGATTTTCCGAGCAACAGGGACGCGTATGGGGGGCGCACCTCGGCTGGAGCGGCAACCATCGGTTGCGAGCGGAGGTGAAAACCGATGGACGACGGCTGGTGCAGGCGGAAGCGCTGTATCTGCCCGGCGAAATCGCGCTGGCGCAGGGGGAATCCCTGACCACGCCGTGGCTGTACGCCGCCTGCTCTGAGCAGGGACTCAACGGTATGAGCCAACAGTTTCACCGCTTTTTGCGCCAGGAAATTATTCGCTTTCCTCGCGCTAACGCCCGCCCGGTGCACCTCAATACCTGGGAAGGTATCTATTTTAAACACGACCCGGACTACATCATGCAGATGGCGACGCAGGCTGCTGCGCTGGGTGTTGAGCGTTTTATTATCGATGACGGCTGGTTTCGCGGGCGTGACCATGACCGTGCCGCCCTCGGCGACTGGTACGTGGACGCGGAAAAATACCCGCAAGGGCTGATGCCGGTGATAAACCATGTGCGCTCACTCGGCATGGAGTTCGGTATCTGGGTGGAGCCGGAAATGGTCAACCCGAATTCCGAGCTGTATCGCGCGCACCCGGATTGGTTGCTGGCCGTGCCCGGTTACGAGCAGCCGACCGGGCGTTATCAGTATGCACTCGATCTGGCGAACCCTGAGGTATTCGATTATCTGCTGGCGCGCCTGAGCTGGCTGCTGGGTGAACACCCTATCGATTACGTGAAGTGGGACATGAACCGCGAGCTGGTGCAACCGGCCCATCAGGGGCAGGCGGCCGCCGATCGCCAGACAAAGGCGTTTTATCATCTGCTTGATGTACTGGGCGAATGCTTCCCGCAGGTGGAGTTTGAGTCCTGTGCCTCTGGCGGTGGGCGTATCGACTACGAGGTGCTGCGGCGTAGCCACCGCTTCTGGGCGTCTGACAATAACGACGCGCTGGAGCGGCAGACGATTCAGCGTGGTATGAGTTACTTCTTCCCACCCGAAGTGATGGGCGCACACATCGGCCACCACCGCTGTCACGCCACCGGGCGTCAGCACAGTATTGCCTTTCGTGGCCTGACGGCGTTGTTTGGTCACATGGGTATCGAGCTGGATCCGGTACGTGCCGACGTGCAGGAACAGGCTGGTTTTCGCCATTACGTGGCGTTGCACCGCCAGTACCGCACGCTATTGCACACCGGCCGCCTGTGGCGGGTCGATATGCCGGATGCCACCACACAGGTGCAGGGTGTCGTCAGCGAGGATAGGCGGCAGGCGCTGTTTCTGGTCGCGCAACTGGCCATGCCGGATTACGCGCTGGCCGGGGTGCTGCGTTTCCCGGGGCTGGATGCGCAGGCCCGTTATCGCTTAACCGTGGTGGACCACCCAGACCTGAAGCCGGTTATCGAAGGTGGCAGCACCATGCGCCAGTTACCGTCCTGGATGGCGGCACCGGCGCAATACAGCGGCGAATGGTTGATGAAAGCCGGGTTACGCCTGCCCATTCTTAACCCGGAAACGGCGCTGTTACTGGAATTAGAACGTCTGTAATACAGCGGGAGAGGGCGACCTCTCCCCCGACTGGCCTTTTTAAGGATAGATATATGGACATCAGTCAACCGACCCTACACACGACAACACATAAACATAATCGTAATTTCTGGATTTTCGGCCTGTTCTTCTTTCTGTATTTTTTCATTATGGCGACCTGTTTCCCGTTTCTGCCGGTGTGGCTGGCGGAGGTGATTGGTCTGAACAAAACCCAGACCGGGGTGGTGTTCTCCGCCATTTCACTGTTTGCCATTCTGTTCCAGCCGTTGATGGGGGTACTGTCCGACCGGCTGGGATTGAAAAAACACTTGCTGTGGGTCATCGCCATCCTGCTGTTTTTGTTCGCGCCGTTCTTTTTGTATGTGTTTGCACCGCTATTAAAGGTGAATAGCCTGTTGGGGGCGGTTACGGGCGGTGTTTACATCGGGCTGGTGTTTTCCGCAGGCTCTGCGGCGGTGGAAGCCTACATCGAGCGCGTCAGTCGCCAGAGCGGTTTTGAGTACGGCAAAGCGCGCATGTTTGGCTGCCTGGGTTGGGGATTGTGTGCCTCCACGGCGGGTATCCTGTTTAACGTTAACCCGGAACTGGTGTTTTGGATGGGGTCGGTCGCGGCGGTGTTGCTGCTCGTGTTGCTGCTGATAGCCCGACCGGAAGCCCACCCGACAGCACAGGTGATGGACGCGTTAGGTGCCAATCAGCCACAAGTCACGCTAAAAATGACAGGCCGGGTGTTCGGCGATCGCAAACTGTGGATGTTCGTCTTGTACGTGGTAGGCGTCGCCTGCGTGTACGATGTGTTTGACCAACAGTTCGCCAACTTCTTTAAATCGTTTTTCGCTACACCGCAGCAGGGTAATGAAGTATTTGGTTTTGCCACCACGCTGGGCGAACTGGCGAATGCGATCATCATGTTTTGCTCGCCGTGGATCATCAATCGCATCGGTGCTAAAAACACGCTGCTGGTGGCGGGGATTATTATGACGGTGCGTATCGTCGGGTCGGCGTTTGCGACCAGCGTGGTGGAAGTGGTCGCGCTGAAAATGCTGCATGCGCTGGAAGTCCCGTTCCTGCTGGTAGGAGCGTTCAAATATATCACCACCACCTTTGACACCCGGTTGTCTGCCACCATCTACCTGATTGGTTTTCAGTTCGCCAAACAATCGGCGGCGATTTTCCTGTCAGCGATGGCCGGGAATCTGTATGACCGTATTGGCTTTCAGCACACCTATTTAATCCTCGGGGCGATTGCCCTGACGGTGACGCTGATCTCCGCTTTCACGCTATCGGGTACACGTGGCGCACCGCAAGCGGCGTATCGAACCACGGTGTCTTAACGGCGTTCGCTCTTGGGTCGGCCGCCTCGGATGGCGGCCGAGACCTAAATAGCTTCGCCAAATAGTAGCTCACTTGAAGGGAACTCAGTCCAAAGTGAGCGATCTGATCAATCGCCAAATATCTCAAATCACTGACCGGACTGAGCGATGCCGATCATAGCAGCAATCCCTGATGAAGAACGCCAACTGATGTGCAAAGCAGCCCAACAAACCCACGATAAAAATTATGCCAGACGACTCATTGCCATGTTGATGTTGCATCGGGGAATGACCGTCACCGAGGTTGCCATACTGTTTTGTGCTGCGCGTTCATCCGTCGGAAGATGGATAAACTGGTCTACTTTACAGGGTGTTGAAGGACTTAAGAGCCTAAGACCCGGTCGAGTGCCTTGCTGACCGGTCGCCGAAGTATTTCGGCTGGCTGCGCTCCCGCTGGAACACGGAGTTCCTGACCCGTATCGTCAACCGGCTTTTTGACGTGACGCTTCATCGCCTCACCGTGCCACTCTGTACCTATACCTCAAACAGGCCGGTATGGTCTGTCGTAGAAGAGCCGAGCCGACGCTGAAAATAGTGACCCGCATTATGATGAAAAGCGGCTGTTATCGAGCAGGTGCTGGCTCAAGAGTCAGAGGCTAATCCTTTGTTTTATCAGGATGAATTAGATATAGACCTGAACCCGAAAGTCGGTGCCGATTGGATGCCCAAAGGGCAGCGGAATCGTATCGACACGGCTGGACAGAACCAGAAATATTTGGTTATTTATAAACACTTAACTTCATGTGATTATAATGTATAAATTAAATTAGATATTTTTATTTCAAAGTGCTTGGTTTTTGTTTTTGTGATAACTTATATAAACTTATTCTGCTTGATATAACACTTTCATGTTCCTTTATTATAAAGAGATAAAATTCTATATATATCTGTGATATTGGTTTTTTATTTTCCCATCATCTCGGGATAAAAATATTTGTTTCATATTCAATAAATTAATTACTTCATTGTTCTAGATCAATATATGATGGATTTAGAATGTAATTCTTGTTTTTTTATACATGTAGACATCAATAACTTATTGTTTTTTAATTCCTATTTCTGATTTTTTGTGAGTATTTGTTTTTCTTCTTGGGACTGTATTGTTTCTGGACTGCATTGACAGTTTTATCACATTGGCGCTATAAAAATTTTGAAGCTTAAAGATGGTTGTAAATTAAAATTTAACTATTTTGAAGCCTCGCCTTCTGCATATAACTATTTTGAGGAAGTAATGATGATTAATATTGATGAGATTATTGCGAATGTTAAGGATGAAGAATTTAAAGAAGCCAATGAACAAACTATGAATATGGAGAGAGAGGATGTTGATGTTTTAGGTCCAATGAACATGCTAGCCTTTGATCTCTAAAAATATCTAAACAGCCTTAGACAATACTAAGGCTGTCATTCATTTGGAGGTTGTTATGTTATCATTATATGGCATCAATTATTCAATAAAAAATATTTACCTTCTTTCTAAGAGATTTTCAGAAAAGAAAATAGAAAATAATGATGATTTGAGATGTGCGTACCTTAATTTCCTTAGCTATCATCAGCCTCGCCAGCCTGTTAATTATTCTGACAATAAATTCATCTATGACTCTGATGTATCAGATAGGTTAAAACTGATTTATCAACCGAGTAGTCTGAATGATATGAATCAAAATGACATCATTGGTGATTTACACTCAGAAAATGAAATAGAACGGCTATCTTCGATGATTTCTGAGGCAAAAGAACTTCTCACATATGAGTATCGTTTCATGGTCGATCTCATAATACATAGTTTTTTCTTCAGAAAAACAAGAGTATCAGGTAATACATCTTCATTTGGTGGTTCATCATCGACCGCTATCGGTGTAGTTTGGATAAGTGGTCATGGGAAACTAACAAAGTATGATATTGCTGAGTTTTTGGTACATGAGTTAACTCATCATTTATTATTTATAGATGAAAGATGCCATCAACAGTTTTTTTATAAAGAAATGCAAAAAAAAGAAAACTATGCGATATCAGCCTTGCTTGTTAGAGCTAGGCCATTGGATAAGGTTATACATAGTATTGTAGTTTCTTCAGAAATACTGAATTCTCGTAGATGTTTTCTTGGTGAGAATAGTGTTTCAATACATCCTAATACTCAGAATTTGCGCCAGAATACGCTTAATTCTATCGAAGATGTTCGCAAAATGCTAAACAGAGATGCTGTGATAACCGAGCATACACTGGATATCATTAATAGATGCGAAGAAGTTATCAATAGTCACGAAAATTTTAAGGTTGCTATATGAATAAATTAATTTTTGAAATGGCCAAGAGAATAGAGAATCGCTGGGTGATGAGTGATAATGATTATAGAATATTCCCAGATATCGCTAAAGAAGAAATGTCTCGGTATGAATTACATAAAGAATTTGACTATAAAGACATTATTACATTTCTGAATGATAGTTATGTGCAAAATGTTCAGATCAGTTCTGACTTTTCTGATCTTCATGTGAAGTTATTCGATAATGGAAAGTTTTATGTTGAAGTTCTTACATGGTTTGATAAAGACACAGCCATTCATGATCATGGATTTACTGGTGTACTACAGCAGTTAAAAGGTGTCTCTTTAAACGCCGCATATGGATTTAATGAAAGAAAAATAGTAAGTCAAAATCTTGCTCTAGGAAATTCTTGGCTCTGTGATGCAGAAATACTAAATCCTGGCGATTTTCACTCCATTTATCCTGGGCGAGAGGAAAAGCATGCTGTTTTTCATATAGAAAAACCAACTATATCTATTATAGTAAGGACCCATCCAATTACAGAATTACCTGCACAATTAAACTATTTCCCTCCATTTATAAGGGTGAATCATTCTGAGGCTGGTCTTGTATTCAAAAAAATGATTAATTTTTTTCTAAATCTGAATAGATATGACGAGAAATCATTTTCTTCAACACTACTAAATTCAATGGGTGCATGGAGTTACACGGAAAATTTTTGGGCTATAGTAAAGCTTTCTAGATTAATATTCACTCCAAATAACATAGATGTTATCTCTGCCTATCTAAATAGTTCGAAAAATGATATTGATCATGAGATCAGAAAAGAAATTATTGCCTCGGCTACTTTTAGATCATATTCACAATTTATAACAAACACAGTAAAGCCGAAGTTTAATGATTACTCTGTACGTCTTGCACTTTCTGCATTAGCTGCATGTTACACCGAGGAAGATTTAACTTTGATGGAGGGGAAGGTTGGAATTAATATTAAAAACACTATTGAAAAACAAGTTTATCCACATATATCTGTTGATGATGAAAATAAATTGAGGCGAATAATAAAATCTATATTTTTAGATTAGCTGTATATTATCAGGATAATATCAATGTAATTTATTATTTAAATTTGAATTTTTATGTGTTATAAGTTCAATAGGTGATAAGTGATTTAGTGAGTATTTAATGATCATAAAAAATTTTTGGTTTTTATCCAGCGTATTCCTTGTTGCGTTGCAGCAAGTATTGGTTGGGTTATCGACTTACTTTATAGGTGTTGCTGGCTACAACATATCAAGTAACATTGATAAAACGTTTAATTATATCGTGTTGTTTTATGCCAGCATCGCATTTTGCTATGTTTTTGGCTCTCTTTCTTTGTATACAAGAACAAGGCTTTCTAATTCTGTTTGGGCTGAATACTATTGTTGGGTATTTGGTGAGGTAATAAAGAAACCATCCCTCTCATCGCAGGATAATAAGAGGAGAACTCTCAATTGGATAGCGGGTGAATCTCTTCCAACTATCGAAGAGGCTTCATTTTATTATGTGGAAATTCTCGCTTTATATTTTAATGTGTTATTTACTATTGTTGCATTGATTTTTGTTTTGGGTGGGAATATATCTTCGGTTATTATCTGTTGTGTTGTGTTTTCATGGTTGCTGATTTACTATTCTAGTAAATCCATTAATAAAATGTCATCTGAAATACAAAATAGCAAGGTGAATGCTTTTCATGCAATTGATAAAATATGGGATAACGGTTTTTTTGGTTTAAAAAAACATTACTCTGAAGCGTTAAATTATGCGTCTGATAAACACTCAGTCTTTTTCTCTGTGCTTCAAAAATACAAAAAATTAGAGCAAATTTTGGCATGTATCCCAGTTCTTATTACTATACCACCGCTGGTTTATATTTCCTGGCAATCAACTTTGGTTAGGCCTGAAATTCTCGGTGCTATCGTTGCAGTCTTGCCAAGAACCATACAGCTTTTTCAAAGTATCAATGCTGCGAGTATGCATACAACTCAACTTATGCTAATTAAAAACAAGGTGAAGAATCTTCAACGATTCCCGTCCTCATTGGCAGAAGTAGATTATGAGGAAAATATTAATGATGATGATGTTATTATTCATAATCTTAGTGGGAATAATTCGAATCTATCTGTTCGCGAGTTCATTGATTATATATCCCATGGCTGTGCGTCGCCAGGGCGATATCGGGTGGAAGGGCCGAATGGTTCTGGAAAGTCATCTATCCTCAAGGTAATAAAAAAGATGACTGATGATTCTGTTTTACTCGGGCCGGAGAATAGTATAGGTATAGTCGATGTCAAGGGCTCTACAGGGCAAAAACATCGTGAAAATATTAATAGACTACTATCAGATGATGGTATTTCTATCCTTCTTCTTGATGAGTGGGATGCGAATCTGGATGCGAATAATACAATGGTGTTTGACAAAATACTTAATGACATATCACATGATAAAGTCGTCATAGAGGTAAGGCATAAGCATGTAGTAAGATAAAATGGCCTGTTGGCTACACCCAAACGCGTCACGATTATTCCTTGCTATGTATGCAAGTTGCCAAATCTTTTCTTTGGATCTGCGGTGAGGCTATGTCCGGGTTTTATCTCGAGGATAATGTATTTCGGGACATAGCCTAAACTGATTAGCCTAATTCTTAACAGTATTAATAGCCCAGATATCTTGTGCCAACCGATGGTCGAGTAAATAGGCGTAAGGCATATAGAAATAGCCGTTTTCTCCCACGTCTTTCCCCCATGAATTGCGGAATTTAAAGAGCTGGGTGGCGTTGTCATACCCGACGCACAGGACGGCATGGCCACCTTCCGGCTTATCTTTGCCACTGGGCAGGGGTACCACCACCGGCAGGTTTTTCAGGTCCATCCAACTGGAATAGACCGTAAAACCGAACACAAACGGAAAGCCGCAGGCCAGGCAGCCTTGCAAGTGTGACAAATCCTGATGCAAACGCTGATAGTTGGTGATGGTGTATTTCAATGCGTCCTGATAGCAGCGCTCCGGTGGCCGGGTCGCCGCCGGGGCGCCGGGAGGAAATTCACCGCCTTCTTCCTGTGCGGGGGTCGCCACATAGGACCACTCTTCTTCCGGACAGACTCCCAGTTTATGCAGGGTTTTGATGCCATCGCGCAGCGTAGCGCCCGCATCATACTTGACATCGCCTTCAATGGTGCGTTCGTTGTAGTAGATGAACAGCCGTGACGGTACAAAGTTAGGTCGCTCACCCATTTTTAACCGTTCAAACTGCACCGCACCTGCCAGTGCGTTGGCGGTACACGAGCCGACAGGGCCCTGATCGTAGACCTCAAAAGTGGGCGTCAGGTCCACTTTGGCGGGCAGCACTTTCAGCACGCTGGGGTCCGGGGTGTAGTGGTGGTCGCGAATGTCTGGGGTATCGGGAATGTAGCCCAGTCGGGATTTACGTCTTTTGGTTAACATAGCATCGCTCTCCTGATGGTAGGGTTCCTGTCCATTGTCGGCGATGGGGGTTATTCAGCTATCGGAATGGGTTGAGAGAAGATGACTGGCTGATGATCGTCTGTTGCAGGATGTGAGTGCGGTGTTATCGCGACCGGTGGCTAATCCGCCGTCGGCGGCACAACAGGCGGTTGATGCTGGCAGGCAGACCGTGACGCCGGTGCCATTGCCGATTACGATAGGCTGCTATCAAATGTGCGATAATGTCATAAAGAAATCAGGCTATTGGTAAGCGCACTGGCGTTAGAGATACATTTTCTATTCTTAGGCAATCACAGAGGAACAACATGCCTGCACCGATCAGATATGTTCAGGACAGTAGACAGTTGCCGGATCAGGCAGACGTGGTGGTGATTGGCGCTGGTATTGCTGGCGTGGCGGCAGCTTATGAGCTGGCGAAAAAAGGCGTCAGCGTGTTGCTGCTGGAAAAAGGGCTGGTGGGTGGCGAGCAATCCAGCCGCAACTGGGGATGGTGCCGACAGCAAAACCGCGATGAGCGCGAATTACCGCTGGTCATCTATGCGTTGCGTCGCTGGGAAGAACTGCAACAGGAGACCGGTGAAGATCTGGGCTTTCACCGTTCCGGGCTGCTGTACACCACGGTGGATCAGGCAGAAATCGATGCCTGGGACAACTGGGGTAAAATGGCGAAAGCCTACGGTGTGCGCAGCGATATTCTCAATGCTGAGCAAGCCAAAGCGATGACGCCGGGCAGTACCACCGCGTGGCTGGGGGGCGTGTCGTCGCCGACGGATGGTCATGCCGAACCCGCGCTGGCCTGCGCCGGGCTGGCTATCGCCGCGCAACGTCTTGGTGCCAGTGTTATCCAACAATGCGCTGTGCGCGGGCTGGATATCAGCGGTGGACGGGTCAGCGGCGTGTGGACCGAACGTGGCCGGGTCAAAACCTCCGCCGTGATTTGTGCTGGTGGTGTCTGGAGCTCACTGTTCTGCCGTCGTCACGGTATCGAACTGCCGTTGGGCAACGTGATTGGTACGGCGTTTCGTACCGCACCGATCGAGCAGGTCATTAGCCTGCCGTTTTACACCGCGGGGTTTGCCTGCCGCCCCCGGTCAGACGGCAGCTATACCGTATCGGTGTCCGGGCGCGGTCGACTGGAACCGGGCTTCCAGAGCCTGCGTTACGCCCGACAGTTTTATCCGACCTTCCGGGCGCGGCGTAAAAATTTGTCGTTCCGCCCGGGTATTAAACCTTTCCTATGCGGGCCGGAATCACGGGCAACCTGGTCATTCGATGGGGTGTCGCCGTTTGAGAAAACCCGTATTCTCGACCCGTTACCGGATATGGCGATAGTGAGCGACGGGCTGGCGGCGATGCGGCGTGAATACCCGGCGCTGGCCGCTATCCGCGCTATACAGGCATGGGGCGGAATGATCGACAGTACGCCGGACGCGATTCCGGTCATTTCAGCGGTGGAGAGCCTGCCGGGGCTGGTGCTGTCTGCCGGGTTCAGCGCGCATGGCTTTGGTATCGGGCCGGGAGCCGGTCGACTGGCGGCAGATCTGGTGACGGGGGATACCCCGATCGTGGATCCAACCCCGTTCCGCTACGCCCGACTGGTAGACGGTTCCGGGTTGAAAGCGCCGGGTATGATGTGAGGAGCATGACATGACGATAACGTTACGCGCCATGACGGCAGCGGATGCTGATTTCGGCTGGTCGCTAACCCAGCAGACGCACTGGCCGCACCGGCTGCAGGACTGGCAGGACGCGTTGCAGTTGGGGGACGGGCTGCTGGCGGAAGAAAATGGGCAACCGTTGGGAACCGCCGTATGCTGGCGCTGGGGCGAACGCTGGGCCACTATCGGACTGGTGGTGGTGGATGAACGGCAGCAAGGGCGTGGCATTGGTCGGCGGCTGATGGACGGGCTACTGGCTGGCCTTGAGGGATATCAGGTGCGACTGCACGCCACTGCGGCGGGGCAGGGGTTGTATGCCCAATTGGGATTTACGGCGGTGGGTGAAATCCATCAGTATCAGTGCCCGCAGTTACCGGCAATCGCTGCGCCCACGCTGGATGATGGGCTGCAACTGCGAGCCGCTACGCTGGCGGATGCCCACCACCTGTCGACGTTGGATCAACAGGCGCATGGGTTGGCACGCCCGGCGCTGATCGCCTGGCTATTGCGGCAGTCAACGGCGATGCAGGTACTGGAACAGCACGGCCGTATCGCTGGGTTTGGCGCGTTGCGACCTTTTGGCCGTGGGTATGTTATCGGCCCGGTGATTGCCGACAGCGCCGAACATGCCCGTGTGTTGATCCGTGCGTTGATGAGCGAGGTTGGCGGTGAGTTTGTTCGTATCGACACAGACGCTGCTCTCGGACTCGGGCACTGGTTGGCGGAGTGCGGGCTGCAACCGGTCGATGCGCCGGTCACAATGATCCGGGGCACACCGTGGCAGCCAGAGGCGGGGGGTATGCAGGCCTGGACGCTGATGACACAGGCGATGGCGTAATCAGGTAACGGTCCAGACGGCGTAGCGCCTGAGCACCCACTCTTGTACTTCCCGACGGAGCGGTTTATTTCCCCATCATGTCGGCCAGTTGCTTTTCATCGGGCAGGCCGACGACCTGTTGCAGCGCGTTGTCGGCATTCATGTAGTAGATAGCCGGGGTCACGTTAGCGCCCAGTTCGTCAAGCAACTGCTGGTTGTATTGTAGCTTTTTCACGACATCGGGCGGTGTAGCGTCCGGGAACGGTGGCACGGTTTTCCCGTTTGACAGTTCAAAGTCGTGCCAGGCTTGTGCCGGGTTTTTCGCACTGAGGATCGCAGCGGCGTACCGGCCGCTGTCCGGGCGGATAATCCCAACCAGTAATGTGTGTATCTGCACCTTACCGGATGCTACCCAGGGTTGAGCTTTTTCCCAGAACTGCTTGCAGTAGGGGCAGAATGGGTCAGCGAATACCACGATGGTGCGGGGAGCATCAGCCTTACCTTCAGCAATCCACGGCGCGCGCTCCAGTTTTTTCCACATTTCTCGCCCGGCGGGCAGGTAGAGTTCCTTGTCAATCAACTGTTCGCTCAGATTGTTGCCTTGCGCGTCGTACATGTAGCCGGATATCGCGTGTTTGCCATCTGGCGTCAGATAAATGGTGACGCCCATTTTTTGATATTCACCTAGCCAACCTTGCACGCCACCGGGTGCAGAAAACGGTTTGATAATTTTGATGCCCTGCTTTTCAAGCTGTTTTACCGCAGGCGGTATGGCGGTGTCGGCCTGTGCCGATACCGCAGCAAGCAGGGAGCAGAGCAGTAAATAACGGTATTTCATCCTGATGTCTCGATACGTTTTTATGTGTAGCGTGCCATGTGGTGAACGTCGGTAGGCCGAAGGGCCGCCACCGGGCGAGGTATCACCGACGCGCTTTTCAGCGATCATTCATTTACTGAATGGTGCGGTTACGCCCTTCGCGTTTGGCGGTATAGAGGTTTTTATCTGCCAGAGGAAACAGTTCATGCACCGTATCCACCAGGTGTTTACCCGCTACCTGCGCATGGGCAATGCCAATGCTGACGGTGACCGGCACATGCTGTTGGTTGAACAGAAACACGGTGTGCTGGATAGTTTGACGCAGTTCGTCGGCCAGCCGGTAAAACGCGGGCGGACTGTAGTTAAAGCACACGACGGCAAACTCCTCCCCGCCGATACGACTGACCAGCCCTTGAGCAGAAACCGTCCGTTGTATCACATTGGCGACCTGTCGCAGGATTTCATCGCCGCAGTCATGCCCGAAGCTGTCGTTGATGTTTTTGAAGTTATCGATGTCGATCAGCATGATGTTGACCGCATCCTGTTGCGATTTGATGTTCTGATCGTGCGTGGATAGCGCTTCGGTAAACCCGTAGCGCGACAAGGTGTTGGTCAAAAAGTCATGGCTGGCCTGTCGTAGCAGACGAGCGTTTAACTGGCGGATGGTTCGTGCGTTGGTTGCCATCATCAGCGGGCTGAAGATGGTGGCGGCGATACCGATGCGCGCAATCACGACTTGATGCATGAACATCGGGTCTTGTGGGTTATAGAGCGCGTAAACATGCTCGGCGGTCATGATTAACTCTGTCGCACCGACGCACAAGGTGATAAGCCGAATCAACCATAGCGGGTAGACAATCGCGCACCAGGTTAATGCGGGCAAGGGGAACGCCAGAATCGCGACCGGGCCGAGCAGCGGGGCGATGCAGATAGACAGCAGCAGTAACAATAATGGCAGAGCATCTGCCATTTGCAGCGACGCCGGGAGATGCAGCGGGATCCGGCTTTGCAGGGTTAACAACAGTGGCAGGAACAACACCGCGGTGTAGAACTGGTCGCTGAACCAATTGAGAAAATTACTGCGAAATATCGCCGCCGGGAAGGTGGGCCAGGGCTGCTGCGCCAAGGCACCGACAAAACCGCAGGCCAGAGCGGCAATCATACACGCGGCAAACACATACAGTGAGCTGATCATGTCGGTTTCCCGGCGTGTCAGGAGCCCCGGCCAGTTGAGCAACTGGGTGAGCACAACGATAAACGCGATGTTGGCAGAGTTGATGGTCAACGCGCTCACACCCCAGCCATAGAACATCGTATCTTGCAGAATCATCGCGGCGTAGGCGACGAGGTAATACCAGGGATTATTCAGGTATCGGCAGCGGTAAAACAAGGCCGCGATGATGATGTTCACCGGCCAGAATACGGATAAATCAATGTTGGATAACCGGGCATGCGCACCGATATTGCAACCCACCAGCGTCACCATGAAGACATTTAAACTGTTCAGCCCGGTGCTGCCGTTTTTAAATAAAGCCACGTTCAGATGCATGCCGTCAGTCCACTTTCAGGTTTCAGAGCCTTCCCCTGGTACTAATCGTTGTGACGTTGTCGCTATCTGGCTACAACGGTTCACACGTAGAGCCGGTATCATACAGTGTTATTGATAAATGATATGAAAAAAGCCCATTCTGCATTGTTTCTCTTTTATTCTATTTCTTTCAATTCGTTACGAGCGGATGCGGGCAATCAACATTGATCTGCCGTTGCCATGGGGGTTGGCTACTATCCAGTCGTCACCGATTTCTGAGCGCTTAGGATAGCCTGAAATCGGCGCCAGGATAATCCATATCTATTTATCTGGCCGTCCCTTGAGTCAACGACGACACAAGGGACAGCCTGATGGCGGGAAAAACGGGGTATCAGACGTAAGAATCGTCGTCGTCGTAAGAATCGTCGTCGTCGTAGGAATCGTCGGCAGAGAAATCGTCGTAGTCGTTACCCTGTGGGTCGTTGCTGACATTACTCCACTGGTCGTTGTTGCCTGTGCCGTTGAAGGTATCGAGGTTATCCGCGCTGAAATCGCGGAAGTTATCGCTGGCATTGCCCAGCGGATTGTCGTTGATCATCGGTGTTTCATTGATGATATTGACGATTTCCTCTGGCTGTGAGCGATGGAACATACCCGTCAGCATATCTGCCAGCACGACGCCGCCAGCCACACCAGCCGCGGTCTGCAATGCGCCGCTTAGAAAACCACCCGCGCGGGAAGGTGCCTGCTGGGCTGGCTGACCGTAACCTGCTGGCGGCGGTGTATATCCCATCGGCTGGCCGTAACCGGTGGGTTGACCATAGCCCGCAGGTTGACCGTAACCGGCCGGTTGCGAAGGCTGAGCCGGTTGTTGTGGCGCGCTGCTACGGCTGCCGCCGCCAAACAGACCGGCCAGAAAACCACCGCTGCTTTGCTGTGGGCGCGCAGCGGCTTCTTGTCTGAGCCGGTTAACCTCGGCTTCCAGCTCTTTCACGCGCTGATCCAGTTGTTTGAGCGCCGCTTCCTGAATAATCATCGCCTGCGCCATGTAGTAAGGTGCGGCGGGCTGCTGGCGAATATAGTCGTTGATTTGCTGTTCTGCCTTGAGATCCCGAGGGCCCGTGTTGGTCTCGGCTGTCTTCAGTCGGCTAAACAGACCATCAATAAGGCGTTGTTCTTCAGATTGCATAGGATTACCTCAAGAGATATTGGAGTGCAGACCGGCACACGGTGGGGCGGTCCTGCGGCTGTTTTATCACACCCTTCGCCGTCATCCTACTGTGTTCCCGCAGGCGAATACATGGATTGTCAGGTAAAGCTGCTTACAAATTTGTTACCAATTACAGCAAGTCGGCGTACGTGGTTGTGCCGATTTTCGTCTTACCTTTGCCGTTATTGATATTTTACCTGCGTGGGAAAATCGGGATTAATACATTTCAGCCGTCATCTGCTGCTATGGCGTGATGATGTCATGTTTTAGGTTCGTTTTACGAGCCGGTTTCCTGATTATCGACCATGAGGAATCACCATGTCCCCTTCGTCTTGTTGCGCTTGCTCCATGTTGAATGCCACGACATCTCTACATTTCATTACTGGAGTTAGCCATGAGTCACACCGAAACCTTGCCCGTACTCGATTTTTCTCTGCTTGAAGGCGTTGCCCGGCAACGCGCCGAGTTTCTGCAACGCCTGAATCACGCCGCACGTGAAACTGGCTTCTTTTATCTCACCCACCACGGCGTCTCGCCGGAATTGCAACAACGCGTTCAGCGCGTATCGCGAGCTTTTTTCTCTCTGCCGGATGATGAAAAACAGCGCGTGGCGATGATTCGCTCTCCCCATTTTCGTGGATACACCCTGGCAGGTGCCGAACGAACTCGCAGCGCGCCGGACTGGCGTGAGCAGTTTGATATTGGGGCAGAGCGCCCAGCGTTGCGCCTGCTGTCGGGCGATCCGGCCTGGCGGCGACTGCAGGGGCCGAATCAGTGGCCTGAATCGCTACCGGCGCTGAAAAGTACACTGCTGGAATGGCAGCAAGCCCTGACCCGGATTTCACTGCGCCTGCTGCGTGCCTTCGCTGAGCTTCTGGGGTTGCCAGTTACCGCGTTCGATGCGCTGTACGGTAATAAACCCAACGAGCATATCAAGCTGATTCGCTACCCTGGGCAACCAGTGGTAGGCAGCCAGCAAGGGGTTGGTGCGCACAAAGACTCCGGCTTTCTGACGCTGCTGTTGCAGGACGAGCAGCCCGGCTTGCAGGTGGAACTTGAGCCGGATAGTTGGGTCGACGCGCGTCCATTGCCGGGTTCATTTGTGGTCAACATCGGCGAGTTGCTGGAACTGGCGACCGACGGCTATTTGCGCGCCACGGTGCACCGGGTGGTTTCGCCGCCGCCAGGTCAGGAGCGCTTATCCATCGCGTTCTTTCTTGGTGCGCAACTGGATGCAGTGGTGCCGGTATTTCCACTGTCGCCCACGCTGGCAACACTGGCACGCGGACCTGCCAGCGACCCGAACAACCCGCTGTTGCGTGACGTCGGCTGGAATTACCTGAAAGGGCGCTTACGTTCCCACCCAGAGGTGGCGAAGCGCTATTACGGCGATGTATTACAGGCACAACAGCAGGCAGAGACCGTCTGAGACGTAAAATAATTACCGTTAATAAGGAATAAAAACATGAAAAATAATAAATTTTTTGCTCTGGCGGCAATGGCGTTGGCAATGGGGTTATCGGTATCGGCTCAGGCGGCTGATGCCTTGCGAGTGGCAGCGGACCCGGTGCCGCATGCAGAAATTCTGGCCCAGATTCAAAAGACGGATCCGTCACTGAAACTGAAGGTGGTGGAGCTCAGTGGTAACGTGAACGCCAATGAGTTACTGGCCAGCGGTGATGTTGACGCTAACTACTTCCAGCATGTGCCTTACCTGCGCGATCAGGAAAAAGCGCTGGGCAAAAAATTCGTGGTGGTAGCCACCGTGCATATCGAACCACTGGGGATTTATTCCCGCAAATACAAATCGCTTAACGAGGTGAAGGAGAATGCCACCGTGGCGGTGCCAAATAACGTCACGAACCTCAGTCGGGCACTGTACTTATTGCAAGGGCAGGGGTTAATCAAACTGAAGGCGGGTTATAACGACCCGGCGAAAGATCAGGCGACACCGAAAGATATCGCCGACAACCCGAAAAAATTGAAGATTAAAGAGATCGAAGCGGCACAAATCCCCCGCTCGCTGGATGACGTCGACCTGGCGGTTATTAATGGTAACTACGCACTGGAAGCAGGGTTGGTGCCATCCCGTGACGCGCTGGGGCTGGAAAGCGCCAGCCATAATCCGTACGCCAACATTCTGGTGACGACACCTGCGTTGCAAGACGATCCGCGCATTAAACAACTGGCGAAGGATTTGGAGTCTAAAGCGACGGCGGATTTCATCAGCCAACGTTATAAAGGGTCGGTGATTGCGGTGGCGGGGCAATAACGCATGATTCGCATCGAACGGTTGGGGAAACGCTACCCGGGCTGTGCACAGCCTGCGTTGGAAAATGTGTCGCTGACGATTCCCTCAGGGGCGGTGTACGGCATTCTCGGGCGTAGTGGTGCGGGCAAGAGTACGTTGATCCGTTGTCTCAATCTGCTGGAACGGCCCACCTCGGGCCGTATTCTGATAGATGAGTGTGATATCGCCAGCCTGTCGCCGCGTGAACTACGCCAGCAACGCCAGCGTACCGGAATGATTTTCCAGCATTTTAATTTACTGCATGCCCGTACCGTGCGGGATAACGTGGCAGTACCGCTGGAAATTGCCGGGGTTGGCAAGCTCGAGCGTGAGGCGCGGGTAACGGAGTTGCTGGCGTTGGTGGGGTTAAGTGACAAGGCGCAGTCTTATCCATCGCAGTTGTCCGGTGGTCAGAAACAGCGGGTCGGCATCGCGCGCGCGCTGGCGGCGCGACCGCGTTATCTGCTGTGTGATGAAGCCACCAGTGCGCTTGACCCAGAGACGACCGCGTCAATACTGGCGTTGCTGGCGGCGATCAACCAACAACTGGGGCTGACGATCGTGCTGATTACCCATGAGTTGGAGGTGGTGAAAGCTATCTGTGACCATGCCGCGTTGCTGGAGCAAGGGCGTGTGGCGGAAAGCGGCGCGTTACGGACCTTGCTGGCGGATCCGACTTCCCGTTTGCGACACGCGCTGCTACCGGATTTAGCCGCTGAACGTGCGTTTCTACGGCGTCATGGCATTGAGGAGAACGGATTATGCAAAGTCGCCTGAGCTGGGACGAGTTTTTCCCGATCATGCTGAACGCGACGCTGGAAACGCTCTATATGGTAGGGTTGGCGGCGTTGTTTACCGTGCTGGTCGGTTTGCCGACCGGGGTGTTGCTGTTTATCAGTCGACAGTCCGGTGTTCTGCCGCTGCCGCGTGTCAACGCGGTGCTGGGAAGCGTAATCAACGTTGGACGCTCGCTGCCATTTGTCGTGTTGTTGATTGCCCTGATCCCGTTTACCCGCTGGGTGGTAGGTACCACGTTGGGTAGTACGGCGGCGGTAGTACCCATTGCCGTCGGTGCGTTTCCGTTCTTCGCCCGCATTGTGGAAAATGCGCTGGCCGAGGTGGATAGCGGCCGGATCGAAGCCATTGAATCGATGGGCGGCACCGTCTGGCATGTGATCACCAAAGCGTTATTGCCGGAAGCGTTGCCGTCGATTCTGGCAGGCGTGACGTTGACGATAGTGATGCTCATCGGTTTTTCATCAATGGCGGGGGTGATTGGTGGCGGCGGGCTGGGGGATTTGGCTATCCGCTACGGTTATCAGCGTTTTAATCAACAGGTGATGGCGGGCACGGTGATCGTACTGGTGTTGCTGGTGCAACTGGTGCAGTCGCTGGGCGACAGGCTGGTGCGTCGGCTGGCCTACCGGCGGTAATTTTTTTCTCTTATCCACGATATTGCTGGTATTCAATCGATTGGCTATGAATAACCCTGAGCTCGGTAGCCGGTTTATCCACTGCGTGAAGGCAAGGATTTTACTCCACCAGATGAAACGGTAGAAACATTACTGAATTTGATTAAACAGGCGACCCGACAAAACACGAAGAAATAGTGAATAAATAGTGCTCGTTTGTTTTTGTGACTATTCATCCCTCAAACATGCGTTGTATAATTTTTTGTATAACGATTGAGGGGAAAAGATGAAACCATTTATTCAACGGGTAATGGCTATTACCTGCTTATGTTTATTACCATTTTTTGCTCAGGCATCCCGGACAGTGACGGATCAACTGGGGCGTCAGGTCACCATTGCCGATAACGTCGAACGGGTTGTTGTATTGCAGCATCAGACCCTGAATATTTTGGTGCAGCTAAACGCCACAGATAAAATCGTTGGCATCCTGGCCAACTGGAAGCAGCAACTGGGCGATAATTATGCGCGCCTGGTGCCTGCTTTGTCTGATAAAGCCGCTCTGGGTGATTTGACCCATGTGGATGCAGAAAAACTGGTTGCGCTGCATCCGCAAGTGGTTTTTGTCACCAACTATGCCCCGCAAGAAATGATCGACAGCATGACCCGTCTGGGGATTCCGGTGATTGCAATTTCGTTGCGCCATGATAACGATCCTGTTCAGGCGGCGAAGATGAATTCAACGCCGACTAATGAGGATGAGGCCTATAACCAGGGATTGCGCGAAGGCATTGCGCTGATTGGCGAGGTGGTGAATAAGCAGGCTGAAGCGAAGGCATTAATTGATGCGGCTTTTGCCTATCGCCAACGGGTCAGTGCGCGTTTAAAAGGCATTCCGGATAGTGAACGTGTGCGTGCTTATATGGCGAACCCGGATCTCACGACCTATGGTTCCGGGAAATACACGGGACTGATGATGCAACACGCCGGCGCACTGAATGTGGCGGCGGCAACGGTTCAGGGCTTTAAGCAAGTCGCTATTGAACAGGTGATTGCCTGGAATCCTCAGGTGATCTTCGTTCAGGATCGTTACCCTCAGGTGGTGAGCGAAATCACCACGATGCCGGAATGGCAGGTGATTGACGCAGTGAAGCAGCATCGGGTCTGGTTGATGCCTGAATATGCCAAAGCCTGGGGATACCCTATGCCGGAAGCCATTGGTCTGGGGGAATTGTGGATGGCGAAGAAACTTTATCCATCACGCTTCCAGGATATCGATATGAAGCAAGAAGCAGAACGTTGGTATCAGCGCTTTTATCGCACTCACTATCAGGGCAGCGAATAATGAAGGCGCTGGTGGCAGGCAGTTTACGGGCAGTCTGGCAACCGCTTATGGTGAATTTCTATGATATCTGGGGCCTGCGGGTGGAGACGATTTTCGGCCCGGCCGGGTTATTGCGTGAGCGTATTGAAAAAGGTGAGCCCTGCGACCTGTTTGCTTCCGCTAACCTAGGTCATCCCCTGGCCTTGCTGGCTGCGGGTATTGCCGGACAGGTGATGCCGTTCGCCACTAACCGACTGTGTTTGACCGTCGCCAGCAGTTGTATTCGCCCGGAGGATAACTGGTTGTCCCTCTTGACCCGTCCCACCTTGCGCCTGGGGACATCGACGCCTGTCTGTGACCCTTCAGGTGACTATACCTGGCAATTATTTCGCCAGATTGAGTGGAGCCAGCCCGGTGTCGGCCTGGCTATCCAGCAACGAGCGCAGTGTCTGGTCGGGGGCGAAGCGGGTGCCTCGGTTCCAGCCGGGGAGATGGCGGCAAGCTGGCTTATTCAACAAGGCATGGTGGATATGTTTATTGGTTACGCCAGCTATGCACCGCGTTTAAGAAAGATTGCGGGCTTAACGGTATTTGATATTCCTGCTGAGTTCAGCGTCCAGGCACAATACGCCCTGGCGGTCATCAATAAAGAGGCAGAGTCTCTGGCCGCATTTCTGGGTTCGCCTGTCGCTCAACGGATCCTCAGTGAATGGGGTTTCGGTCCCGGCTCAGGCGGCTGATGTCTTGCGGGTGGCGGCGGACCCGGCTATCCGCTACGGTTATCAGCGTTTTAATCAACAGGTGATGGCGGGCATGGTGATCGTACTGGTGTTGCTGGTGAAACTGGTGCCGTCGCTGGGTGACAGGCTGGTGCGTCGGTTGGCCTACCGACGGTAATCTTTTTACCTTATCCACGATATTGCTGGCATCCAATCGATTGGCTATGAATAACCCTGAGCCCGGTAACCGGTTTATCCACTGCGTGAGAGCAAAAGTCGCATAAAAAAACAACGCGCACGATATTTATCCTGCCAGTGAGGAGAATATAAAATAATCAGGTCGGATGAGTCAGGTAATTTCTAGGAGTATTCCATATTCTTTTTATTTCCAGCTTTGCTTTAATCACTCCCGAGGCGGTTACCTGAACGCTTCAGTTATTAACCAGAATATAAAACGTTATGTCTGGTTAATCGCAAATGACTTGTTAAAGGAAATTCATAATGAATATGAAACCTCTGTTTTTAGGCGTTATCCTGGCTGCTTCTTACGCTCACGCTGCATCTACTGAAGTGAGCGCCAAACCGGTAACCGGAACGGCCACCAGCGCGGAAGTGAAAACCACACCCGTCGCAGACGCTACAGCGAGTCAGGAGGCGAACAATAAAACGCTAACGGCGCAGCAAACAGCAACGGATAAATCGCTCAATAAGCATAGCGATAAAAAAGTGATGCATAAAAAAGTCACGACAGAGGAAAAAGAAAAGACGGCGGCAGAAAAGGTAGGAAAAGAAAAAACAGCGGAACATAAAATAACCGCAGAGAAAAAGAAAAATACCACCGATGAGAAAAAAGAAACGACACCGGCAACATCAAGTCCGGCTAAAACAGAATAGTTTTTATTAATTAGAAAAAGCATTATGCCAGCCACTGAAGGGAGTCAGTCGTAGCGTAAACGGATAGCTGAAACGGTATTATCGGGCTGGCCCCCTTATTCCCCCGGCTGGTCATCGTCTGTTTTTTGCCTGATGCAGAGAACAGGTGCGATGCCCGGCCGGGACTCGTTAACAGGGTATTTATTGATGCGGTGTATCCTGCTTCACCGCAACGGCCGCTTCAGCGTTACTGCGCCAGCGCGCAGCTCACATCCAGAATTTCTTCTGCGGAACCCCGATTGAACATACCGATGAAGTCACGCCGTACTGCCAGCAGGATCAGTTCGCCCTGCGCGTTGGCGGTGAGCGCCAGACCGTAGTTTTCCATGTTGTCCCCACGGGCCTGTACATATTGATTGAGCAGCTTGAACGGGTCGGAGCGCGTCAGGTCGCTGCCGTTGAGTTTGGTGGCCAGATAGTCGTGCTCCAGCAGTGGCTGGCCGAGGGCGACCCAGTCGTAACCGATGTGTGCATTTTGGGCGCGCAGCGTTTGGTAGACCTCGGGTTTCAGGCAGGAAATATGAATATGCAATTGGCCTTGTGTGCGGCCATACAGCGAATTGATTGCCAGCCCCAGCTTATCGTCGCTGATCGGTTTACCCATCTGGATCGAGAGTCTGTCGCGGTAACTCCAGGCGGCGGCAAAATAGGCAGGTGTGCCGGGTTGCAACAGCAACGGGCTTTCAATACCGCTGATGCGGTCGGTTGGGATCAGCAGATTGTGATACGGGCCGCGCCTGTCTTTGAACAAGGCGTAATGGCCTTGCAGATTGACATCCAGACAAGGGGCAGGCGAGTGGTTGTTCTGCTGGTTGGGAACGCACTGCTGGCTGACGAACTGCCACAAGGCATTACCATTACCGCGCCGGGCGAAAGGTTGCCAGAAATAGAGCAGCAGGGCGACCAACAATAACGTAACGATCAAACCAATAAGGTACTTTTTGCGTATCATAACGTTGCGTGTCATAGCGCGATTCCATCAAAGGGGAGACTGTCGGGGTATAGGTGACAGTGCCATTGTCGCAAGGCGAGCGTTTTCACGGCTATCCGTTATCAAGATAAATCGTTTCAAGATAAGTCGTTGCCAGGTGGTTCATCGTGTGACGGCTGGTCACATCGTGCCGCGTACAGATGGCGCTATGATGACAGTCGCGGCGATGGGCGACACCGCTTATGCGTTCTTTATGCGCTCTCGTTGATCAAGGTGCGGATAGCGTCAACGACCTCTTCCACCAGCAGGCTGCGGGCATGCTGGGGCGGGAAAATCGCCATGTAGGCGACGTCGATTTTGGGTTCAAACGGTTTGATCAAAAGCTGGGCTTCGCTGGTGCGGGCGGTAATGGCATCGACAATACCGACCCCCAGTCCTGCGCCTGCCATAACACAACAGTGGCGCAGCGAGGTTTCAATTGGGCTTTGCAAGGCGATGTCTTGGGCGGTGATGGCCTGCGCCAGTTGTTCCCGCAACACGGTTTTGCGCCCGGGGAGGATAGCGCGGTGGTAGTTCAGGTCGTCCAGAATAATGCCGGTACGTTCCGCCAGTGGGTGGCCGGGGGCGACAACGGCAACCGCCTGCGCAACGCCCAGCAGTTCAGCCTGCAACCCTTTGATGGCCGGTGTACTGTTGATAAAGCCAATGTCGTATTGATTACTGAGCACCATTTCGGTGATCGATAATGTACTTTCCACATCCATCGACAGCGCTACGTCCGGGTATTTTTTCAGCATTGACGGGAAAATACGCTCGGTACACAGATTGGCAAGCGCGGATACCGCGCCGATGCGCAGGACACTGCCTTTAGCGTGCCGGATATCGTCCGCCACCCGCAGAATGTGATCCAGCCCCAGATACAGTCGTTCTATTTCACGAAAAAGCTTCAGCGCCTCTTCTCGGGGTTCCAACCCCCGGCCATCCCTGTCAAACAGCTTTAGTTTAACCGCGTATTCAAAATCCTTAATCAGGCGGCTGACCGCCGGTTGGGTAATATTCATGATGTTGGCGGCTTGTGTGATGCCGCCGGTCAAAATCACTTTATGGAATGCTTCAACCTGCCTTAAGTTGATACGGCTCATAGATGTTACCAACCATAATGTTTATTTATGTATTCGGTACAAAATGCGATTTTTAATTATTTTAATCACCACGTAGACTCCATCTACAAGGTTACAGTTTGTCATAGGTTTGAGCAAAACGTGATAAATACGAATGCGAGATGGATCTGAATCTAAAGGAGTAACCATGAAAGGAATGTTGTTTGCCGCCAGTCTGATGACGCTGATGATGCCCATCGCGCAGGCAGCAGATTTGACGATTGGACTCGCGTCATCCACGACCTCGATGGATCCGCAGTTTTATGTCGGCGGTGCGAACAGCGCCATGGCCCGTAATTTATTTGACGGGTTGGTTAACCAAAACGAAAAACAACAGATTGTTCCTGCTCTGGCGGTATCGTGGAAAGCCATTGACGATACCACCTGGCAGTTTGCATTGCGACCCAACGTCAAATTTCACGATGGCACCGACTTTAGCGCCCGGGATGTGGTCGCCAGTGTGAAACGCGTCGCGTTAGCGGCGAAAAATAGCCCCAGCGCCTATACGCCTTACGTGGCGGATATCAGCGAGATCCGTGAAGTCAATCCGCTGACGGTAGAAATCAAAACCAAAGGCCCGGCGGCGCTGTTGCTCAACAATTTAAGCCGTATCGCTATTTTACCGGCTCGTCTGGCTGACCAGCCGACAGAGGTGCTAAACAGCGGTAAAGACGTGATTGGCACCGGCCCATTCAAATTTGTTTCCTACACCCCGGATGACAAGGTGGTGTTGAGCCGAAACGATCATTACTGGGGCAGCAAAGCCGAGTGGGACACCGTTACGCTGCGCGTCATCAAAAACAGCAGTGCCCGTATCGCCGCGTTGCTCTCCGGTGATGTGGACATGATAGAAAGCGTACCAACGGCGGATCGCGCCACCATTGCCCGTCAACAGGCGTTTGTGACCGAATCAGTACCGGGTAACCGTATTTTGTATCTGCACCCGGATCAGGACAGGGAGATATCGCCGTTCGCTAAAGGCGATGACGGTAAAAACCCGCTGCGAAACGTGGCGGTGCGTCAGGCGATGTCGTTGGCTATTAACCGTGACGCATTGGTAGAGCGCATTCTCGACGGTCAGGGTCTGGCGTCGTCACAGCTGGTGCCGAAAGGGTATCCGGGGTATTCCGCCCACATACCCGCACCGGTTTATGACCTGAAACAGGCAAAACAAAAACTGGCGGCGGCAGGCTACCCGAACGGGTTTACCCTGACGTTCCATGCTTCAAACGATCGTTACCCCAACGACGCCAAGATTGCACAGGCGTTAGGGCAGATGTTCACGCAGGCGGGTATCAAGACCGAGGTGGTCACCATGCCCGGCAACGTCTACTTCGCCAAGGCGGCGCAGCGTGAGTTCAGCCTGGTGATGGGCGGGGCGGCGATCGAAACCGGCGAGGCGTCCGGTGTGTTGGGGCCGTTGCTGGAAACCTTTGGCCCGAATGCCGGGCAGGGGAATCGGGGGCGGTATTCCAATCCTGAATTTGACAAGCTGCTGAGTCAGGCTCGCGCCACGCTGAATGAACAGCAACGCGATGCACTGTTGCAGCAGGCAAGCGAATTGGCGATGAAAGAGCAAGGGGTGATCCCACTGCTGTTTCTTTCCAATACCTGGGCAATGAAAAAAGGCTATAGCTACGTGGGCCGCACAGACGGCTACACATTGCCCTATTTTGTTCACAAGCAGTAAACGGTGAGTATTTCACCCGATACTGGTGGTGGATAGAAAAATGTAGTGCGATTTTTACGTTAACACCAGGGTTCTCCCATCAGGCCGTGTCCCGCCGCATTCGTGGTGGGACACCCAGCCTGCAACCTTCAGGATCACTCCATGAGCGGATTCTTCGGCGTATTTCCCTATCTGGTTTCACCGATAAAAGCGAATGGCGAGGTGGACCGCGTCGTCCTCGCTGAACTGGTTGAACACCTTATCAGTAGTGGTGTACACGGTCTGACGCCGCTTGGCAGCACCGGTGAGTTCGCGTATCTGACGGAAAAACAACGCGTTGATGTTGTGAGTACCGTGATGGAGGCCGCGCGCGGCCGGGTGCCGGTGATAGCCGGTGTGGCAGCGACGACGATTCAGGATGCGGTCACGCAGACTCATACCTACCTGAGTCTGGGCGTTGACGGCATTCTGGCGATACTGGAAGCCTATTTTCCACTGACCGATGCCGGGGTAGAGAGCTACTTCCGGGCCATTGCCGCCGCGGCGCATCCCACGCCGGTGGTGTTGTACACCAACCCACAATTTCAACGTACCGACCTGAGCCTTCCCGTGATTGAGCGCTTAAGCCATGTGGATAACATTCGCTACATTAAGGATGCCTCCACCAATACGGGCCGGTTGTTATCGATCATGGAACGAACCGGTGGTCGCATGCAGGTTTTCTCTGCGTCTGCCCATATTCCCGCCTGCGTGATGCTGATTGGCGGCGTCGGCTGGATGGCCGGTCCGGCCTGTATCGTGCCGCGACAAAGCCTGGCCTTGTATGACGCGGCTAAACAGGGCGACTGGCCGCGGGCGATGGAACTGCAACGCCCGTTGTGGCGGGTAAACGAAATTTTTGCCAAATACTCCGTGGCCGCCTGTATTAAGGCGGCGCTGGAAATGCAGGGTTTTGCCGTTGGCAATCCGATTGCGCCGCAACAGCCGTTAACGCATCACGCCCGCGATGAGATAGCCAGCGTATTAAAAGAGGTGGGCGCATTGTGAGGTCCATTCCCGTTATTATCGATTGTGATCCCGGTATTGACGACGCTCTGGCACTATTGAGCGCATTTGTCGCGCCACAATTGTCGATTCAGGGCATTACCGTCGTGAATGGCAATCAGCCGTTACCCAACACACTGCGCAATGCGTTGCAGATAGTTGAACTGGGCGGACGTACCGATATTCCGGTGTTTGCCGGTTGCTGGCAGCCGTTGTTACGTGAACCTATCCACGGTCAGTTTCATGGCCAGCATGGTCTGGGCGACAGCGATTTTCCCGCGCCGCGTAAAACCGAGGAACCGCAGCATGCGGTTAACTTTATTATCGCCCGTTGCCGTGCGGCGGCGCAGTGTGGCGAGCGAATTACGCTGTGTTCGCTGGGGCCGATGACGAATCTGGCCAGCGCGTTCAGCATCGCACCCGATATCGCCGCAGGTATTGAGCGGATTGTTTCGATGGGCGGTGCCTGCCGTGAGTTGGGTAACCGTACCATGACGTCGGAATTTAACCTGCTGGCTGACCCGCATGCGGCACACATCGTTTTTTCTCAGGGCGTACCGATGACGCTGTTGCCACTGGATGCCACCCATCAGGTGATCCTGACGCCGGAACGGGTCCATGAACTGGTGGCCCATGCCGGACGATTACGCGGCCCGTTGAGTCAACTGATGGCCTTTTGGGATCGTAATGACATCAAACGTTACGGCTCGCGCGGCGGACCGTTGCATGACCCGCTGGTGATTGCCTGGTTACTGCGCCCCGATCTGTTTCGCACTGAGCGAGCACGAATACTGGTGGAGCATCAGAGCGAACTGTGCATGGGGCAGAGTGTGATGGATCTTTACGGCAAATCTGGCCTGACGCCGAATGTCGATGTGGTGACAGGTGTAGAGGTTGACGAGGTCATCCGCTTGTTCTGCCAGTTGTTTTCAGCTTATGAAACGTTTTCAGCGTATGACACGTCTTCAATGTATGACGTATCTTCAGCCAATAACAGACCGTCAGCCAATAACAACCCTTCAACCGATAACAGGCCTTCAGCTCATGGAACCACGCGATGACACGCCAGCGAATCATCATTGACACTGACCCCGGCGTCGATGACGCGATCGCGTTATGGCTGGCGTTGGCCTCGCCGGAGCTGGAAGTACTGGGTATCACGGTAGTGGCTGGTAATGTGGCATTAGAACATGCGTTGGCGAACGCCCGGCGGATCGTGGCGTTGTCTGGCCGTATCGATGTACCGGTCTTCGCTGGCGCGACAAAGCCGCTGGTTGGTCCACAGCGTTACGGCAAGTATGTTCATATCGGCGCGTTCAGCGATGCGCTGGTACCGGCGGGCGAGTGTCAGGCCACGATGCAGGAACACGCGGTGGAGTTTATCGTGCGTACCGCACGTCAGGCGGCACAGGAACACAACCCGATTACCTTTTGTGCCATCGGGCCGATGACCAATCTGGCGCTGGCGTTGGTCCAGCACCCAGATGTGGCGCGGGGTATCCGCCAGGTAGTGACCATGAGCTGTGCGTTTAGCGCACTCGGTCACCGCATGCCGTGGGCGGAATTCAATGTGTATGCCGACCCCCATGCCGCCAGCCGGGTATTTAGTAGCGGTATACCGTTGGTTATCATGCCGTTGGATATGACCTTTCAGGCGCTGATCACCCAGCAGGAAATCGCCCAATTGCAACGTGATGCCGGGTTACCGGGTCAGGCTATCGCGCGTCTGCTGGAGGCGTTTGACCGCAGTGATGTGGCGCGCTTCGGGCGCGAAGGCGGCCCGATACATGATGCAACGACGGTGGCGTGGTTACTGCAACCGTCACTGTTCGCCGGTCATGAAGCGCGGGTTGGGGTGACAGTTTCCGGTGAAACCGCCGGACACACCTGGGCGGATTTTTATGGCAAGCTGTCGCAGGCACCCAATGCGCAGGTCATGCAGTCGGTCGATGAACCCGGTTTTTTGTCGTTGCTGGTGCGGGTGCTCCATCGTTATGGCCGGGCGGATACCCCGTAGCTTCCTGTGTAATCATCACTGCTAACCACAAGGACTTGTCATGGCCCGCTTTTTACTCAGCCGTTTTTTGCAAACCCTGATAACGCTGGCGGTCATGTCGGTGTTGGTGTTCGCGGGTGTGTATCTGGTCGGCAACCCGGTAGATTTGCTTCTGGGCAGCAATGCGACGCCTGCCGAGCGCGACGCGGTGATCCGTGCCTTCGGGCTGGATAAAACCCTATGGCAGCAGTACCTGCTGTTTGTCACCCATGCCTTGCAGGGCGATTTGGGCAACTCCTTTATTTTTAACCAACCCGCATTACACCTGATTTTGCAACGGATGCCCGCCACGCTGGAACTGGCGCTGGTGGCGTTTTTGCTGTCGCTGCTGGTGGGTATTCCACTAGGGGTGTTCGCCGGTCTGCGACCGGACAGTCTGGCGGCAAAATCGGTGATGACGGTCTCCATTCTGGGGTTTAGCCTGCCAACATTTTGGATCGGCATGATGATGATCATGCTGTTTAGCGTGAAGCTCGGCTGGCTGCCGTCGTCAGGGCGAGGCGAGACGGTAACGGTCGCCGGTATCCCCCTGAGTCTGCTGACGCTGGATGGCTGGCAACATCTGCTGCTGCCGGCGCTGAATCTGGCGCTATTCAAGATTTCATTGATTATTCGCCTGACCCGCGCAGGCGTGCGGGAATGCCTGCAACAGGATTATGTGCGTTTTGCCCGCGCCAAAGGGTTGTCTGAAAGCCGCATCCTGTTTGTACATGTGCTGAAAAATACGCTGATACCGCTGATTACGGTAATTGGCCTGGAATTGGGGTCGTTGATTGCGTTTGCGGTCGTGACCGAAACGATTTACGCCTGGCCGGGGATGGGCAAGCTGATTATCGACGCCATCGCCGTGTTGGATCGCCCGGTGATTCTGGCTTACCTGATGATGACAGTGGTCATGTTTAGCCTGATCAACCTGCTGGTGGATGTGCTGTACGCCGTGGTGGATCCGCGTATCCGCTTAGGGGGTGAGCAATGAGCTTGCCAGAGCGTTCGGTGCATACGGCGTCTACCCTGCCGGTATCACATTCGGCACTGAGCCGCAGGGTCTTGATGCTGTGGCAAGACCGGCTGGCGCGGCTGGGGCTGCTTGTGCTGGCGTTGATTGTGGCGCTGTCGCTGCTCGCCCCGTGGATTGCGCCGCAAAACCCCTATGATTTATCGCAGTTGATGATCATGGATAACCGCCTGCCGCCGGGTTCAAGTGGCATGAGCGGGTTAACGTATTGGCTCGGCAGCGACGATCAGGGGCGTGATGTGCTCAGCGCTATTCTCTACGGCACGCGCACCAGCCTGATAGTGGGCGTCAGCAGTGCACTGGCGGCGTTGTGTATCGGTATGGTCGTCGGCCTGTTGAGTGCCTGGCTCGGGGGTAAAACCGATGCGTTGTTGATGCGTATTGTTGATATCCAGCTTAGCTTCCCACCGATACTGATAGCCCTGATCCTGTTGGCGGTGCTCGGGCAAGGGGTGGATAAAATTATTCTGGCGCTGGTGATCACCCAATGGGCCTATTACGCCCGTACCCTTCGTGCCTCTGCGCTGTTGGAAAATCGCCGCAACTATGTGGATGCGGCGCGCGGTATGGCCTTTTCCACCCCGCGCATTCTGTTTCGCCATGTGTTGCCCAACTGCCTGCCGCCGCTGATCGTGGTCGCCACAATGCGTATTGCTTACGCCATCATGCTGGAAGCGACGCTGTCGTTTCTTGGCATCGGTCTGCCGATTACCGAACCGTCGCTGGGGTTATTGATTGCCAATGGTTTTGACTATCTGCTGTCCGGCGATTACTGGATCAGCCTGTTTCCCGGCCTAATGTTGCTGTTGCTGATTGTGGCCATCAACCTGATCGGCGACGCCTTGCGTGATGCGCTCAATACCAGACAGGAGGAGTGAGGGGTGAATCAGCCGGTACTGCGCGTTGAACAACTGAATACCGCTTTTCGGGTGAACGGTGAGTGGCTGAAGGTGGTGCAGGATTTGTCGTTTGAGATTGGCGAGCGGGAAACCGTGGCGCTGGTGGGCGAATCCGGCTCTGGCAAAAGCGTCACTGCGCTGTCCATCATGCGTTTGCTGGCAGGACCACAGGTGCAAACTCGTGGGCGGGTGCTGTTCGAGGGGCGGGATTTGCTGGCGTTACCCGCCCGTGAGATGCAGCGCATTCGCGGCAACCGCATCGGCATGGTGTTTCAGGAGCCGATGACCAGCCTCAATCCGGTACTGAAGATCGGCACCCAGATAACCGAAGTGCTGCAACGCCACCGGGGGATGGAGCACGCCAGTGCCCGAACCGAAGCCGTACGTCTGTTGGAGAAAGTGCGTATTCCCGCAGCGCAAGCCCGGCTGGATGAGTATCCGCTGAGCTTTTCCGGCGGTATGCGACAGCGGGTGGTGATCGCTATCGCATTGGCTTGCAACCCTAAGTTGTTGATTGTCGATGAGCCGACGACGGCGCTGGATGTCACCATTCAGGCGCAGATCCTGTCATTGATCCAGACGTTGCAGGATGAGGAAGGCATGTCGATTCTGTTCATCACTCACGATATGGGGGTGGTGGCGGAGGTCGCCGATCGCACCATCGTAATGTATCGCGGTGAAGGGGTGGAAATGGCGGAGACCCGCCAGTTATTTCAGGCACCGCAGCATCCTTACAGCAAAACGTTATTTTCCGCGGTACCGCGACTGGGTGACATGGCAAACAGCCCATTGCCGCAACGCTTCGCATTATTCGGGCAACCGACCACGAACGAACCGCTGCAAGACACCGTCATCGCGGGCGCACCGGTGCTGGCGGTGCGTGATCTGATCAAACGTTTTGAGGTGAAAAGCGGGTGGTTGCGGCGGGTAACCGGCCGGGTACACGCGGTCGAAAACGTCTCTTTCAGTCTGCAAGCCGGAGAAACGCTGTCGCTGGTGGGCGAGTCCGGCTGTGGCAAGTCCACCACAGGGCGCGCTATCTTGCGATTGCTGGAGCCGAATGGCGGTACGGTATCGCTGTGCGGTGAAAACATGCTGAGCGCTGATAAGTCTGCGCTGGCCGGGCTACGGATGCGGGCACAGATGATTTTTCAGGATCCGTATGACAGCCTCAACCCACGGCTGACTGTTGGCCGGGCGATTGCTGAGCCCATGGTCAGTCACGGTCTGGCATCTGCCCGGCAGGCACCGCAGAAAGTGGCGGAATTGCTGGAGCGGGTCGGGTTACAGGCCGACATGGCGGAGCGCTATCCGCACCAGTTTTCTGGCGGGCAGCGCCAACGGCTATGCATTGCACGGGCGCTGGCACTCAATCCGCAGTTGATCATCGCCGATGAGGCGGTGTCGGCGCTGGACATGACGGTTAAAGCGCAAATCGTCAATCTGTTGCTTGATTTGCAACAACAACTGGGGCTGGCGTATCTGTTTATTTCTCACGACATGGCGGTGGTGGAGCGCATTAGCCATCGTGTGGCGGTGATGTATCAGGGGGAGATTGTGGAGATTGGCCCGCGTCAGGCGGTATTCAACAACCCGCAACATCCGTATACCCGCCGTCTGCTGGCCGCCGTGCCGGTGCCTGACCCGCAAAGACGAGTATATCGATCACTGCTGGCGGACGAGTTGCATAGCCCGTTGCGTCCTCTGGGTTACCAGCCGCCGGTACGCCGTTATCGGCAGGTAGGCGACGACCATCTGGTGTTATTGTCTTGAAAAAACCGGTCACCCACGTCGTGATCGTATCGCTTCAGATGTAAAGAGGGCGGCCAGTGATGAATCGCAGAGGATTTCTTACCGCTATATCGACGGCTACCGTGCTCCTGACGGCTGGCCGGGTATTGGGGGTATCATTGGCTGCGCCACGCCCACGTATCAACCTGTGGGGCGACACCCCGCCGGGCGGCGGAGGCCCCTTTGACCCGCCTCACGTGAGTGCACGAGGTGCGCTTAGCCACATCGCCAATCCATACCTTGACGTGTTTGCACCGGAAAAACCCAATGGTCAGGCTATCCTGGTGGCGGCGGGTGGCGGTTATCAGCGTATCGAAATGGGCAAAGAGGCCTGGCCTGCCGCCGCCTGGTTGGCTGCGCAGGGGTATACGGCCTACGTACTGGCGTATCGTCTGCCCGGTGAAGGCTGGCATGACGGCAGCCGGGTGGCGTTGCAGGACGCGCAGCGAGCATTACGGGTGATTCGCCACCGGGAACGCCGGGTGGGGGTATTGGGTTTTTCAGCCGGAGGGCACTTGTTGGGGATGGCGGCGCTTAGGCATGAGGCGCGCTATCCTCCGCAGGATGAACTGGATACGTTGCCGATTCAGGCTGACCATGCTGCGTTGATTTATCCGGTGATCACGTTGGAAAAGCCTTATCAGCATACGGCGACGCACCGGGTGTTGGTAGGGCGCGATGCCAGCGCCGCGCAGGAGGCCGAATGGTCGGTACAATCCTATGTCTCAGGACGCTCGCCCCCCTTTTTTCTGGTGCAGGCAGACGATGATTCGGTGTCCGATCCGCATAATACACTGATCATGGCACAGGCCTGTCAGCGTGCTAACGTGCCGGTGGTGATGCAACGCTATCCCGTCGGCGGGCACGGTTTTGGACTGGGGGAGCCGGGCTCGCCGGTCGCGGCCTGGCCGTCGGCGTACCTGAACTGGCTGCATCGTCAGCCTCCTGTCGTTATTTCTGTGCAGGCAGCTCCCGCATGAAAATCATGGCCCCACAGGGCGTGATGCATCTGATTTTCCTCCCCCGATCCCTACAGGATTTTTATTTTCTGCTGCCGAGAATTTACAGAAAATTTATCCCGGTCATCCAATAATCAGGCAGATGTTAACGGGGTCGACGAGTGCTACACCCACGGCGTGAATACGTTGTCGCCGGGTCGATCCGTCATTCATTCTGATGGGGCTGATATCGTTATGCTATTACGCGTCATGAACGCCAATGTCATTACCGGGTCGTTTCCCGAACCGGTCGAGCGATGTTTTCGCGATGAAGTGGAAACCTACCTGAAGCATTACCCTGATACCGAACATGTCGATATTTACCTCCATGACCTGAATGGCTGTGTACGCGGTAAGCGTCTGTCAGTTCGAGCCTTGTTTACGTTGGAACAAGGGTGTTATTTCCCTCTGTCGGTCTACGCCATGGACCTGGACGGTCACGTCATCGAGCAAAGCGGGTTAGGCAAACAGGTTGGTGAACCGGACCGCTTATGCCTGCCAGTCATCGGTACGCTACGGCCTTGTGCTGATGACCCCATGCACCATGCCCAACTGTTACTGACGATGAAAAATGTGGACGGCACTGCCTGCGAGCTGGAACCCCGCGTGGTATTGCAGAACCTGCTACGCCGTTTTCATGACGTTGGCCTGTATCCGGTAGTGGCGGCTGAGCTGGAGTTTTATCTGCGCGATCGCAGCCAACCCGCTCCGTCATCAGCCCAACCATCCCACTGTTTTCTGGTCGATGAGCAGGGTGCTCAACTCCACTTTCTCGATGAAGTTGAGCGTCATGCCAGAATGCAACAGGTGCCGCTAACGGGGATCGTCGCCGAAGCGGAAGCCGGGCAGTATGAGTTTAACGTGCAGCATAGTGACAGAGTGCTGGAGGCGTGTGAGCAGGTCTTGACGTTAAAGCGGATAACGAGGCAACTGGCGGAAAAATTCAATCAGTCGGTCTGTTTTATGGCGAAGCCCTACGCCGAACTGTCGGGGAGTGGGCTGCATGTACACATCAGCCTGCGGGATCGCCACGGTACCAACCTGCTGGCCGGTGAGCCGGGGCAGACACTCAGCGAAACCATGCGGCGCTCACTGGCGGGCATGATGGCACTGATGCCTGCATCTGTAGCGCTGCTGGCTCCGAATGTGAATGCGTTTCGCCGCTTGCGGCAGGGTGGGCACGCCCCGCTCCACGCATCCTGGGGGTTTAACGATCGCACCGTCGCGCTGCGGTTGCCCTGTACGGATCACGATAATCAGCGCATCGAGTATCGTCTGGCTGGCGCTGATGCTAACCCCTATCTGGTGATGGCGACGCTGTTAAGCGGTATGTGGTATGGCCTTGAGCATGACCTACCGTTGACCGGCACCGGACGACATGAGGCGATCCCGTTGTCGGAGTGTGTCGCGTTGCCGCACTATCAGCAGGATGCACTGGCGCTGTTCAGGCAGTGTTTACCGTTGCAGGAATTGCTGGGTGACGCGTTTAGCCAACTGTGGCTGACCTGTAAAAGTGCGGAGTTGCGTCAGTTTGACGCCAAAGTTACCGAGGCGGAAAACGAGTGGCATTTATAACCACGATGGCTGTAGCGTCTGGCTGGTGACTCCGCCCAGATAACCTACGCCGTCTCCTGCGTTGTGATAATGTGGCTGCGGTACGCCGTTGGGTCATGAGCAGGAGTGTTCGCATGGGAATCGTAAACGCCATCGTCAGTCGTCAGCGCAGTGTCGGTTTGTCTATTCGTTATCCCCTATGGGGGCTTGGTGCGATCGCCCTGTGTTTCACGGCATCCGCACAGGCTGACAGCCAGTTGTGTCTGGCGGCGACCGCGCCCTCGGCATCCGCACTGCTGTCGACCGTTTCTCATCCGCCGTCAGCGCAGCCGCAGGCTATCCCGGTTATGCATACCGAAGGAACGCTTCCCCATCAGGGGATCTATGATATCTCGAACGCCGCCCGACGCGATTTTAGCTATATGCGTGATTTGGCGCTGGCGTGGTATCGGGCCGGGGATGCGACATCGCTATCCCGATTGGCAACCTATCTTGATGCCTGGACGACAACTTATCGTCTGAGTTTTAACCCTATCGATGAAACCAGTCTGGATGGATTGATTGACGCTTATCAGCTCACTCACGATGCGTTGCCGCAAGCCACACAGGCACGCACCCGACGTTTTCTCAACGAGCTAACCACCGGTTACCTGCAACAGATGCAGGCGCATCAGCAGGATAAGCGCGGGACCTGGAGCAATAACTGGCAAAGCCACCGCGTTAAGCTCTTGACGATGGGGGCGGCTGCGCTGGGGGATGCCCACCTGATGGCGGCGGCGCAGGATGCCTTTGTTCGCCAGTTGAACGCCAACATCCGCCCTGATGGTGAAGTGTTGGATTTCAGCCAGCGAGATGCACTGCATTATGTGGTGTACGACCTGGAACCGCTGGTACGTGCTGCCCTGGCGGCGCGAACGCAAGGGCGTGACTGGCTTGATTTGAAAGGTGCGGAGGGGCAGAGCCTGCGTGGCGCGCTGGCGTGGCTCACCCCGTATGCGGATGGGGTGAAGACCCATCAGGAATTTGCCCGTACCACGGTGAAATTTGATATCGCACGGCGACAAGCGGGGGTGGCTGGGTTTGATGGTCTCTGGCCTGCTAAAACGGCGGCAGCCCTGTATTGGTCAGCCAGTTCGCTGGATGACCGTTATCTGGAGACGGCCAGCAAACTGAACGCCACGCCGCCCCGATGGTTGTGGGCGGCGGTGTCGTGCCGGTAAGCAGTATCTGACGGTTTACCCCGCCAGTAACTGGCCGTAGCGGGCCAGATCAACGTTGCCGCCACTGACGATAATACCGACGCGTTTCCCCCGCAGTTCGTGCTGGCAGGCGCGGGCTGCGGCGAAGCCAAGACAGCCGGTCGGCTCGACCACCATCTTCATGCGCTCGGCGAAAAAGCGCATCGCGGTGACCAGTTCATCATCACTGACGGTTAAAATGTCATCCACATGCTTGCGAATCAACGCGAAGGTGTACTGACCCAGATGCTGCGTCTGAGCACCGTCGGCGAGGGTGTTGGGCGTATCGATATGTACGATGTGGCCGCAACGAAAAGACTGCTGACCATCGTTACCGGCTTCAGGCTCGACGCCGTATACCCGACAGCCGGGTGACAGTTGACGTGCCGACAGCGCTGAACCGGATAACAGCCCGCCGCCGCCCATGCAAACAAACAAGGCATCCAGCTCACCGACCTCCTCGAACAGCTCTTTCGCTGCCGTTCCTTGACCGGCGATGATATGTGGGTGGTCAAAGGGGGGAATCAACGTCATGCCATGCTGTTGCGCCAGTTCACGGCCGATGGCTTCACGGTCTTGCGTGTAACGATCGAAGGTCACCACCTGTGCGCCGTACCCTTTGGTGGCGGCTATCTTGGCCGCCGGGGCATCCTGCGGCATGAGGATGGTCGCGGGGATTCCCAACAGTGTTGCCGACATGGCGATCGCCTGCGCGTGGTTACCGGAGGAGAACGCTACCACACCGGCCGCCTTTTGCTCTGGGGTGAATTGCAACAGCGCGTTCATCGCGCCGCGAAATTTAAACGCCCCCATACGCTGGAAGTTTTCGCATTTGAAGTAAAGCTCTGCGCCGAGCGCGTCGTTGGCGGTACGGGAGGTGAGAACCGGCGTGCGGTGGGCATATCCGGCAATCCGCTCACTGGCGGCGACAACGTCGTCATAAGAAGGCAGAACAAGCTGGCTCATGGCGGTTCCTTTATGTAAACGATTTATCCAGTTTTAAACAAAGTGTCTTGATTTTATAGCCGGTATTGTAGCCATTGCCAACCGTTTTTCGCGGGCAGGCGGGCTTTTTTGTCTGAATGCCACACTGGCCTGGTTTGACATAACGTCTATTTATAAATAATTTATCCAGCAATAAAAGGTGAAGGAGAAACAGGGTGACGCATCTGCCAGACTCGATACTACTTGAACAGCTCAATACCATTGCAGAAGGGCTGGGGGAGACCTTTGCACCGTTTTGCGAAGTGGTGATCCATGACCTGAAAAACCCGGAGCACTCGATTCTGGCGATTTACAACAATTTGTCTGGGCGGGAAGTCGGACAGTCAACCACTGAGCTGGGGTTGGCGCGTATCGCATCGCCGGAATTCCCCCGTATCGTGGCCAATTATGCCAATCAGTTTGCTGATGGCCGCCCGGTGAAAAGCACCTCGATAGGCATCAAGGACGCCAGCGGTGAATATGTCGCCTCTTTGTGCCTGAATGTGGATATGACACTGTTTCGTGGCATCCAGCACGCTTTCGCACATTTTAATCAGGTCAATAGCGGCGTACTTACCGAAAGTCTGGAACCGTCCGGTGCCGAAGCGATCCGTCAGCGTATCGACCAATTTGCGGCGCGTCTGGCGACCACACCGCGCGCACTGAAAGCACCGGAGCGGCGTCTGCTGATGCAGGAACTGCGGGAAAGCGGTTTACTTGACGTGAAGAAATCGATGGAGACGATTGCGCAACATCTGGGTATTTCACGCGCTTCCGTCTACAGCTATGCCCGCTAGCCTTGGCGGGAATCGGTCATCGTAGCGGCAGCGGCGAACCTGCGCCATGCGGCTCGAATCATTTACGGTACAGCGAGCTAATTCTCATCAGAAGAAAGATCATTTTCTTATGATCTTCTTATTATTCTATTGATTATTTCTGTTAACTCTCACGCCTCAGTCATTTTAAATCGGTACCTATTTATACCCTAAATAATTCGAGTTGCAGGAAGGCGGCAAGAGAGTGAATCCCGATGAGCTTACACAGGTAAGTGATTCGGGTGAACGAACGCCGCCAACACACCTGCAACTTGAAGTATGACGGGTATATATAGGCAGGTAATAACAACACACATAATCAAATCTGCCATTCATCACAGGATACAGAACATTTGCTGCGGGAATATGGTGGAGAAATGACCGGTGGTCTATGCTTTTCAAAACAGGAAGATGCAGCAGATGACGTGAGACACATATTTTTCTTTTTAATGGTGTATAAGAAGTAAGAGTTATTTGAAGCGCGTCAGCGATCGCGTAGAGTGGGGTAAGGCCACCGGCCTGATTTACCTGCATGACTGATGTTGCCTTGTAACCATACATTAATAATTATTTGCATTGAGGACAGAATGGATAAATTTCAAAAAGAGATTGAGGAGAGAACTAATCTTACCTCGTCCAACAAGTTTGAATTGTTATTGTTCCGTTTGGGATCGGCCACCGGTGAAGGGCCATCCGAGCTGTTCGGTATCAATGTGTTCAAGCTTCGTGAAATCGTTCCGATGCCAACCTTGACCAAGGCTGCGGGTATGACACCACCGATGCTTGGTATGATTAATATTCGCGGGCAGATTATTCCCGTTATCGATCTTCCGGCGGTGGTAGGGTGTGCGGCAAGTACCGGGCGCAACATCCTGCTGGTGACGGAATATGCACGCAGCACCCAGGCGTTTGCCGTTGAATCGGTTGACGATATTGTCCGTCTTGACTGGAGTCAGGTAAATACCGCTGAGGCAGGCGTCAGCAATAGCTATATCACCAGTATCGCGCGTCTGGACAGCGATCCGGCAAGTAACCGTCTGGCGCTGGTATTGGATGTGGAACAGATTCTGCACGACATTATTCCCACCGAGCGTGAAATCAAAATTGAAAGCGTGGAAGAGAAAACGTTCCACCTGAAACCCGGTGCAGTAGCGATTGTGGCTGAAGACTCCAAAGTCGCCCGCACGATGCTCGAAACGGGGCTGAAGGTGATGAATATTCCCTACATCATGCATATCACCGGTCTGGGAGCCTGGAATAAGATCAAATCCATGGCGGAGGAAGCGAAGGCGGAAGGTCGGCCAATCTCCGATAAGATTGCCTTTGTGTTGACCGACCTGGAAATGCCGGAGATGGATGGATTTACGCTGACACGTAATATCAAGCGTGATGAGGCGCTGAAGCACATTCCCGTTATCATCCACTCTTCACTGTCCGGCTCAGCCAACGAAGATCACGTACGCAATGTTGGTGCTGATTCGTATGTGGCGAAATTTGAAATCAATGAACTGGCCGCTGCTATCCACAAGGTTGTGGATCGTGTGAAACCGAAATAAGGCCAATGGCATTAACACAATGACATGAACACAATGGTATTAACTCAATAGCATTAGCCAAATTGTGTCGGCTAAATGGTATTAATCCAAGATGGTGTTAATCCAATAATGTAAGTGATTCCGTTCGGCCCTGTGCTGCTAGCATGGGGCCGATGCGTATACGGCAGTAGGTTCCTGCCGATATTCCTGTCTCTCCGCAACGATATTCCTGCTCTGTTTTTTCATGCTTACCTCATTGTGATTAACGATACCAATGCGCAAAGCGCTGGGCTGATCACAATTCGCGCGATGTAAAGGGAGTGATGGAAACCCGCACGTTACGCGGGCTGGCATGGCAATCACGGCCAGCGTGCCAGTTATCTTTACTCTAAAGCTAATGATTGCGACGGCTGCTTGATTGAAGCCGCTTCAGCCAGAGAACATACTTTTCCCAGACCAAGGCAAATCAAAATGATGAGCTGAATCAGGAGGTTAATAATGTTGTCTGGGCAAACGTCACCGCGGGTCTGGAATACGCGCCGCAGTGAAAAGCAACGACGCAAAGCGTCGATACCCGTTTCGGGCAAGGTGCTGCCTACCGAACATCTGGCCGCGATGCTGGAA
The DNA here is from genome assembly GCF_000406165.1 of Dickeya zeae NCPPB 2538. Classification (NCBI taxonomy): domain Bacteria; kingdom Pseudomonadati; phylum Pseudomonadota; class Gammaproteobacteria; order Enterobacterales; family Pectobacteriaceae; genus Dickeya; species Dickeya zeae. The sequence continues at coordinate 2,661,657 of NZ_CM001977.1, read as the reverse complement.
AAATTGATCGCTCCCGGCGATAAGGTCGTGCTGGAAGGTAATAACCAAAAGCAGGCCGATTTCCTCTCCCGCACCCTGTCGGAAGTCAACCCGCAGGTAGTGCATGACCTGCACATGATCATGCCAAGCGTTGGGCGTAGCGAGCATCTGGATATCTTCGAGAAAGGCATCGCCCATAAACTCGATTTCTCCTTCTCGGGTACGCAAAGTCTGCGCATTTCTCAGCTGTTGGAAGACGGCGTGCTGGAAGTGGGGGCGATTCACACCTATATCGAACTCTATTCCCGTCTGTATGTTGATTTGATCCCGAATGTGGCACTGGTGGCCGGGTATAAAGCCGACCGTAAAGGCAACCTGTACACCGGCCCCAGCACCGAAGATACCCCGGCACTGGTTGAAGCCGCTGCATTCCATGACGGCATCGTCATCGCGCAGGTGAATGAACTGGTGGATGACGAAACCGATTTACCACGCGTCGATATTCCCGGCTCCTGGATTGATTATGTCGTTGTCGCCGATAAGCCGTTCTTTATCGAACCGCTGTTTACCCGCGATCCGAGACTGATCAAACAAGAACATATTCTGATGGCGATGATGGCCATCAAGGGCATCTATGCCGAGCATCAGGTGCAGTCGCTCAACCACGGTATCGGTTTTAACACCGCCGCGATTGAGCTGCTGCTGCCGACCTATGGCGAGCGTCTGGGGCTGAAAGGCAAGATCTGTAAACACTGGACCCTGAACCCGCATCCCACCCTGATCCCGGCGATCGAAAGCGGCTGGGTCGAGAGTATCCACTGCTTCGGCGGTGAACTGGGGATGGAAGCCTATATTGCCGCGCGGCCGGATGTGTTTTTCACCGGCGCTGATGGGTCGATGCGTTCTAACCGTGCATTTTGCCAGCTGGCGGGACAATACGCCGTCGATATGTTTATCGGTTCGACCTTGCAGGTCGACGGGTTGGGTAACTCATCTACCGTGACTAAAGGCCGTCTTGCCGGGTTCGGTGGCGCGCCCAACATGGGGCACGACCCACATGGACGTCGTCACGCTACCCCAGCCTGGCTCGCCATGATCAACGAGCCTGACCCAATGCAGCGCGGGCGCAAGCTGGTGGTGCAAATGGTGGAAACCTTCCAGGCTGGCGTGAAACCGACGTTTGTGGAAAAACTCGATGCGGTCGACGTGGCGAAAACCACCGGTATGCCGCTGGCTCCGGTGATGATTTATGGCGACGACGTGACTCACGTGCTGACCGAAGAGGGGATTGCCTATCTCTATCGCGCCAACAGTCTGGAAGAACGGCGGGCGATGGTCGCAGCGGTAGCCGGGATCACCGATATCGGGTTGGGTGTGGACGCGCAACGCGTGGCGGAGTTTCGCCGCAGCGGCAAGGTGGCCTACCCGGAAGACTTGGGGATCCGCCGTACCGAGGCGACCCGTTCTTTGTTGGCCGCAGGCAGCGTAGCCGATCTGGTGGAATGGTCAGGCGGCTTGTACAACCCGCCAGCCAAATTCCGGAGCTGGTAAATGAAAACGCAGCGACAGTCTGATGCCCACGACTACGCCCACTGGCTGGCTGAAACCGCAACGCATTGCCTGATTGCGGAAGCGCGACTGAGCCCTAAACCGGGTCTGGTCGATAGCCGCGGCAGAGGTGCGCATCAGGATTTGACGCTCGCGCTGATGGAGCGCTCGGCTCACAGCCTGACCGCGACCTTTCATGCACTGGCGCTTCAGAGCTGGCAACGCTCGGCAGATGTCGCGTTACGGCAAATCGTCGGTCGGGTGGGGCGCGAAGGCGAACAGCAGATGATGCTGGCGACAGGCGGTGTGAATACGCACCGCGGAGCCATCTGGGCATTGGGGCTATTGGTGAGCGCCGCAGCGATGCTCGGCGGTTTTGGCAGCGAACAGACTATCACCGAGACGGCAGCACAGTTGGCTCGCCTGCCGGATAACGGCGCGCCGACAGTGTTCAGCAAAGGGCGGCTGGCGACGCAACGTTATCAGGTATCGGGGGCGCGTGAAGAAGCGCAGCAGGGCTTTCCACATATTACCCGGCTGGCGCTGCCGCAACTGCGACGCAGTCGGCGTCAGGGCGCGAGCGAGAACGACGCGCGGCTGGATGCGCTGATGGCGGTTATGACGTCGCTGAGCGATACCTGTGTGTTGTCACGCGCCGGGCTTGACGGGTTGCAGGCCATGCAGCAGGGCGCACAGGCAGTACTGGCGGCAGGTGGCGTGTCTTGCCCTGCCGGTCGACAGGCGCTGGCGCAACTGGATACACGCATGCTGGCGCTGAACGCGTCGCCCGGTGGCGCGGCCGACCTGCTGGCTGCCACGCTATTGCTTGATGGTATCGCACAACCATCTTTATACGATTAAGAGGGTGTTATGGAACACATTACATTGTCATTCCCGGCTACCCGCATGGCCAGCGGCAACGCGCTGGCGGGCGTGGTGGGATCCGGTGATATGGAAGTGCTGTTGACGGCGGATGCCGGACAGACACTCACCATCGACATCACCACGTCGGTGGATAACAGCCGGGCACGCTGGCAGGCGCTGTTTTCCCGGTTAAGTACGCTTGGCAGCCTGACGGCTGGCACCATGACCATCCACGATTTTGGTGCCACGCCCGGTGTGGCACGCATCCGTATCGAACAGGTTTTTGAAGGGGTGAGTTATGCGTGACGACCGCAGTTTTATCGAACTTAAAGCGCGGGAACGCGCCCACGCGCTGCTGGATGAAGGCAGCTACCGCGAGCTGCTTGGACCGTTTGACGGCATGGTGTCGCCGTGGCTGAGTCAGCAGGGGATCGTGGTGCAGTCAGACGACGGCATGGTGGTCGCGAAAGGTACGTTGCAGGGCAAACCGACCGTCGTTATCGCGATTGAAGGGGCATTTCAGGGCGGCAGCATGGGGGAAGTCTCCGGGGCCAAGATGGCTGCGGCGCTGGAACTGGCGGCTGAGGACCAACGGAACGGTATTCCGACGCAGGCGATTCTGTGTCTGGAAACGGGCGGGGTACGGTTGCAGGAAGCTAATCTGGGACTGGCGGCGATCGCCGATATCCATGCCGCGATTGTCGACTTGCGTCGTTACACGCCGGTTATCGGCATCATCGCCGGGACGGTGGGGTGTTTTGGTGGCATGTCGATTGCCGCCGCGCTGTGCAGCCACCTGATTGTCACCCGCGAGGCGCGTCTGGGGCTGAATGGCCCGCAGGTGATCGAACAGGAAGCTGGCGTCGCCGAGTACGACTCACGCGATCGTCCGTTCATCTGGAGTATGACCGGTGGTGAGATTCGTCACCACAGCGGTCTGGCCGACAGTCTGGTGGCCGATGGCGTTAACGCGGTCAAACACGCGGTGAATGACGCCCTTGCCCACGGCGTACCGGCGCAACACCGTTCGGATAAGTATGCGTGGTATCTGACACGTCTGACTGACGCCGATACCCGTACACAGGCCGACACGCAACAGATCCAACAGCTTTTCGGGGAGGTAAAACCATGAGTCAGGTAGCACATCGCGGCGCGCTATGGTTAGACGCGCTGGCACCCGGAAAACCACGCCTGAGCGGGCTGTGCCCGTCGGTACAGGTGGCAGATGGCAATATCGCCGGTGAGCCGGTACGTTTTATCGCTGTGGTTCCCGACGTGAATAACCACTACCCGCGAGCGGTAAAAGGCGAAGTTGGCTTGCTGGAAGGCTGGACGCTGGCGAAGGTGGTGCATGAAACGATTGCGGCCGATCGCAACAGCGAGAAGAAACGCCCGATCATAGCGGTAATTGATGTGCCCAGTCAGGCGTATGGTCGCCGGGAAGAAGCCTTCGGCATTCATCAGGCGCTGGCGGCGTCGGCAGGGGCCTATGCTCAGGCGCGCCTCGCCGGTCACCCGGTGATTGGGTTGATCGTCGGCAAAGCGATGTCCGGTGCGTTTCTGGCTCATGGCTATCAGGCTAACCGACTGATCGCCTTTAATGACCCGGAAGTCCAAATTCACGCCATGGGCAAAGCCTCAGCGGCGCGTATCACGCTCAGAAGTGTCGAAGATCTGGAGAAGCTGGCCGCGACCATCCCGCCGATGGCGTATGACATTCGCAACTACGCCACGCTGGGGTTGTTATCCACGCTGCTGGATGTCGCCAACCCGGATGCGCCGTCCGCCGACGATTTGTCGCAGGTGAGCGCGGCACTGCAACAGGCGGTGGCCGATGCCCGCCGTGACCCGTCGCTGAAAACGCGGCTGGGTGCGGACAACCGGCGCAGTTCTTCCCTCGTTCGTGAGCGGATGAGGGCGCAGTGGTAAGCGCGCTTAACCACGCTTACAGCTAAGTCACACACCGGTGGCTGGTTCGTGTTGAACCACGACGGCCACCTATCGGTAAGCCAATAAAGAGACCTGCCAGATAACAGGGGCAAGGTGCCATTCGGCACCTGCAGGATCCCTTTTGTCTGAAAAACGGCCGTCTGAACATTGACAGACATTGCGCCCGCCACTGTGCGGACACAAGCCAAACCATCGCGCTGGAACTGATACTCTTTTTATTACAGGTGAATACGATATGACTTATGTAATTGTTCATGCCCTCGCGCCCATTTTTATCATCATGCTGCTGGGGTTCTGGGCGGGCAAAGCTAAGCTGGTGGATAACAAGAACGTCGCGCTGCTCAATATTTTCGTGATGGATTTTGCTTTGCCAGCGGCATTGTTTAGCGCCACCGTGCAAACGCCCTGGGCCGGCATTGTCCAACAGTCTCCGCTGATCGTGGTGTTGACGCTGGCGATGTGGATAACCTACGCCGCTATCTACTTTCTGGCCGTCAAGGTATTCCATAAAACGCCGCAGGATGCCGCAGTGCTGACGCTGACTGTCGCGCTGCCCAACTACGCGGCACTCGGTTTGCCGATCCTCGGCAGTGTGCTGGGCGATGGCTCATCGACATCACTTTCCGTAGCGGTCTCCATTGCCTGTGGCTCGGTGTTAATGACGCCGTTCTGCCTGCTGATTCTGGAGCGCGAGAAGGCGCTGGCGTCTGGCGGCAATCAGACCTCTACGCTGTCGATGCTGCCGGTGTTGATGTGGCGTTCGCTGAAAAAACCGATCGTGTTAGGGCCGCTGCTGGGTGTCGTGTTGTCTGCCATCGGTATCCGTATGCCAGAACTGTTGCTGTCGGCGATTAAACCGCTGGGGTTATCTGCCACCGCGACCGCGCTCTTCCTGACCGGGGTTATTCTGTCTGCACGCCAGCTAAAACTGAATTCGATGGTCACCACCGCGGTATTGACCAAGTTGCTGATTCAACCGGCGTTGGCATGGGGTATCGTACTGGTACTGGGGTTACACGGCTCGGTGGCGATCACCGCGATTCTGATGATTGCGCTGTCCGCCGGGTTTTTCGGGGTGGTGTTCGGTAACCGCTTTGGCGTGCAATCGCCGGATGCAGAAGCTGTACTGCTGTTAAGCTCCGTTCTCTGTATCCTGTCGCTGCCGCTGTTTATCACGTTAACGTCAGGTATTTGAACGACATCAGGAGTCTGAATCATGGTAACGACACGTCCGCACGATCTGTTATGGCTTGCCTCCCGCGATGCGCTGGAGGGTATTGATGCCCCTTGGGTCGCGAGCCAATGGCAACCGGCGCTGCCGGTGGTAGTGCGGCGTGACGTTGACCCGGCCGGGCTCATTCCGGTGGGGGTGCGCGGCCTGCGCCGCGACCAGCGTGCTGCCGGGTGGGTAGCAGCAGCGCAGATTGTTCGGGTGGTTACGCCAGACAGTCTGTGCAACCTGTCAGCGTTGCTGCATTCGCCGTTTGTTTCTCAGCCACCGGTACAGCTTGCGATTCAACTGGCGCAACAGCACTGGCCGTGGCAATGGGGCATCACCGGGGCTACCGCCTACGCGCTGGCAACGCAAGTGCCGGTACTGCATGCCGCCAGCGACCTGGACCTGCTGATTCGCGCACCACAGGCGTTGGAGCGTGACGCGCTGGCGAACTGGCAACGGCTGCTATCCGCCTCGCCGCTGTGCCGGGCTGATACGCAAATTGAAACGCCCAACGGCGCTTTCGCGCTGGCTGAATGGTTACGCGATGGACAGGTGCTGTTAAAAACCAACCACGGCCCGCGGCGGGTCAGCGACCCGTGGGCAATGGAGCCGTAAAATGAAAATTCTGTTTACCTTCCCCGGTCAGGGCGCACAGTACGCTGGCATGTTGCAGCAATTGCCTGCCGATACATGCGTGTTGGATGAAGCGTTTGCCGTGTTGGGGGATGAGGTTTACCAACTGGATACCCCGCAGGCACTACGACACACCCGCGCGGTGCAACTGTGCCTGTTGATCACGGGGGTGGCCTGGGCCAGAGCGCTGATGGCGCGTGACCTGATGCCGGACATGGTCAGCGGGTTGTCGATTGGCGCGTTTCCGGCGGCGGTGATAGCCGGGGTACTGCGTTTTGACGATGCGTTACGGCTGGTGGCGTTGCGAGGTGATCTGATGGAGCAGGCATACCCGCAAGGCTACGGATTGACCGCGATTATGGGCTTAAGCCAGTCCGACGTGGAAGCCTTGCTGCCCGGCAGCGGGGCGTATATCGCCAACCTGAATGCTGAACGGCAAATTGTGATTGCCGGTAGCGATGAAAGCATGGCACAGGTGGAGGAACAGGCACTGCAACGCGGTGCCAGCCGGGCGCAACGCCTGCATGTTAGCGTGCCGTCGCACTGTGCGCTGCTCGATGCGCCCGCCGGGCAACTGGCGGCGGCGATGGCGTCGGTGTCTTTTGCTCCTCCCCGTTGCTGTTACCTTAGCGGCAGCTCCGCCCGTGCTATCTGGCAACCGGAGCGTATTGCAGACGATCTGGCGATGAACATGGCGCGCACCGTGCGCTGGCATGAGGCGATGGTGGCAGCGGAAGAGCGTGATGTCGGGCTGGCGATTGAGATGCCACCGGGTGGCGTGCTGACCTGTCTGGCGAAACAAGCGTTTAGTCGCAGTGAGGCATTTTCACTGGCGCGCAGCGGTAGTGATGTGGTCATCCACCGCACCGCGCAACTCAGGGCGCAGGGGTAGTATTCAGGCTGCGGGCGTACATACGGCCTTCGGCCACCAGCGCCAGCAGATTCGGGTCGTGCTCGCGGTTGCGAGCGAAGACGATGGCGATAAGCTGGCGCATCTGATAAGGCGGCGCCAGTGGTAGCAGTTGCACATCGTTCTCGTATACCTTTTTCATCCGCTCGGGGATCAGGGTAAAGCCGACACCGGCCTGCACCAGACTCAGCATGGAAAAGATATCACCCACCCGTGTGACAATCTCTGGTTCAAAGCCTGCGATGTGAAACGCCTCCTGAAAACCGGCATAGGTGGCAAACCCTTCAGACAGTGAAACGAACCGCTGGTGATGAAAATCCCTCAGGTCAGCCGGTTGACGGGTATCGAGCTGCGCGCTCGCCGGTGCCGCCAGACAAATATTATCCTCAAACAACGGCAGGCACTCTAACCGGTTACGATCAATCGTGTCGTCGGACAGCGAGATAAGGATCGCGTCAAGCTGTTGGTCATCCAGCATGGCGAGCAGACGCTGATTCGACCCCATGGTCAAATCCAATTCCAGATCAGGACGGCGCAGTTTGACGCCCATGATCAGGCGCGGCACCGTTTCCAGCGTCAGCGAATACAGTGTGCCGATACGCAGTCGACCCTGACCGACGCCTGCGGTCTTGCGGGTTTCTTCCAGCCCCCGTTCCATCAGCGACATCGCTTCCTGGCTGTATTCCAGCAGCGTATGTGCCGCTGGCAATGCCACCAGATTGCGACCTTTATGGATAAACAGCGGGCAGCGCACGCCTTCTTCCAACGTATGCAACGCCCGGTGCACGCTAACGCCGCTCAGCCCAAGACGCTCCGCAGTACGGGTGATGGTGCCGGTTTCCATGAATGTCTTGAAAATCTCAAGTTTACGGAAGGTGATGTCGCTGTCTGTTAGCATGTCGGGCTCATAGTGTGGGTGAGGCGGTGGATACCAATCGCTAAACCGTGGCGGGATTGTACCTGCAATACGCCATAAAAGGGGAGCGAGGTGCATCTGTTGTGATGCGGATGTCGATCGTGGAGCAAAATAATGTTGTTGGCCTGACATTACTTTAGGTCAGGGGAGGATTTAGTGACTTGATATGATGCTAAATCCTCAGTGTGATTACCATTTACCCATTGCGGAACATATGGTTATCACTGAAATAGAGCCAGATTGTCGGTTAGCCACGCAGTCAGTGAACGTGGGGTTTTTCCCGTCATTTCTTCGACGGTCAGCGTTGTTTCGCCGATAGCGGACTCACGGAACAGGCGATCGAGCCCGATGAGTAGGTCTGCTGTGAATGGAGACAGTCCGCTCCCGAGCAGCGCCTCTCTTTGCTGCGAAGGCGAAAGATGAACATAAGTAATGGGGTGAGCAAGAAGGCGGGTCAGTTCTTGCGCCACTTCAGCCATTGTCCAGGCGCGCGGACCTGTCAGGTGATACACGCGTTGTGATTCAGGTTCTGTTTCTTCCAGTAACGCAATACGTGCTACGTCGGCAATATCACGGGTATCAATGAAGTTCACACGTCCATTACCGGCCGCACCGCTCCAGGATCCGGAGGCAATTAGCGGGCCCAGACGTTTAAGCACATCGCTAAAAGCGGTGGGCCGCAGGACGGTTGATGCGATTGGCTGGCGTGCCAGGTGTGCTTCAATCTGCATATGCCAGGCGATAGGTGGGAGCTGGGTTGCAGGCCCAAGCGCAGATAGCTTGACGATGTGCTGAACACCGGAAGCCACCGCTGCATCGATCAGCGCAATCTCGTTAGCAACCTGCTCGGTGGAGGTACCATGAGCAATAAACAGACGATCGACATCGTGTAGGGCTGTGTGCAATCCATCCTGATGGGTGAAATCGACTTTAATCGCATTGGTACCAACAGGCAGGTTTGTCGAGTCGGGATCGCGGGTCAGTACGACTACATCGATTGGATCGGCAGCGAGCAGAGCTGTTAACGTAGTACCAACGCGTCCTGTGGCACCCGCAAGAGCGATACGTGGTTTTCGTGCTTGCGATGATAAATAATTAGACATGGTGTAACCTCTTCAATGTATCATGGAACGAACAGTCCAATTTAAAATGGAACGATCGTTCCATGTTGTCAAGCGAGATTATTCAGGTGAGTGGAAAACCCCAATACAATGAGGCCGAGGTTATTGATGCCGCTATGGACGCGTTTTGGCGCCATGGCTATACGGCAACATCGATTAATGTGCTGACGGAAGCAACGGGATTATCGCGCTCAAGTTTGTATCAGCGCTTTCAGGATAAGGACGGCTTGTTTCAAATCGTGTTGGCGACATATATCGAACGCCTCATGCGTCGTATGCATTCCGTTGAAGGCAGTACCGCCCGCGCAAATATTGAGTCGTTGTTACGTGGATTATTGCCAACAGAATCACCACGCCCTCTGGGCTGTTTACTATCAAGAAGCTGTGCTGAGCTTGTCGATTTGCCGATGGCGAGTCAGGCGGTGGTGCTGGCAGGGATGAACCAACAGCGTAATATGCTGGTGAGTTGGCTGCGGGAAGCCCTCACTGCTGGTGAACTCCCTGCCAACGCAGACATAGAGGCGTTAGCCTGGCATTTCCTCAGCGTCATGCAAGCTGTAGTAAACTTTCCTCTGGTCGGGGCGAACCCAGGTGATCTGGAACGAATGATCGCTGTCGCAATGATGGTGTGGCCTGAGACTACGGTTACAGTGTAAAACGACATCGTGAATAAGATGGCTGCTCATGGCTTCGTTATTGAGATTCTTCATTTTCCCGTGGATAGCGCATTCGCATATTACCGCACCAGATAGGACGCGCGGGTTACGGGCACAACGTTTCTGTGCTGATTATAAAATATATCCGTCGATGGCCAGCTCATGCCGCATCCATTCAATAAACACCTTCACCTTATGGGTACGCTCGTTAATATGCGGCATCACGATATGATGCGCACTGACCGGGTATTCAAACTCCCGTGGGAAAACCTGCACCAGAGAACCGTTTTTGAGAAACTCCTCACCCATCATTGAACTCTCCAGAATGAGTCCCAGCCCCATTCTGGCTGCTTCGAAACTCATATAAGAGCGATCAAAACTCAGGTTAAAGTTAGGCCTCGCGTATTGGAGGTTACAGTAAGAGAACCATTTATCCCAGTTGGCCAGAGTGACCGATGAATAAATAAGATTATGATTTAGGATCTCTTCAGGACGAGACAGCGGATGCTTACTGATGTAGTCGGGTGAGGCCATGACTTTTAGCCTTTCATTTTTGATCGTCATGACTCTGTACGCATCCCAGTCTGGGATGCCGTGGCGAATATCAATATCGATATTATCGCGGGCAAACTGGAGGTTCTCATAAGAACAGGTGAGATTGATCGTAATATCCGGGTGCAATGTTCGAAACTTACCTAACCGACGCATTAGCCAAATCATGCCAAAGGACGGGGATGAATGCACCCGCAGGATTTCATTGCTGGATTCATTAATTATTTTATCCGTTGCTCTACCAATAATACTGATCGCACCGGATATCTCCCTAAGGTAAATTTCCCCGTGCTCTGTCAGCGTGACACCTTTACCATTTCGAATAAAAAGTTTTTTATTTAAAAATTTCTCCAGCGCCGCAATTTGATGGCTGACGGCGGACGCCGTGATATTCAATTGCTCTGCGGCAACATGAATACTTTGTGCATTGGCGACCTCAATAAATGCCTGAATATTCCTTAAGGAAGGTAAGGGCAATTTTGACGTTTCGCTATGACTCATCACTACCCCCGGTTGTGGCATCTGGAGCCCATCCAGAAAACGATTAATACGCTGATTCTATTGCAGTTGCTGAAGCTCGTGTTGATCTGTCGAATAAAAGTGTGATGTCGTGCACATTTATATCTCAACGCTTTTCACACACAAAATCACGATGTCGATCACGTTTTTTTTGTGATGAAATTCGTGAGTCAAATTTTTCTCAGCATTAAATGAGTTTTATTATATTTTGTTTTCTATTTCACCAGTTATATTGGTTGCGAAGATTAAGTGAGGCGTTATTGAGTTTTTAATAAAAATAGTTGTTCATACAAAGAGGTTTACACTATGTCACGTATAGAACAATCCGTACCCTACATAAAAACGAAAGAGACGAATTATCGCTATGTCGTTCTTGCTTTAATATTTATTGTTTACGCGATTAATTATGCCGACCGTACAAACATTGGCGCAGTACTTCCCTTCATTATTAATGAGTTTCACATCAATAATTTTGAGGCGGGTGCCATTGCCAGTATGTTTTTTCTGGGCTATGCCGTTAGCCAAATTCCGGCAGGCTTTTTTATCGCTAAAAAAGGGATTCGCGGGTTGGTTGCTTTCTCCATATTCGGCTTCTCCGCATTTACCTGGCTGATGGGAACCGCGACGTCGGTATTAGGATTGAAATTCATTCGGTTAGGATTGGGATTAACCGAAGGGCCATGCCCGGTCGGGTTGGCGTCAACCATTAATAACTGGTTTCCGGCAAAAGAAAAAGCAACTGCAACAGGGGTTTACATTGCTGCTACTATGTTCGCGCCTATTCTGGTGCCGCCGTTAGCTGTCTGGATTGCGGTGACCTGGGGCTGGCGCTGGGTCTTTTTTATCTTCGCCATCCCGGGGGTTGTGGCTGCAATAGCATGGTACGCGTTGGTGAAATCTAAACCCTCGGAAAGCCATTTTGTTTCCCAGACTGAGTTGGATTATATCAATACCGATCATAACGACATCAGCACCAGAAGGCAGAACATTGTTGCTGATGATAAATTCTTTTTGCTGGATAAGATTATCCGCGTCAGAGAACTGGACCCGGTAAATTCAATAAAAGGCCTTTTCACGTCAAAGAACATATTAGGTGACTGCCTGGCTTATTTTATGATGGTCAGCGTGCTGTATGGTTTATTGACATGGATCCCCATGTATTTGGTTAAAGAGAAAGGCTTTAACTTTATGAGTATGGGGTTGGTCGCCAGTATGCCGTGTATTGGCGGATTTATCGGCGCGATTTTCGGTGGTTATGTTTCTGATAAACTTCTGGGTCGTCGCAGAAAACCAACGATGATTTTTACTGCCGTCAGCACCATTATCATGATGTTGATCATGCTGAATATTCCACAAAGTACTGTCGCGGTTTGCACCGGTTTATTCTTTGTTGGGCTGTGTCTTAACATCGGTTGGCCCGCATTTACTGCCTACGGCATGGCGGTTGCTGATAAGAAAACCTATCCCATCGCCGCATCGATTATTAATAGTGGCGGGAATTTAGGTGGATTCGTTTCACCGATGCTGGCTGGATTTTTATTGGATAACACCGGGAGTTTTAATTCTGTCTTCATATATTTCGGTATCTGTGCGGCCATTGGGCTGGGATTAATTCTGATGATTGATGAACCCAGGTAATACCTTCCTGATCGTTCATTAACGTAAATTACTGGAGTTAAAATATGTTACTCAAAGACAAAGTTGCCATTATTACTGGTGCGGCATCCCCACGTGGTTTGGGCTTCGCTACCGCTAAACTGTTTGCCGAAAATGGTGCCAACGTCGTTATTCTCGATTTGGATGAAAAAGCCAGCAAAGACGCCGCGGCCATGTTAGGTACGCAGCATTTGGGGGTTGCGGCTAATGTGTCAAACGAGCAGCAAGTGAATGCGGCGATTGAGCAGGTGCTCGGGAAATATGGCCGTGTGGATATTCTGGTCAATAACGCCGGTATTACACAGCCCATTAAAACGATGGATATTAAACGCGAAAATTATGATGCCGTATTAGATGTCAGTTTACGCGGTACCTTGCTGATGTCGCAGGCGGTTATTCCCACCATGCGTGCACAAAAATCTGGCAGCATCGTTTGTATTTCCTCTGTTTCGGCACAGCGGGGTGGCGGTATTTTCGGTGGGCCGCATTACAGCGCCGCCAAAGCTGGCGTGCTGGGGTTAGCCAAGGCCATGGCCCGTGAATTGGGGCCGGATAATGTGCGTGTTAATTGTATTACCCCAGGCCTGATTCAGACGGATATTACTGCCGGTAAATTATCGGATGAGATGAAGCAAAATATTCTCTCCGGCATTCCATTAAATCGATTGGGTGACGCTATCGACATCGCTCGCGCGGCATTATTCCTGGGCAGTGACCTGTCCGCGTATTCAACGGGTATCACGCTGGATGTCAATGGCGGAATGTTAATCCATTAATGTAAGGGTGAGTTATGTTGCAATCAGAAATCAATAAAGTGGCGGCAGCTGCGTGGCGTATTCGCCGCTATGCCCTGCGCATGGGAGAGGTGCAGGGGCAAGGGTATATCGGCCAGGCGCTGGGGTACGCCGATGTATTGGCGACCGCATTCGCCCACACCATGAATTATCGCCCTGACGAGCCGGAATGGGAAAACCGCGATCGCTTTCTGCTGTCTCACGGCCATTATGCGATTGCTTATTACGCCGCGTTAATTGAAGCCGGCATTATTCCGGAAGCTGAACTTGAAACCTATGGGTCTGATGATAGCCGTTTGCCGATGTCCGGCATGGCGAGCTATACCCCAGCGATGGAAATCTCCGGCGGTTCGTTAGGGCAGGGGCTGAGTATCGCCGTCGGCATGGCGCTGGGCCTGAGGCAAAAACAGAGCACGTCTCTGGTCATTAACTCCATGTCAGACGGTGAACTGGATGAAGGGTCGACCTGGGAAGCGGCAATGTCCGCCGCGCATCATGGCTTGCCGAATCTTATTAATATTGTGGATATCAACCGCCAGCAGGCGGATGGCAACTCCCTCAATATTCTGGGGTTTGAACCACTGCATGAGAAATGGGCCTCTTTTGGCTGGTATGTGCAGCGCGTAAACGGCAATGATGTGTCGGCATTGGTCGACGCGTTTGATAAAGCGAAACATCACCCGGAAAAACAACCGCGCGTTATTTTGTGTGACACCCTGATGGGAAAAGGCGTGCCTTTCCTGGAAACGCGCGACAAGAATCACTTTATCCGTGTTGATGCGGATGAATGGCAGCAAGCGATTGCGGTACTGGATGCGAACAAACCGGAGGGAGTACAGCTATGAGTCAGTCCACACAATCCAAACCGCGTTTGACCACATCCGCCATGATTGCGTCGATTGCCGATGAAGGGCAGGAAACCCGCTCCGCGCCTTTCGGCCATGCGTTGGTCAAACTGGCACAAACACGCCCAGAGATTGTCGGCATGACTGCCGATCTGTCCAAATACACCGATTTGCATATTTTCGCCCAGGCTTACCCTGAACGCTTTTTCCAGATGGGGATGGCGGAACAATTGCTGATGGGAGCGGCAGGCGGTATGGCCAAAGAAGGGTTTATTCCCTTTGCTACCACCTATGCCGTTTTTGCCACCCGTCGTGCATATGACTTCATCCATCAGGTGATTGCCGAAGAGCAGCTCAACGTCAAAATTTGCGCAGCGTTGCCCGGTTTGACGACCGGGTACGGCCCAAGCCATCAGGCCACGGAAGACCTGGCTATCATGCGCGGCATTCCGGGAATGACCATTATTGACCCTTGCGACGCTATTGATATCGAACAGGCGGTACCGGCGATGGTCGATCATCAGGGGCCGGTATATATGCGCCTGTTGCGCGGTAAGGTGCCGGTGGTGCTCGATAAATACGACTATAAATTTGAGTTGGGCAAAGCCAAATTGCTGGAAGACGGTAAGGACGTGTTGATTATCTCTTCCGGTATCATGACCATGCGGGCGCTCGAGGCGGCGGAACAACTGCGAAAAGATAACGTCAGCGTTGCCGTGCTGCACGTGCCGACCATCAAACCGCTGGATGAGGAAACCATTCTGGCACAGGTTGGCAAACCGGGACGGCTGGTCATCACAGCGGAAAACCACACCTGTATTGGCGGCCTGGGTGAGGCGGTTGCTGCGTTGCTGATGCGTAAGGGCGTGCGCACCGAGTTTGATACCGTCGGCTTACCTGACGCATTCCTGCACGCTGGGGCATTACCGACGTTGCATGACCGTTATGGTATTTCAACCGCAATGATGGTTGAGAAAATCAAACAGCGGCTTAAATAACGTCGTCCGTGGTGAGTGGGTGTGTGACTGTGACTATTGGTGATACCGCAGCCTATACCGTGTAGCCACACAAGAGCGCGACCATGAATCGCGCAGTAAAAACAGTACCGCCGTTAAATACGGCGGTACTGTTTTTTTAGCGGGAAATACACTTTTTCAAGCGCAGAGCAACAATAGCGGCGTCACGTGGTTCTCGACTGCTAATGAAAAGGAGGGTTTCCTTTTGCGGTGTATCAGCGCTATTGTTTTAGGCATTAGACAGTTGCTGCAGGAATGTCGACGATGAATGAGCGGTTTACTATTGGTGATGATCGCGTGAGTTTTACCTCCCCCGAAGTCGTTTTGCCACTGGGGTATCAGGCCATTGCTCATCGGTTTTTTCGCCACACCATTCCATCTGCTTATGAAGTCGAGATGGCGATTGCCACCATTGAAGATGTGCTTCAGGCAACGCCGGCACTACGCCAGGTGGCACAACAGGCTTCATGCGCCGACCCTTACCTTAAAGAGATTGCTCGCATCACGGGTAGCCATGACATGCTGACCCAGCTGCAGATCGAGGATGTGTTCAACCGGGTAGCGGATGTAATTTCTGGCAGCCCCAAACGCGACGGTGAATTCCCGGATGACGTCGGGTTCGTCAGCTATCTGGTCATCATGCGCGAGCTATCACACCATCTTAATATCCGGCAGATCACGCTGATATAGCGCGGCTCGCTCGGTAAAAAGCGCTGTATCAATGACGAGGCATCATGGTTATAGCGCGCGGATTATCGGCCTTTTGCGTTGACGCTGATCGCACCACAGCGTGAAGATCCCGGCCATGACGATAATCGATGCTCCAAGCAAGGTGGCGTTGCCGGGTAAGCTGTCGAGAAACAAATAACCTATCACCATCGACCACACTAGCGTGGTGTAATCAAACGGTGCGAGTAGTGACGCGTCGGCATAGCGCAGGCTGAGCGTGACCAGAATTTGCGCCAGCCCGCCAAATACGCCGCAGCCAATCAGCAACGCCCATTGCCCGCCAACAGGACGTGCCCAGCCCCAAAATGTGGTCGAGAGGCCAATCAGCGTCGTCATCAGCGAAAAATAGAAAACGATCGCCCCCGGCGTTTCGACGCCATTCAGGAAGCGGATTTGTACATTTGATGTGGCGGAGCAGACTGCCGCAAGCAAGGCAAAGAGCGTTCCCAGCGCGGCGTCGTCAAAGGTAAAGCCGGATGCCCATACCCTGTGACCGAGCGTGAGGTTTGACGACAGCATAACCACAATGCCGCTAAAGCCGACCAGAACCGCCAGCCAACGATAAAAGCGTACTGTCTCTTTCAACAATATCGCGGCCATGAGAACGGTAAATAACGGTACGGCGTAACTGATGGCCGTGGCGTCGGCCAGCGAGATATAAATCAGCGCCAGATAGTTGAAATACATGCCGCCAGTACCGGATACACCGCGAATAACATGGCCGAAAATATTGTGCGTTTTGATGCTTGCTGTAATGCTGCCTTGTAGTTTTAACCACAACAACAGTGGAAATAGGGCGACAAATGAGCGGAAAAAAATGACTTCTCCGGTGGGAATGGCGCCGTGTAAGCCTTTGACGCAGGCCAGCATTAATGTCGCACACAGCGCTGACATTATTTTCAGCAATATCCCAAGTTTGGCATTCATTGTCTTACCTTTTACAACCTACCGGTGTAGATGAGTCCTCACCTTAAAACGCCGGTAAAGTGCACTGATAAGATAATTTCCCTCTGTCCGAATAATCTTTTCTTATTACCGATTTCCGCCTGTGGGGCATGATAGTGGTCATATAAATTGTGTATCTCGCGACAGGGTTTCCCTCTTATGCCGTTAATCGCAAAGTCCGTATATTCCAGAGAATACGGGCTGCCGTACTGGGCCGCTCCGGTAATAAAAAGTCGTGTATTCAAAGCATTAACACTTTGGGGGAAACATCATGACAGTAAAAAAATTATCTGCCGTTTTGGCATCGTCAGTTTTATTCACCAGCATTGGCGCGCAGGCGGACCTGCTGGCCGATATGACTACCCGGGGGGAGTTGAAGTGTGCGGTTTATTCTGATGTTCCCCCGTTTTCATCACCGGATGCGAATACACGTCAATTGGTGGGAATGGATGTTGACCTGTGCAATGCGCTGGCGAAGCAAATGGGGCTGAAGCTGACGCTGGTGCCGACATCGGTAGAAGCCCGCATTGCCGTGATTGTTACCGGACGCGCCGATGTGCTGATCGCCAATCTGGCCTACACGAAAACCCGCGGTAACCAAATCCAGTTCAGCGATCCGTACTACGTGGCTAAAGAGATGTTGCTGGTGAAGAAAGAGAATGCAGATAAAACCCTTGAGTATTTCAAAGGCAAACGCATCAGCGCGACAAAAGGAACCACGTCTGAGCAGTCGATCAACCTTAAAGGCGGTAAAGCGGTCACCTTCCAGGATTCAGCGTCCGCATTTCTCGCACTGGAACAAAACAAAGCGGTGGGATTCGTCACCAATATGATGACCGGCATCAAGATGGTCTCACAGGCGAAAAAAGATGGTATTGAACTGGCGATGATCAAAGAACCGATGGCGCTGGAACCGATTGGCGTGGGCATGAAACGTGACGAACCGGCACTGCTGGCAGCCGTCAACACTAGCCTGAAAACCCTGGATGACAACGGAACCATCGACAAAATCTGGGAGAGCTGGATTGGGCCGAACACCGAATACCAAATGGTGCGCGAAGAGCGTGTGCAGCCGTTGTCGAGCCTGAAATTTGAACCGCTGGAATAAGTAAGTTATGGGCTGGTTAGCGCAACACGCGGCTGTTTTTCAGGAGGCGGATGTCACTCTCTCGGCCATGGGGAGCCGGGCCTGGCTGGTGGAAGCGCCTGGGGAGTTTAGCCTGGCTGCCCAGCGGCGTATCTGGTCACTGGCGCAAATACTCGCTCACTGTGATGATGTCGAAACGCTGATTCCCGGTGTCACCAATTTACTGGTATTGCTCAAACGTACCCCGGAAGAGGAGGCGGCTTTCCCGCAGCGGCTGCGTGAATACTGGCGGCAGGTACGGGAAGTGAGTCCGCAAGGACGGCTGATCGAAATTCCGGTTCACTATGGCGGTGTGTTGGCAAGCGATCTGGCAGCGGTTTGCCACCATACCGGTTTGAGCGAAAAAGAGGTCATTCGTCGCCATTATCAGGGGAGCTACACGGTTGTTGCGCTGGGTAGCGCCCCCGGTTTTGGTTATCTGCATGGGTTGGATCCGCAGCTCGCGACGCCGCGTAAAAAAGTACCGTCGCTCAATATGCCCAAGGGCACGGTCACCATTGGCGGAGCACAGACGGGGGTGTCGGTGTTGACCGGTCCCAACGGCTGGAACGCCATCGGCTATGCGGATTTGCAGGTCTTTGACCCTTACGCCGCCAGCCCCGCGTTGATGGCGCCCGGCGATAACATCCGTTTTTTACCCGAAAGGATCGAACTGTGATTGAAATCGAGCGCACGGGTGCGCTGAACACGGTGCAGGATTTGGGGCGCTTCGGCTTTCGTCATCTGGGGGTGTCGGTGAGCGGCGTGATGGACCCACTGGCTCTGCGGGCGGGCAATGCGTTACTGGGTAATGACGATAACGCCGCCGCCGTTGAGGTGCAAATGTTCCCCTTTCGTGTGCGTTTCCAACAAGATATGGCGATCGCCCTGACGGGGGCGGATTGCCGTGCGCGGCTTGATGACGACGACCTGCCGCCCTGGTGGGGCTGCCGGGTTGCCAAAGGGCAGGTGTTGGAGATGCGCTATCCGCGTTCCGGTACGCGTGGTTACCTCTGTGTATCAGGCGGAATTACGGTTCCCGAGGTGTTAGGCTCGCGCAGTACGGCGCTGCGTGGCGGGTTTGGCGGCGTTGACGGACGCCCGCTGCAGGCTGGCGATAGATTACCGACAGGTGTCGGCCGAATCACCTTACCGCCGGGAGGGTTAGGCATTGAACCCCCGGAACTGGCGCTGTGCGACGTGTTCCCGGCGGCGAATCAGGGCGTGGTGCCGGTGCGTGCTATTCCATCCGGTGAGTATGCCCTGTTCGCAACCGATCATGCGCGTTTCTGGCGGCAACCCTGGCAGATTTCCAGACAAAGTAACCGTACCGGTTACCGGCTTTCCGGCGAACCGATTTACCCTTCCCACACCATTGAAATGCGCTCTTATGGCCTGATCCCCGGCATTGTGCAGGTTCCTCCCGCCGGGGAACCGATCATTCAGTTAAGCGATGCCAATACGGCAGGGGGATACCCCAAAATTGCCTGTGTGATTGAGGAGGATTTATGGCGGCTCGGGCAGCTACAGGCCGGGCAGTCGATTCAATTCATGCAAGGCGATGGGAAGCAGGCCATCGCGGCGCGGCGGGCGATTGAGGGCTGGCTGGCGCAACTGCGGGATTTTTCCCGCTGCTTTAACCACATGAACGGATGATGACAGATGATGAAAATAGATGTGAATGCCGATATGGGCGAAGGGTTTGGTGTCTATCAACTGTGCGATGACGCAGCCCTGATGCAAGTGGTTTCATCGGCGAATATCGCCTGTGGCTTTCATGCGGGAGATCCGTCCATCATGACAAAAATGGTTCGGCTGGCAAAACATCGAGGGGTGGGCATCGGTGCACATCCCGGCTTACCAGACAGATTAGGATTCGGGCGTAAAGAGATGGCTTTTAGCCACGATGAGATTTGTCAGCAGGTGATTTATCAGATAGGCGCGCTGCAGGCGATAGCCAGAACTGAGGGCGTAAGCGTGTCGCACGTCAGTTTTCACGCGGCGATGGGCAATATGATTAATCGGGATGAGACACTGGCGCAGCAAGTGATGCTGGCGATTTACCGTCTTGACCCCGCGCTGATCATTTTTTGTCAGGCGGATACTATTATTGAACGGGCAGCCCAACGTGTAGGTTTACCCAGTTTGCCTCTGTTTCTGGCTGACCGTGCCTGCGACGCGACGGGGCGTCTGGTGCCGCGCGGTGCGCCGGGTGCAGTGATTACAGAAGAAGATGCGGTGCGTAGCCGGGTGCGCCAGTTCCTGCAACAAGGCACGATAACCACCGTTGAGGGACACTCGCTTGCCGTGCGCGCCCAGTCCATTCTGGTGCATAGCGATACACCGGGTTCGCTGAGGCTTGCACAGATTGTCCGCAGCGAGATTGAAGCCTGCGGCGCAGTGGTGGCCCCGGCTACCCACGTGTTGCAGTAGCGTGTCTGTGATTTGATTTGTCGGGGAGCGAGGTGACGCTTCCCCGACATGCCGATACGGTTTTCAAAACCATTCTATCCAGACTGAACATGACCTGCGTCAGCATCCTCGGTCGGCGCTCTTATCCGGCTTTTTTCTTCCGTCTTCCATATGCTTAAACCGCGCGACCCCAACATGACGAAGGCGCTCTGAACGGCGTTTAACAGGGCGTGGTAATCTTGCAAGGAGGTGTGGGTGTCGCCCCGGCAGGCACCCGTGCCGTGCTACCGGGGAGAGGGCGTTTACCCGCAGCCTTTGCAAAATGCGGCTAGGCGTTCGCAACCGGTTTGCAGGCGCTCGATACTGGTGGCGTACGAGAGGCGAATATAGGGACTGATACCATAGGCCGCGCCCTGAACAGTCACCACATGCTGCTCTTCAATTAATGCCATCACAAAATCTGTATCGCTGGCAATCAATCGCCCGGCGGCGCTGGTTTTTCCGATAAACGCGGCGATATTCACAAACAGATAAAATGCGCCCTGTGGCTTATGGCACGTCAGCCCTGGAATAGCAGCCAGTTTCTCCAGTACAAAATCGCGGCGCTCTCGATAAATCGCAGCGCGTTCTTTGAGCAAATCCTGAGGGCCATCCAGCACGGCGACAGCTGCCGCCTGCGTCAGCGTCGTAATGCCACCGGCGTTCTGGGTGTTCACATTACTCATCGCTTTGATAAGCGGTGCGGGGCCGCCGCAAAAGCCCAGACGCCAGCCGGTCATGGAATAGGCTTTCGACACACCATTGACGGTCAACACACGGTCGTACAGCCGCGGTTCTACCTGCGCCAGCGTCAGGAATACGCAGTCGTCGTAAATCAGGTGTTCATAGATATCGTCGCTCAGGATCCAGACATGCGGATTATCGAGCATCACATCGGCGATACCCTGTAATTCCTCACGGCTGGCGACGGCTCCGGTGGGATTACTGGGGTAGTTCAGCACCAGCCATTTGGTTTTCGCGGTTACCACCGCGGCGATATCCGCAGGCAGCGGCTTAAAACCATGTTCTTCATGGCAGGGGACGGGGATGGGGGTCGCACCAGCGAATTTTACAATGTCCGCATAGCTAATCCATGACGGCGTGGGGATCACCACTTCATCACCGGGATTCAGCGTTGCCATCATGGCATTGAAGATGATCTGCCGGGCACCGCCTGCGGTGATGATTTGGCTCAGGTCATAATCCAGCCCGTTGTCGCGTTTGAATTTGCGTTGGATGGCCATCCGCAACGCCGGCGTGCCGTCGATGGGGGGATAGCGTGTGTCTCCGGCGAGTGCGGCGGCATGGGCCGCTTCGATCGCATGTACGGGCGTGGGGAAATCCGGTTCGCCGGTGGAAAGCCCAACAACATCAATACCCTGCGCGGCGAGATCCCGCGCCTTTTGCGTCATCGCAACGGACGCTGAAATGGCTATGTTTTTAAGTCGATCGGCAATTTCTGGCATATCACAGGTGTTCCAGTTGGTTCAGCGGGGACCGCGCTTGTGCACGGTGGAGGGTGATGCGTGTTTGAGGATAGGGAACAGCGTTGGGGAGCGGATAATACTGCTTTATTGTGGCGACATAATACAAAGCAATGACAGAGACCTTTGGAGCCCCCGCAACGATGCAATGCGGTGTTGATTTGCACCGCTGCGGTGCGGCGTACCCGTGGTGGAATGCGGGCTGAGTGATAATTGTATAGATTATGAGCGAATTACATCATAAGTAACCGGTGTGGTTTCGCCATCATCATAACTGGCATATCCGTTGCTTAAGTGATGAGAAAGCCCTCACTGGAGAAACGCCATGAATCTACGTCGCCTGAAATATTTTATCAAAATTGTTGATGTGGGCAGCTTAACCCAGGCGGCGGATATTCTGCATATCGCCCAGCCCGCACTCAGCCAGCAACTGGCAACGCTGGAAGGGGAAGTGAATCAGCAACTGTTAATCCGCACCAAGCGCGGGGTGACGCCAACCACCGCTGGCAACATTCTTTATACCCATGCACAGGCGATTTTGCGCCAGTGCGCACAGGCGCAAAGTGCTATCGACCGTTCAGGACTGGAATTATGCGGCAATGTTTCCGTCGGCCTGGCTCCCGGCACGGCAGCACAGCAGCTTGCCATTCCACTGATGAAGGAGGTGCAGCGCCAACATCCCGGCATCGTGCTCTACTTTAACGAAAATTTCGGCACGACCTTAAGTGAGCTGATTATGAACGGGCGGATGGATATGGCGGTGATCTACGATAACCGTGCCATCCACGGGCTGCGCTTTATTCCTTTAATGAGGGAGCACCTGTGTTTTGTCTGTCCGAACAGTCTGGGTACGCCGGTAAAAGAGATAGCGCTTGCTGAGGTGGCGCACTACGACCTGTTCGTGCCGCGCATTTACAACATCATGCGTAAGTGTGTGGATGACGCTTTTGCTAAGAAAGGGTTGGATTACCGGGTCGCTTGTGAAATTGAGTCGCAGACTACGCTCAATGCGGCGCTGGCGGAGGGGCTGGGTTGTACGATCATGCCGGAGTCCGCTGCACGCGCGATGCTGAAGCCATCCAATGCGTGGATGGCGAAAATTATCGAACCGGATGTTCATGCTTCGCTCTCGTTTTGCATCTCCGACCATTTACCGCTCTCGGAACCGGCAGAGGCCGTGAAGTCTATTTTGTTGTCATTGGTGTCGAACCGAACGCCGGATAACCGCCCGCTGATGCTGGTGAGTTAATAAGCCGCCCTTATTACCGTAAAACCAAACCCTCTTACTGGTCAGCCGTGCGTACAGGATAAAGTGAAGACCTTCACTGAAAATAGTTACCGGTAACCGGGTTCGGATATGGGAAAAACGATCACACTGAAGGTGTTACAGCAACTGGCCCGAAGCCTGCGCGCCACGTCGATTTCGCATGTCGCGCTAAAGGGCGAGACATGGTCGATTCGTCTTACCACCGTTCCACACGTTGCATTGCCTGCCGCGCCCGCGAAACCGTTTTGCGTAACGGTGCCGTCAATATCGCTGTGTGCCCCCGCTCCGGGACGCGTGTTACTCCGTCATCCGCTGCTCGACGGCAATTTCGCGGTGCCGGGCGCGATGGTTAACCAACACGAGATGTTGGCGATGCTGAAGGTGGGCTCCCTTTATTTACCTGTCCGAAGCACGGTATCAGGGCGGCTGATTACCTTCACCGTCAGTGATGGCGATGTGGTGGAGTTCGGCCAGGAAATTTTGAAAATTCAAGATGATGTGACTATGGCATCAGAATGATAAGACCCCCTTATCGCCTCAAACCATTTATGTCTTATACCACCGAGGCATAACTGAATAGAGTCAAAAATACGCAATAAATACGCTGCGGCATTGATGACCGCAGTCATGACAGGAGAGGCAAAATGCCATTTTCAGATTACAACGTCGCTCTGGTAACGGGGGCATCCGCCGGTATGGGGGAAGCCATCGTCGAACGTTTATGCCAGGAAGGTCTCACTGTGCATGCGGTTGCCCGCAGGCAGGAACAACTGGCCGTACTGGCTGAACGTACCGGCTGTATTCCCCATACGCTGGACGTAGCTGATCTCGATGCGTTGACCCGCCTGTGCAGTGATTTGCAGGTTGATATTCTGGTGAATAACGCTGGCGTCTCGCACCCCGGTTCTATCCTGAATGCCAGTGAAGAGGTTATTGAAACCCAGTTGAGCGTCAACCTGCGCGCGGTACTGCATTTGTGTCGCCTGCTGGTTCCGGGCATGGTGGCGCGTGACTGCGGCCACGTCATCAACATTACCTCTATCGCCGCTATTTATAACTTTAACGGCAACTCGGTTTATCACGCGACCAAAGCCGGGGTACATGCTTTATCGCGGCAACTGCGTGTTGACTGTTATGGCAAACGTGTTCGCATCACGGAAATTTGTCCGGGGCGGGTCGCGACCGATATTTTCGGCAACGTATCCGGCGATCATGAGGATGCCCGCCGACGGTTTATTGATGGCTTTGAGCTGCCCCAGGCAAAAGATATTGCCGATTGTGTGGCCTTTGCCATTGGCGCGCCGGTGGCGGTGAACATCGGCAATATAGAAATTACGCCGACGCTTCAGGTTCCCGGCGGGCTGTCTACGATGCGGCCCGGCGAAAACGTCGTTTGACCGGGTGTACAGGAGGCTCATTATGGCGCTCGACTTTAGTACTGTATTAACAGGCCATTATGGCGCGATGGTCGTGCAAGGCGCGACTGTTACGCTGGAACTGGCGCTGGGTGCCTGGCTGCTGGCCATGTTTATCGCACTGTTGCTGTTGGTTATCCGTCTGACTGAACACCGCGTCGCCACGTGGCTGGTGGCGGCATACATCTCCTATCACCGCAATGTGCCCACGCTTATCCAATTGATGATGTGGTATTTCGCCATTCCGACGCTGCTGCCGGAATCGGTACAAGGTTGGATCAACGCGTTCAATGCCGAGTTTCTTTTCTCGATGTTCGCATTGGGATTATGTCAGGCGGCCTATTTCTCCGAAGACATTCGCAGCGGCCTGCGCGCCATCCCAGATGGACAAAATGAGGCCGCGCGCGCACTGGGAATGAGTTATATGCGGGCGATGCGAGAGGTGATTTTGCCGCAGGGGATCCGTAATGCGCTGCCTGCGTTGATTAACCACTCGGTGTTGTTGTTTAAAAATACCAGTCTGGCGATGGTCATCGGCGTGGCTGAATTGACGTATGTCACACGCGATATTGAAAATCAGACCTTCCACACCTTCGAAGCGTATGTGATTGGCACGCTGGGATATCTGGCATTTTCACTGTTGTTGATGGGGCTGGGGGCGCTGCTGGGGAGTCACTTTCAACGCGTGTATGCGAGGTAAACGCTATGTTTGACGTTTTCACTATTCTGCACGACCACAGTATGCTGCTTCTGATGGGGCAATATCCGAACGGGCCGCTGGGCGGTGTGCTTTGCACCCTTTTAATCTCGCTGCTGGCCGTGGTGCTCTCCTTTCCGCTTGGCGTGTTGGTCGGGCTCGCGCGTCTGTCGCCGTGGCGCGGATTACGCTGGGCCGCCACCGCGTGGGTCTACACGCTGCGTGGTATTCCGTTAATGATGGTGGTGTTTTGGACGTACTTTTGCGTGCCTATGCTGATTGGGCAGAATATCAGTGGTTTTTCCACCATGCTTTGCACGCTGGTTATCTATGAAAGCGCCTACATCGCCGAGATTGTCCGCGGCGGCATTCAGGCGTTGCCGCATGGCCAGTATGAAGCCTCGCGGGCACTGGGGATGAGTTACCTGAAAACCCTACGATTGGTCGTTTTACCGCAGGCTTTGTTCAATTCTCTGCCAAGCCTGGTGAGCCAACTGGTGTCGATCATCAAAGACAGTACGCTTGGCTACGTCATCAACGTGCCGGAACTGACTTATGCCGCCAATCAGGTGAGTAATCAACTGTTGACCAAACCATTTCAGGTGTTTTCGATTGTCGCCCTGAGTTATTACATCATCTGTTTTAGTCTGACATGGCTGGCGAATAAGCTTGAAAGCTATATTGCCAACAAACGGCGGGGCGAGCTGCCATCACAAGGAGAAGGGCAGAACAGCCCCCTTTTTTTAGCTAACCGCAATCTGAATAAGGAAGCATCATGATCCCGATGATTTTGTTTAATCAGGTTAACAAGTGGTATGGAGACTACCATGCGCTGACTGACCTTAGCGCCGAAGTCAACATGGGGGAAGTGGTGGTGGTTTGCGGCCCATCAGGCTCAGGTAAGTCCACACTGATTCGTACGGTCAACCGCCTTGAACCTATTGAGCAAGGGCAGATTCTGTTTGATGGCATGGATATTCACGGCAGCAGTACGCGATTGAATCAACTACGCACACGGATTGGTTTTGTTTTCCAGAATTTCAATCTGTTCCCGCATGTATCGGTGATGGACAACATCATGATGTCTCCAGTGAAAGTACTGGGGATCAAGCGTTCCGAAGCACGTAAACATGCCGGTGAATTGCTGGAGCGCGTTGGATTGTCGCACAAAGCCAACGCCTATCCGGCGCAGCTTTCAGGTGGCCAGCAACAGCGAGTCGCTATTGCTCGTGCGTTGGCGATGAAGCCGCCGGTCATGTTGTTTGATGAGCCCACATCAGCGCTGGATCCTGAAATGGTGGGCGAGGTGTTAAACGTGATGCGTTCGCTGGCACAGGAAGGCATGACCATGATGTGTGTGACGCATGAGATGCATTTTGCCCGCGATGTGGCCGATACCATCTGGTTTATGGATCAAGGGGAAATTCTCGAAAAGGCCAAGCCGGAACAGTTCTTTAGCGCGCCGCAGCACCCTCGCGCACAGCGTTTCCTGAGTGATTTATTGAATTGATGACAAGACCATCAGTCCGTTTCCACCAGGGTAATCCTGGTGGCGATTATGTCAGAGCAGAGTACCCGCGGTGGGGGGGCGCATCGTGCACTGTCAATTATCGTGCTGCCATCAGGGGGGAAGGATATGCCTGTCAGGATTTTGCATCCTTGTCGATGAGGAGTTCTAAATAGCTTTTCAGATTACCGCTCCACTTTGTGGTTTTTATGGATGATACGCAAACACGTATGGCACTAAAAAAGCAACACACTGATTTTCTGAGAGTGGTGTTCTCAGTAGAACACCATTTTTATATTCATAACTGAGGTGTGAAGTCGTGATGTATTTAATACTTATTAGGCTTGTGATGGTTTTTTATAATTTTCTGGAAAATTAAAGTATTCGGCATAACCGATATATAGCAATTCATTTTTTGGGCGCTATTATGCGCCAACCTCAGATGGCTTATCACCAATGCAACCCAGGCCTCGCAGTGTCATGTGAACCGCTTCATCAAGAGGGGTATGTGGCTCTACACCTAAAAACTTAACGAGTTTGGCATTGTGCAGGCGTACTGGCTGGCGCCACAGGTAGCGCATTTCTAACAGCTCACGCAAGGTCACATTGAAAAGGGCTGCCATATAAATGAACCACCAAGGAAATGGCTGTATTTTGGCAACGCCACCATCGCTGGCGGTGACCCGCTGAATCGCGGTTACCATGTCGGTACCGTCGTGATCCCAATGACCTTGCATGTGGAAGCAGGCAAACGGCTCAAGCTCCGTCCGGCGAGCCAGTAGCGCAGCAATCGTTTCGGCAATATCAGGCAAATAGGCCCACTGATGGCCGATTCCGGGCGAACCGGGATTGTTAATCACATCCGGACGTTTACCCGGCTTGATCAGCCCTTGCGAAAACCAGTTATTACCGGCCTGCGGGCCAAAAAAGTCCCCCGTACGGACGATTAACACCCGTCCACCACGCTGTGAGTAGGCCAGCAGCTCTTTCTCCATTTGAACTCTGATAGCGCCTTTTTTTGTCACCGGCATCTGGCTGTCGTCTTCGCGTAATAGCGGAAAGGCATCAGGTCCATAGTTGTAAACGGAGCCAGGGAGCACAATTAAGGCTCCGTTTTGTTCTGCTGCGTTTATCGTGTTACGCAGCATGGGCAATACCAGATTTTTCCAGTTGCGGTAGCCGGGCGGGTTGACGGCGTGAACGATCACACTGCATCCCGCTGCGGCTGTCGCGACCTGTTGTGCGTCAAGAGCATCCCCCGTCACCCACTGGATGCCATCATTCTGCGTGCTGGCCGGTAAACCACGTTTCAGTGCCCGTACGCTCCACTTTTCCTGAATGAGCCGCCGCGTCACCTCACCGCCAAGGCCGCCAGTCGCCCCCAGTATGAGCACATTGCCTTTGGTTTCCATGTCCTTCGCCTCTTAATCGATTGATGCTTGACAGCGTACTCCTGGTCCATGTCCAATGAAATTGCATATCTTTATTGAGCGACTATACATTTTTGTATGACAACATCTATTCCGTGGGAGTGGTACCGAACATTTCTGGCCGTGCTGAGGGAAGGGTCGTTATCGGGTGCATCACGTACGCTTGATATTACGCAGCCAACGGCGGGGCGCCACGTTGCCGGGCTGGAGTCAGCCCTCGGTCAGGTGTTATTCACACGTTCCCAGACCGGCTTGCTGGCGACTGATGCTGCGCTGGCGCTACAGGCACATGCAGAAACCATGGAGAGCACCGCTAACGCCCTTTTGCGAACCGCGGCCAACCTGAATATAGACAGCGCAGCTACATGTGGGGTGGTGCGCGTTTCTGCCAGTGAAGTGATGGGGGCTGAGGTACTACCGCCACTCATTACCCGGATCAGGCAGGCCTACCCGAAAATAGTGATTGAGTTAGTGCTGTCAAACCGGTTCCAGGATGTTCTTCACCGGGAAGCCGATATTGCTGTACGCATGGCACCACCACTACAGAAGCAGCTTGTCGCACGTCGCCTGGGCAGGATCGAAGTCGGTCTGCACGCGTCTGCGGCATATCTTGCACGACAGGGAATACCCGAAAGTATCGATGATTTGCTGACGCATGCACTGATTGGTTTTGATCAGAGCACACCCCTTATCCGCAAGGCATTAAAACCGTACCCTCAGTTTCAGCGCGATGTTTTTTCTATGCGTACAGACAGCGACCTGGCACAGCTGAATCTGATTCGCGCCAGTGCAGGTATCGGTATCTGTCAGGTACAACTTGCTGATGGGGGGATTCCACTTCAGCGGGTACTCCCTGATTTTTTTTCGCTGCACCTGGATACATGGGTAGTGATGCACGAAGACCTGCGCCATAGCCCGTGCTGCAAACGGGTTTTCGATATGCTGGCAGAGGGATTACAGGAATACATCCATCGGGTGCATAAACGGTAAACTTTTCCTTTAACGGGCAGTGCGCGATAAATCGCGCACGCTGTCAGAAACGAGCAAAGCGATACGGCTTCGGGTCAATCAGCGGCGTATGACCGGATACCAGGTCAGCAGCCAACTGCCCTGCGGCAGGCGATGTACCGAAACCATGGCCGGAGAAACCTGTCGCTAGCGTCAAGCCTTTCAGTGCCGCGACTTCCCCTATCACCGGGTTGGAATCTGGTGTTACATCGATCACGCCAGCCCACGCTTGTGCCACTTCCGCCTGCTCAAATACCGGCCAGGCTGCACGCAGGTTACGCATCGCTTCCTGATTCAGCGCTGTATTCGCGGCAGGATTAAGCGTGCGAATGCGCTCAAACGGTGAGCGATGATCTCTGGGCCAGCGGCGGGCCAACGCCAAATCTTTAACAAAATAGGTGCCAAGTGAAATGCGCAGGTTGTCACGCGCCTGGCGCAGTTGCGGTAGATAACGCATACCAATCAGCAGGTGGTCGAGCGTCAGCGGTGCATCCAGTGCGCCACGCTGGGTAATAATAAAACCGCCATCCTGATGTTGACGAAATGAGAAGTCTGGTGCACCGACAGCGATGGTGGTTGGCCCTTCCAGCGGTTTGGTGCGCATCACCGAACAAATCAGCGGCAGCGTGGGTAACGCAATACCCAGATTACCAAGAAAACGCCGCGACCAGGCACCTGCCGCCAGTAGCACTTGCTCGCAGCGAATTTCACCTCGCTCGGTGACGACACCACTCACCTTGCCACCACTTGTCTCCAGCGTGCGCACGGCACACTGTTCAACGATGATCGCGCCTTTGGCGATAGCTGCACGAGCAATCGCGCTGGCTGCCAGTGTCGGCTCCGCACGGCCATCGGAAGCGGTAAAAATCCCCCCAGCCCATGTACCTTTTCCACCCGGTACTCGCTCAGCAATGTCTGCTTTACTCAGCAGTAGGGTATCCAGCGCAAGCGGTGCGACCGCTTTATACCAACTTTCGTGTAGCGCCATTTGTGCTTCACTGCGGGCAATGAACATAATGCCTGCCTGACGATAACCCACATCGCAGCCAACGCGTGCCGCCATTTCAGCCCACAGGCGGTCAGCGGCCTGCGCCAGTGGAATGTCATCGGCGGCACGACTGGTTTTACGAATCCAGCCTAAATTGCGCGATGACTGCTCACCCGCAATACGTCCTTTCTCTAGCACCACCACT
Source organism: Dickeya zeae NCPPB 2538 (assembly GCF_000406165.1). NCBI lineage: Bacteria > Pseudomonadati > Pseudomonadota > Gammaproteobacteria > Enterobacterales > Pectobacteriaceae > Dickeya > Dickeya zeae. The sequence goes on along the minus strand of NZ_CM001977.1, from coordinate 2,631,227 downwards.
GGAATATTGCGCTCTGCCAGCGTCAGCGCGGCGGTTAAACCGACGATGCCGCCGCCAATAATGACGACAGTGGTGGATTCAGGAAAATCAGATGATGTGGTAACGGGGGTAATTTCTGGTGACATCGTGCGCCTCCTTATTGCGCCTTACGGCGCAACGGTGATTTCCTGAACGTCAGCACTGGCAGCCCCACGGTACGCCGTGACCTCCAATTCCACTTTGTAAACCGTCGAGCCCAACGGTGGACAGGTCACCGTGGTGGCAGGATTGATACCCCGAAACTTATCCCCGATGATGGCCATGACTGTTGGTACATCGTCTGGATCCTGAATAAACACCCGCGAGAACACGACATCTTTCAGCGAGGCATCAATGGCTGCGAGTGCTGCTTCAATGTTGGCGAACACTTGCAACGTCTGTTCACTCACATCAGTTGGGATTTCCTGACTGACCGGATTACGACCCGCGGTATTCGAGACATAAATCCAGTTATCCACCGCGACAAGGCGTGAGTAGCTGCCCACTTCTTCAAATTTCGAGCCAGTTTTTACTTTAATGATACGTGTCATGCTGGTTGCCCTTAATTAGCTCAGTACCGGGGTTTCCCACAGGTTTAATTTCACGCCGATGTCGTTAGCCAGCGCATTGCGATATATCACGGTTCCCCAGGCCACATCTTCCACTGGCATGCCACCCACCGACATGATGATAATTTCGTCGTCGTTCTGACGCCCCGGCGCATCACCGGCCACAATCTTACCGATGTCTTCCAGTTGCTCTGTCGTCAGTTTCCCTTCGGCAATCATGTCCATAAAGCGCACGCCAATCACCGGAATCGTTTTATGTGCAGGTTTGGGGACCTCTTCAAACCAGGCCTGATAGAGGCCGGTGTTATCCAGTACTTTACGCACGTCACTTTGTTCCATTCCGGCGTCGATGTTGCACAGCGCAGGCATAGCAAGGAAGGCACCGGGTTTTACCCATTCGCGTTTCACCAGTGGATAGCTATCAGGCTCGCCGACTTCGCCCGAGCTGCAATAGGTGACAATATCTGAATCGCGCACCACGGCCTCCAGCGTGTCGACGATTTCGATATGCTTGATTTGCGGGTAAGTGGTGTTTACCCAGGTGATGAAGTTATCGAGGCTACGCTGACCACGCCCCTTCACTTTGATGGTGTCAATCTGCGGGCAGACGGCGATAAACGCCGACACGGCCGTTTTCCCCATCACGCCAGGCCCTAGCAAGCCAATCACCCGTGAATCTTTGCGCGCCAGATGACGTGCCCCAACGCCGGGTACCGCACCCGTTCGATAAGCAGAGAGCAGGTTGGCAGACATATGCGCCAACGGTGCGCCGGTATCGGCATCGCTGAGCGTGAACATCAGAATGGAGCGCGGTAACCCCTTTTCGCGGTTGGCGATATTCGAGCCATACCACTTCACCCCGGCGGTGCCAAAACTGCCGCCAAGATAGGCGGGCATCGCCATTAAACGGCGATCGGCCGTCGGTTTCGGCATGGTTGGGAACGGCGAGTTTTCCGGGAAGGTCACCATCGCGCCATGTGAATCGTTATTCGCGCCAGCCATGCGGTAGTCCCCCCGATAAAGCAAACCAAACATCTCCTCCATGGTGTCGACGCAAGCGGGCATGTCGGTAACCCCCGCACGGATCATGTCCTGCTCCGACAGGTAGATAAAATCAATCCGGGTTGAATCAGTCATGGTCTGGCCCCTTTCTGTTTTATTTTCAGTATTGCCGTCGACACAGTGCGACCGGCATGCAGGTGAATGACCATAGAAATACGTGACGGTAGTCGGCCTGTATTGAATATTTGCGACATCGGCGTGGCACAGGGTTTGCATTATCCAGCGATAGGCTTAGTCGATATCGGAGCGTGTTATGTCTGAAAATTCCCTTTGTCGCCCTGCGGGAAGTTTTCTCCCGGAACAGCCGTGGTTTGTGCTCAATGCTGCGCAGCATTACTCGGTGACCGCCTCAGAAAACCCGGCAATTTCACATTTTTACAGCTTCGATGTGGCGCAAACGGCAGAGATGACGCTGGCGGTGCCTGACGGCTGTGTGGATATCGTTTTTGATTGCGATCCGCTCAATCCCAAAGGCCGTGTGTGCGGGACCACGCTGGAAGCACGTGGTGCTGACATGCTGCACAACCATCATTATTTCGGCGTACGTTTCGCGCCGGGCGTCATTCCTGATTTTCTTGATGTGATGGCCGAGGAGGTCGCCAACCGTGAATTCAGCTTTCTTGAGGTGGTGCCAGATGCCCGGTTGGCGTTTGAGCAAATTGTGCAGGAGCGTAATTTTTCGCGGCAAATCTCATTATTTAATGCCCATTTCATGCCAAGGCTGGTGCGTAAGTCCTCATCGGTAACCACCTCAATTATTCGGGCGATGGTGCAGCAGAAAGGGAATATCCGTATCGATCAACTGGAAACGTTGACCGGCTATACGTGCCGGACTATTCAGCGGCAGTTCCGCCAGGACACCGGGTTATCACCGAAAGCATTTAGTCGTATTCTGCGCGGCCAGTCCGCACTGCACCGCATTCACTCACAAGAAGATATTTCCTTTAGCAACCTGGCGTTCGACCTTGGTTTTAGCGACCAGTCGCACTTTCTGCGCGAATTTAAGAAGTTCGTCAGTATCACACCGTGCGATTACCAACGGCACATTGCAGACGATGCGTTACTCCATCGCCTGCGCTACCACTAGGCACCACAACGGTGCAAGCCTGCACCGTTGCCCTGTCCGATTTTTTCTATCCGCGTATACGGGGAAATGATTCAGTGAAGTTACCTGCTTCAGGCAACGCAGATTGTCTGAAAAATTTCACTCTCTTTCACGGAGACGCTAACGATGAATAACGATCATGGTTTACGCAAAAATACGTTGGGCTTATTTTCCCTGGTCTTTTTTGTGGTCGCTGCCGCATCGCCTTTGACTGGCGTGGTCGGTGGCCTGCCGATAGCGATTATTTCCGGCAACGGCGGCGGCATTCCGGTGTTTTATATTCTGTCGTGCATTATTTTGATGACGTTTGCGGTGGGTTTTATCGCCATGAGCCGCTACGTCAATAATGCCGGTGCGTTCTACACCTACATCTCAAAAGGGTTAGGCGACCACTGGGGAGCATCAGCCTCTGTACTGGCGCTGATGGCCTATGCTTCCATCCAGGTGGCGATTGTTGCCATGCTCGGCTTTTTTACCCAGCTGTTTTTGGAAGAGCATGTCAGCCTGCATCTTCCCTGGTGGACGCTGAGCATGGTATTTACGGTGATTGCCTGGGTGCTGGGCATCAAGAGGGTTGAGGTGGGGGGCAAGCTGCTGGGCGTGCTGATGCTGGCTGAAGTGGCCATCGTACTGTTGACTGATGTCATGCTGCTGGTAAAGAAAGCCGGTTCCTACACCGTCGAGTCGTTTGAACCTTCGGTGTTCATGCACGGTAACCTCGGTATCGCCTTTATTTTTACTATTGCCTCCTTTATCGGTTTCGAATCAACAGCCATTTACGCTGAAGAGTGCCGTGACCCGCAGAAAACCGTACCGCGCGCCACCCTCTGTGCCTTGCTGCTGATCACCGCCTTTTTCTGTTTCACCAGTTGGTCACTGGTGCAGGCGTATGGCTTCGATGACATTGTCGCCATTGCCAGCAAAGACCCCGGTAATTTTGTTTTCAATATTACTCGCCAGTATGTCGGGCAGTGGGCGGTCGATAGTATGTCAGTGCTGTTGATCACCAGCCTGTTCGCGGCTTCTCTGGCTTTTCACAACAACATTTCGCGTTATATTTTTAGCATCAGCCGTGATGGCCTGATCTGGAAAGCACTGAGCAAAACCCACCTGACCAACGGCACCCCGCATAATGCCAGCCATTTGCACAGCGTTATCCTGTTGATATTGCTGCTTGGAATCGGGATGGCGGGCTTGGATCCGATGGTGCATATTTTTGCTATCGGTTCAGCCGTCGCGACCCTGTGCATTCTTATTCTGCAATTGGGCGTATCGGCTGCGGTGGTGATGTTCTTCCGTCGCATGTCCACCGACGATAGCCGCCTGCAGGTCTTCTGGGCCCCACTGCTGTCGGTTATTTTCATGTCCATCACCATTATTCTGGTCGTCAACAATTTGCAGTCCTTGAGCGGCAGTGATTCCGTGGTGGTGAAGACGATTCCGTGGGTTATTGCGGCCTGTGCGCTAGCGGGGTATTACATGTCATCACTGCGTACTGTGAGAATCTAAGACAGAAGGCGTTTTGTCTTAGCAACAAAAAAGGCGCACCCTCACATTATGTGGGGTGCGCCTTTTACTGTTTTTTTAGACGCCAACTGGATGGATTAACTCAGCGCGTTAATCGGGGGGATGTATTTCGCCCACGGTTTCAGGCGCTCTAGCTCGGCGGCGAGTGACAACAGCGTTTGCTCATCACCAAAACGGGCGGCAAAGTGTGAACCAAGAGGTAACCCTTCCGGCGTCCAGTAAAGCGGGACAGACATGGCGGGTTGACCAGTAGCGTTAAATAATGCGGTAAACGGACAATAATGATGAAACCCTTCAATAACATCGCGCAGGCTCAGCGTATCATCGAAGGCATCCAGTTGGCCGATAAGCGGCGGGGCCTGTGTCAGCGTCGGTGTGAGAATCAGGTCGTATTGTGTCATGAAATGGGCGAAGCGACGTCCCAGTGTGTGTATGGCATTCACGGCCATCACATAGTCAGTGCCGGGTATTTGACCACTCTCAAGCCTGGGGGGATTACTCTGGGGGAATGTTACGTGGGGAGGAGCATGACTTTCACGCTATTACGCTAAATAAAAAGCAAAAAAGCAGATGTCTTGCGACACCTGCTTTTTCTGAATTTGGCTCCTCTGACTGGACTCGAACCAGTGACATACGGATTAACAGTCCGCCGTTCTACCGACTGAACTACAGAGGAATCGTTTGAACGGGGCGAATCTTATCTGTGGTACCTTGCGCTGTCAACGGGCAAAACCGACATTCCGTACTGACTGCTTGGCTTCTGTACAATCCGCAGAATTCAGCATCATTATGGTGATAAATCAGTCGGCTGGCGGTATTGCCTGCCAGCGTTGCAGGCGCGCCAACGGGTCCTGACGATAAAAGCTGCAAAAATTCCGGTATATCTCCGGGAAACGTTCCACCAGCAAGTCAGGCGCGCTGAAGAAATATTCAGACAGCACAGCGAAACACTCGGCGGGGTTGGTGGCGGCGTAAGGATCCATGCTGGCAGCGTCTTCTCCTACCAGCTCGATTTCTTCGCGCAATGCCTCCATGGCGGCGTGCAGGGTTTGTTCCCAATGCGCGATGTCGCGTAGCGGCATCGCCGGTACGCCAGAAGGGCGTTCATTGCCGCGTTTGTCTAGCTTGTGCGCCACTTCATGGATAATTAGATTGAACCCGGAAAGATCAAACGAGTCCTGAATCTCCAGCCAGTTCAGCACGATTGGTCCCTGATCCCAGCTTTGGCCGGACTGAACATTGGGGCCACTATGCACCAGACCGAACTCATCCATCCATTCGCCATCTACTGTGAAAGGTGCGGGGTGGATCAGCACATCATGAAAGCCATCAAGCCATTCAATACCGAGTTCGAGCACTGGTAGGGAAAATAATAATGCGATGCGTTGCGCCATCAGCTCGGTGAGCGTCAGCCCCTGTAACGGTACCAGGCGTTTTTGACGTAAAAATTGTCTGGCCACCATCGCTATCTGTTGCCGCTCAGGTTCGGCCAGCGGCGTTAACAGCGGGATTGATAGCGCCTGTTGCCAGTCTGAAAACGCATCGGGTGTAGGGGATTTCCATTGCCACTTCATCATGGTGTTGCTCGCTAAGTCATCACTTGAATTCAAAGGCGTCGGTTTGTTCTTGTTAACATGCCATAAAACAGGGCATTATAGGCACCAATTTCGTGGAGAGATGCCGGAGCGGCTGAACGGACCGGTCTCGAAAACCGGAGTAGGGGCAACTCTACCGGGGGTTCAAATCCCCCTCTCTCCGCCATACATTTCTTTTCGCTGTTCACGCTATCCTGCATTTTTTCGTCGATGTATCCCTCATCAGCGCATGGCGTAGCCTAACATCCGATGGTGGCTGTTTCTGGCAGAGCCGTCATGAAATTACCATTCTTATACCATAAGTTATTGTCATTGATATCCAGGTTCAGGGCTCGTGGCGCTATCGTTATGCTGTCTCATTTTATTGCTTGTTAATAATGAAGGTGCAGCATCCAACGCTGTTGTTTCTGGTTGATGGCACAACAGTGAGAGCGGGAAGTGTGGTGCCTAATACATTTATGATAATGACCGAAAAGAGACATTTTCGAAGAAACCTGTTTTCTGCTGTTTTGGTGAAAATAGATTTTATTCATTATCTAAATAAGGCTGATTGAAATGACTGAAGAAGATATCTATCCACTGTTGGGTAAATTGGCGTATGGCCGTGTTTATGCTTATGCCGTGCCCTGCTGTGACTATCATGCGCCACACCAGAAACATCCATTTATTCTTTTTTCACTGAGTCAGGAAAATAATTATAACGGCTCTCAGCAGTTGGCCAGCCAGAAGGTCACGGTCAGTGCAGACTGTTATGCGCATACCGTAGCTGAAGCCCGCGCGTTGCGTGAACAGGTACGAACGGCGCTGTCAGTATTGCAGCCGAATAAAACTATCGAATATAACGACTTTGATGTGGAGTACGAAAAATTCCGTATGACACTGGAAGTTGATATCTCTCGTTAATTATTCGGATTTAGATTTATCGTCAACACTCACTTTGTGTTTTGTTGGCCCGCTTTTGACCGTTTCATGCAATAAAGGAATGATGTTATGTGGTATAAATCAGGTAGTTTGTCTTTATTTTCTGGCAGCAAAGTTGTATTGGGTGAAAATACTCTGTGGGCGGATAAGAATAATGGTGTTATTGCTGGCGGCATGTTGCTGATTTTTGCTGATTGCAGCATTAAGATTTATGAAATTGCCTCCGTCGTGTCGGACACCGAGCTGATGCTGGCCAGTGAATATAGCGGTTGTACCGCTAATGGTGTGCATTACGCTATTCCTGTGTTTGGCAGTAACGACACCTTCGATCACGCTGCTTATGTGGCGCAGATTGCGGCGATGCTGGCAGGTTACCAGTCCCAACTGACTCAGTGGAAACAAGTGCTGACCGAGCACGGCCAGGTGACGCTAACGGATAATAGTGGTCAGAGTGTAGTGGTGAAAACGCTGCCAGATTTGACTGATGCCGTGAGCCGCATGATGGATAAAACCCTCAATGGTGCGGATATTCCGGATAAAGCGCAGTTTGTCGCTAATCTGGGATTAAGTGACGTAGTGCATAAGTCCGATCTGGCAAACCACACCCATACCGCCTCGCAAATTACCGACTTCACTGACGCGGTGCGTAAAGTTCTGGTGGCGACCCTGGCAGCCGGACAGGGTGTTTCACTGAATTACGATACAACCAACAATCAGTTGGTTGTCAGTGCGACAGGTAGTAATAGCGGGGGCGGAAACAATGGCGGTAGTGGTTATACCGTAGTAACGCGTAGTGGTGCGACGGCGAATCAGGTATTCACCTTTCCGTTCAGCACTACCGGTTCTATGGATTACAGTTTCGAGGCTTTTGCGTTAAAAGAGGAAGCGGCGGCTGCCAGTCCGGTTGTTGTGAACAGTTTTGATAATGGCACTGGCATGATTGCAACTGATGGTTTGGTGTTTAATGGCGTCATGAAGCCATACATTGGTGGTGATATAACACTCAATTCCGTGGGTGAAATTTACGAGGCATCACTCCCTGAAATTCCTGTCAGTGACATACAGATTTCTACCTACGCATCGATTATTCCTATTTTAACATCAAACACTTCAGCATCAGGGATAACTGTGTCTGCAAGCAGCGTCCATGAAATTAACTACCCATGGAAGGCATTTGATGGCAATGCGGGGACTTGCTGGAAACCGCCCATCGGCCCAGCAAACATTAGTGTAGCGTTTCAAAACAAAACTACTATCGATAGCTTTTATCTCAATGCTAGCTTTGTTGGAACGTGGAGCTTCCAGGGTAGTAATGATAATGGTACATGGGATACGTTAGATACTGGCAACGGTGGTGAATTTAAATTAACAAGAACACTACAATCTTCAGTTTCATATTCTTATTATCGTCTACTCTCGAATGCCGGATGTAATATATATGAGTTACGCCTTATCAAAAATAGTCAATACGTACTAATTCAGGCCAGCGATAACAATTACTACACTGCTTCTGGAGGTGCTCTTAAACAGGTTTCAGTACCATCAGTTGCATCTGATATCTCTGCGACTGGTTTCGCTACGTCTGGAAAAATAACGAATGTTATTGTAAAAAAACTAATCTCAAATCAGGATGGAAAATTAAATGTTGTTGTGTCACCAGCGCCACAGATTGCTAAAACAGCAAGCCTGAAAAATATTAAATCCTATAGCTTATTATCCACAGTGACAGCTACAGTAACGCAAACAGGTGCAGGTGCAGTAAAAATGGCTGTGTCGCGAGATGGGAATGAATGGTTTACATGGAATGGTAGTGCGTTTATTTCTATTGGCACATTAACTATTGACCGTAACGGCGCAGATAAATTAAATACCCAAGGTGTGTCAGTTTCAGCACTGAATGCTTTAACTAGTACTCAATGGGCACTGTTATATGCGAATACACAGGGGGTACCTGATAATATTGCTTTTGCGTTTGGTTTCTCTGTGCCTAATGGTGCTACTGATGATGCACAGGTAGACCAGATTATACTATCAGCGGTGTCTTCTGCCTGGAAAAAACAAACTGAAGCTGAAGTGGAAATACGGTGGTATCCCGATAAAGTGACGTTTAAAACCGTTGCGGCGGGTAACTACAAGCTGGCCTATCAGCAACCGTAATCTCTGACCTATACGCATCAATAGACTGGCGGGCTGATACTCTCAGCCCGCCTTTTATCTATAGAACGTCCAGAGAAGGATCTATAGACAAAAAAATGCCCGGTTAAACCGGGCATATGAATAGCTAAAGTAAACACTATTAACCGTGCAGGCGGCGGGTAATCTCCGCAACACGTGCGCCGTACAGTTTAGCGGTTTCCAGGTCGCCTGCCGGGATGGCATCCGCACCAGCGTCAGACGGAGACTGAATCAGTGCACCGGCAGAACCACCGAGGTTGTTGGCATCGTTACGGGTGGAAGCCAGCGCGTTAGCTGGAGCTTGTCCCAGGCTAACCCAGATACCGCCGTGCTGTGCCGCCAGCGTCTGCAGATAAATCAGGGTAACTTGCTTGTCGCCGTTCAGGCTGGCGCTGTTGGCGAAACCGCCAAATACTTTGTCCTGCCAGCCACGGGTAAACCAGATTTTGGAGCTGGCATCAGCAAATTTTTTGAACTGCCACGGTACGTTGCCCATGTAGGTCGGCGCACCGAAAATGATGCCATTTGCGGCGTTCAGTGTTTCCCAGTCGGCGTCGGTGATATCGCCGTTGCTATCAATAGCGATCAGGCTTGCCTGTGCACTCTCTGCAACCAGTTCAGCGATATGTTTGGTGTGGCCGTAGCCGGAATAGTAGACAACCGCGAGCTTACTCATAGTATTTCCTCATGTATGGACGCATAAAAGCGTTGGTAAAACCATAAACCCTATTCAACGATGTCGGCATATTATCGCGTCCCATTTTTATAAACAATGAATTACCCGAAAGTACCTAAGTTACCCTGTGGTAACCCGAGGTTGATAATTTGAATGAAAATAATCAAATACGAACTAATAGCGTATTTCTTTTCTATGATATGAATAAAATGAATAAGACAGATATCCACCAGACATGCTGAGGATATCTGTACCCGACGCTTTAATGAACCAGCCGCTGGATGCCGTCACGCGCTAACGCGTAACTACCGCATTTTTGGTAAAATTCCAGGGCCTGCTGCTTCATGCCGACACATTCCAAAATAACGCCGATATTGTAGTTGGCTTTATAGGAGTTGACGCCTTCTTTATTCCCTATCGGCATGTTTGTACATTGTACGAATAAATCGACGGCATTCTGCAACTGGCCATTATTCATCAGAATAAGCGCTTTTAAAAAAATAAAATCCGTCGATGAAAAGTGGGATTCATAATGAATGATATCCATCGCTTCTGCATATTTTCCGGCATTGATTAGCGCATAGCCATAAGTTTCAATCAGGTCTTCGGTGTATTCGTAAGTAAAATTGGTCTCGAAGCGTATTGCCTGTTGAAAATAGTGAATGGCTGTCGGATAGTCGCGTTTCAGATAATAACTTTTGCCTAGTTGGAACAGCAGGTATGGGTCATCTTTCTGCGTTGTGAGCGCCTGCTTCAGTAACGTGATATTGCGTGAAACCTTATCGGTATCCTGTAAGACTTCCTTTCTATACCCCACATGATTGAGCCGGATTGGCGCCATAAATGGCTGCGCCAGGGGCGTAGTGGTGTCTCGAGGTGTCACTTGCTCGTGAATAATACCGCTGTAGTGATACCTATCTTTGCGGAATAGTCGATTGATGGATTCACGAACGGTGGTGGTATCGTTTCCTTCGTCCAGGTAATTGATGCGTTCTACGCGGCCTATCGAGTGCGGATGCGCTTTTATCAGAGCGTGCAATGCGTCAATATCAACCGAGTCGACCTCTTCATCGGCATCAACCACAAGAACCCAATCGTAACGCGCATAATCCAGAGACGCATTACGGGCTGCGGAGAAATCGGCGACCCAGGCGAAGTCATAAACATGAGGGGTGAACTGGCGGGCAATGGCTTTGGAATCATCGGTAGAACCTGTATCGACAACGATAATATCGTCAAAATGCGCCGCGATAGAGGCCAGTGTGCTGGCAAGATGCCTGGCTTCGTTTTTCATTATCATACAGACGGAAATCATTATATTTACCCGCCAGAGGAAAAGAGTTCGCCGATATCCTGTCACCAGAAGACATCATTGGTGCAATTATCGTGCACTATTATGCATCGCAACACCGATGCGTCCGCCATCAGAATAGCGGAACTGGGCGTCCTTCGTCATTGACTGCCACAAAATTGAACTGACCGGTAATCACTTTGGTGCGACCTTCGGCGTACATCTGCTCCAGATAGACCGATACATCTACGGTCAGGCTGGTGCGTCCGACCCGGCTGACCTGCCCAACCAGCTCCACAATCGTGCCTGATGGAATGGGCGTCGTGAAATTGATCTTTTCAGTGGAAACGGTGACCAGGGGTTTATGGCAAAAACGGGTGGCAGTAATAAAAGAGATCTCATCCATCCATGCCAGTGCAGTGCCGCCAAACAACGTGGAATGGTGGTTGATAGTGGTAGGGAAGACGACTTTGGCGACCCGGGTGATGGATTGCTGAATACGCTCTTCCGCGGTTAATGTTTGTGTCATGATACGACGACCTTATGGGTAACAGGAACGAGGCTATCTTACACTAATTCCGTTACAGCAGGTCTGGCCGTTGGTCGATTAAAGTCGTCTAACGGCCGTTTAGGGAAGATGTCTGAGGCTGTGGCGACCGTGTCGTGTTCTTTCGTCAGGATTCGCACCACGCCAGCCGTTTCTGTTTCTGCTGGGGCCGACGGTCAGGTCGCCTGTCCACAGGTGTCGCAGTCCGGATTCTTCGATAAGCGCATTTCGCGAAATTGCATCGTCATCGCGTCAAACAGCAGCAATTTACCCGCCAACGGCTGGCCGTAGTGCGCCAGCAACTTGATGGTTTCCAGCGCCTGTAATGACCCTATCACACCAACCAACGGTGCCATCACACCCGCTTCGACACAGGTGAGCGCACTGTCGCCAAACAAACGGCTGAGACAGCGGTAGCAAGGCTCCTGCGGTTGGTAGGTAAAAACGCTGATTTGCCCTTCCATTCTGATCGCTGCTCCGGAAACCAATGGTATTTTCTGCAGAAAACAGAGATGGTTAAGCCGCTCACGAATGGAAACGTTATCAGTGCAATCCACCACGACATCGTGTTGTGTCACGACAGCCTGTAGGGCGTCATCGTCCAGATTATCCTGAATCGGTGTTATCTGAACGTGTGGGTTGATGCGCTGCAAGGTCTGCCGAGCAGACTCGACTTTGGGCATGCCAATGCGATCATCACGATGTAGCACCTGACGTTGCAGGTTGGACAGTGAAACGGTATCAAAATCCAGCAGGGTGAGTTGGCCGACACCGGCTGATGCCAGGTACTGCGAGGCGGCACAACCCAATCCACCTAACCCGACAATTAATACCCGAGCGGCTTTCAATCGCTCTTGTGCGTCAAAATCAAACCCGCGCAGGACGATTTGCCGGTTATAGCGCAGGGTTTCTTCATCGGTCAGTTCAGGCAGCATCAGCAGTGGCTCTGTAGCAGTGAGTTAAAGGGCTCGACTTCCACCCATTCGCCCGCGTCAACACGGCCGCGCTCTGCTTCTAATACGATGAAACAGTTACCGAGACTGAAAGAACTGAACACATGCGAGCCTTGATGCCCGGTGGTCCGCACTTCCAGGTCTCCCTGTTCATTGCGGGTTAGCACGCCGCGTTGGAAATCCAGTCGGCCGGGCGATTTTTTCAGTGGCGTTGCTGTTTTTACCCGGAAACGCGCCGGTAACGACCACCCGCTATGGCCGGACAACTGTGCCAGCAGAGGCTGTACGAGCTGGTAAAACGTCACCGCGGCGGAGACCGGATTACCCGGCAATCCGCAGAACCAGGCGTGGCTCAGCTTGCCGAAGGCAAACGGCTTGCCGGGTTTGATGGCCAGTTTCCAGAAGCGGATATCCCCCAGCGTTTCCAGCATCTGTTTGGTGTAATCCGCTTCTCCTACGGATACGCCACCGCTGCTGATCACCACATCGGCAGACTGATCCGCCTGCTGGAAGACTTCACGCAGCGCTGTGGGGTCATCGCGCACGATGCCAAGGTCTAGCACCTCATGGCCCAGTTGTTCGAGCATCAGTCGTACCGCAAAGCGGTTGGTATCGTAAATTTGCCCTGATTGCAACGGTTCGCCAACGGGTTGCAGCTCGTCGCCGGTGGAAAATAACGCCACTCGCAGGCGACGTATTACCGATATGCTGGCAATACCCAGTGATGCCAGCAACGGTAATTCGGCCGCACCCAGTCGCGTACCCGCGGGTAGAACCTGCGCCTGCTGCTGGATGTCCTCACCGATACGGCGAATATTCTGGCCCGGTTTCACTGCATGGGTGAAACGAATTCGGCCATCGGCCTCGCTTTGTGTTTCTTCCTGCATGACCACCGCGTCGGCACCGGCGGGAATCGCTGCACCGGTCATAATGCGGATACAACTGCCCGCAGGCCAGTCCGCGTCAAACGGTGCGCCGGCAAATGCTTTACCTGCTACTGGCAACGGCTGGCCGGTGAGTTCATGGCACCGTACGGCATAGCCGTCCATCGCCGAGTTGTCGAATGGCGGCACATTGATAGGCGAGGTCACCGCAGTGGCGGTAATACGACCGGCAGCCTGATAGATAGAAACGGTTTCTGTGGTGGTAAGTGCGGAAACTTGCGTCAGCATGGCGTGCCGCGCTTGTTCCAGAGAGAGTAAACCCGAAGTATCCATGGCAGCTCCACACACCCGTTCGTTGCATGGCAGGGCAGGCAAAACAGGTATGACATTGATGTATCGATAGCGTGCCATTATGGCAGAAATCGACGGGGGGGAGAATGATGAGAATCAGAAGGGAAAAGGATAAAAAAACGCGGCTGAAGCCGCGTCTGAAAACGTGATTGCCCTGCAATCAGGGCAATCGGCACGTACTATCAGAACGAGGTGCGCTTGTAGGTACGGTACTGCGGATGCCAGAAGTTATGCGCAATCGCTTTGACCAGCGCATCTTCAGACGTCACTTCCGCCACACCCTGCAACTGGGCGGCTTTAGCCACTTCCAGCGCGATGTGTTTGGATACTTCCTGAATGGTGCCGACATCTGGCAGCAGTGCGCCTTCACCCTGATTCGCCAGCGGAGAGCAGTCAGCCAGCGCACGGCTGGATGCCATCAGCATGCCATCAGTAATACGTTTCGCGCCACTGGCCAACACACCCAGACCAATACCTGGGAAAATGTAGGAGTTGTTGCACTGCGCGATCGGGTAAACCTTGTCTTTGTGTTTTACCGGGGAGAACGGGCTACCGGTCGCGACCAGTGCGGCACCGTCGGTCCAGCGGATGATATCTTCCGGACGCGCTTCCACACGAGATGTCGGGTTAGACAACGGCATCACGATCGGGCGAGCGCAATTGCGGTGCATTTCACGGATGATTTCTTCCGTGAACAGGCCCGGCTGACCTGATACGCCGATCAGGATGGTCGGCTTAGCGTTACGCATCACATCCATCAACGAGATGGCGTCACGGGTGACGTCCCACTGAGCCAGTTTGTCGCTTTTCTGCACCAGCTTGCTCTGGAAATCGAGCAGGTTAGGCAGTTTGTCGGTCAACAGGCCAAAACGGTCTACCATGAATACGCGGGCGCGGGCTTCTTCGTCGCTCAGACCTTCAGACTTCATCTGTGCGATGATCTGCTCGGCGATACCGCAACCAGCGGAACCGGCACCCAGGAAAGCCACGGTCTGATCACGCAACTGGCTGCCTGCAGCACGGCTGGCGGCGATCAGGCTGCCCAGTGCCACGGCGGCAGTGCCTTGAATGTCGTCGTTGAAGCTACAGATTTCATCACGGTAGCGGTTCAGCAACGGCATGGCGTTGTTCTGTGCGAAGTCTTCGAACTGCAGCAGGACGTTCGGCCAGCGACGTTTCACCGCCTGAATGAATTCGTTCACGAATTCATAGTATTCGTCACCGGTAATACGCGGGTGACGCCAGCCCATGTACAGCGGGTCGTTGAGCAGTTGCGGGTTGTTGGTACCGACATCCAGTACTACCGGCAGGGTATATGCCGGGCTGATGCCGCCGCACGCGGTGTACAATGACAGCTTACCGATCGGAATCCCCATACCGCCGATACCCTGGTCGCCCAGACCCAGAATACGCTCGCCGTCCGTCACCACGATGACTTTTACGTTCTGTTTGGTGGCGTTTTGCAGCATATCGTCGATATGCTCGCGGTTAGGATAGGAGATGAACAGACCACGGGCACGACGATAAATGTCGGAGAAGTGCTCACAAGCGGCACCGACCGTCGGCGTGTAAATGATCGGCATCATTTCACTCAGGTGGTTTTCCAGCAGGCGGTAGAACAGGGTTTCGTTCGTGTCCTGGATATTACGCAGGTACACGTGTTTTTCCATATCGTTCTTGAATTCCTGATACTGCCGCCAGGCGCGTTCTGCTTGTTCTTCAATAGTTTCTACCGCTTCAGGCAGCAGACCGTGCAGGTTGAAGTGACCACGTTCTTCTTCGGTAAAGGCGCTGCCTTTGTTCAGAAGGGGAAACTCGAGCAGGAGAGGACCAGCATAAGGGATGTAGAGCGGACGTTTACTTTCGTATTCCAATTCCATGACTTTTTCGACTCTTTGGTAGCTGAAATCGGTTCGGGAGAACCAGCGGGAAGCGATCGATACCGGGATCTTAAAGTACCCAGCAAATATGTACAGGGATTGTTAATTAAAATAATTACAGATGACTTGCATATAAAAAATATGTGGGGGAAGTCACATAGCTGCGGCTTTTAGCGGCAACAAAGGCCACAGAAGGGTGGGGATGCCGTCATCTCATTATTCCTATAAATAATAAGACGACGGCGTAATGCTTCAATCGGCCAGCGCGCGATGCAGCGAAGTGCACCCCAACGAGGCCAGCAACGGTTGAGCCAGACTCCACTGACTGAGTGCGGCATGGCTTGACTCCACCAGAACCGCCCGCTGAATATCGCTGAATGCTTCACCCGCCAGATTGACCAGATTTAGCGCGGCCTGTAACGGGGGCAGGCTGGGGTTGAACGCAGCGTTTTCCGCGTAGCGACCGGTATAGCGGTGGCCTTGCTGCGTCTCCAGCGCGATGCCACTAAACGCTTTACTGTACGGTGCATGGCTGCGGTTGGCGGCGGCTAGCGCTAACTGGCACAGCGTGTCATCCGTTGCCAGTGTTAATCCATTATCAATGGTATCCATCAGCAGGGTGTTGATCGCTAAATCACGTGGGCCAAAGGCATCCGGCAGGTAATGGCCGAGCGGGGCGGCCGCCCGTCCCGGCAGACAAATACGCAATTCAGGCGCACTGTTCAGTTCATTCATGAACTGGCGACAGTGGCCACAAGGCGTGTAATTGACGGTTACCGCGCGCAGCGCGGGTTCATCACGCAACCAGGCGTGGCTAATCGCGCTTTGTTCGGCATGGACCGTCTGCTGTAACGGCAGGCCGTCAAACTCCATATTAGCGCCCCAGTAGAATGCGCCACTGACACCTTGTGCGATGGCACCGACGTGAAAATCAGACACTGGCGTCAGCGCGCAGGCGGCAGCCAGCGGCAGCAGGGCAAAGGCCAGCTCATTGGCGTCGAGCTGGCAGTGGGCGCAAATCTGGCGGACGTCGTCAGCGGTTAGCATGGCGGCGAAATCGTCACGCGCCAGTATGGGGGCCAACGCGGTTTGTAGCGTTGCAGGCAATTGCGTGAAGGCGTCATGAAAGCGTGCTTGCATGGTGGTTTCTCTTTCCCGGTTTACAAGGCGTACTGACCCAAGTGTGGACAGTGATACAGCTAATATTTGTGATTATTATCACTTTTAGAATGAAATGAATGAAAAAGAAATCACAAATGCGAGATGTCTCGCAGGTTTTAGGCCGGTTGCAAGCAGGAAAAAACGGCGGAAAGGGGCATTATGCCCCCATCAGGCGGACGATCACCGGAAAGAGAAATGGCGCGATCAACGAGGTAATGATGCCGCAGATAACGAGCGCCAGCGAGCTAAAGGCACCCTCCTGAAAATCGACTTCCGCGCAACGGGCTGTACCCAGTGCGTGTGACGCGGTTCCCATCGCCAGCCCGCGGGCGGATTTGGCGCGAATATTCAGCCGATTTAATAACGCGTGGCCCATGACTGCGCCGACGATACCAACAAGAATCACGCACAGGGCGCTGATGGCCGGAATGCCGCCGATAGCGCTGGCAACGGCCATAGCGATTGGCGTGGTGACCGACTTTGGCAGCACGGAGGCGGCGATTTCCCGCGAGGCACCGAGCCACAAGGCAATCACGGTGCCGGAAATAATGGCGGTAACACTGCCGATAAAACAAACGCTGATGATGGATTTCCAGCGCGCGCGGATTTGGTGTAGCTGTTCATACAACGGGAAGGCCAGCGCCACCACCGCAGGTTGCAGCAGACTGTTGAGGATGGCGCTGCCGCTAAAATAATGATTGTAAGGGATATCCAGAACCAGCAGCAGTGGGATGATCACCAGCATCGAGACCAGCAACGGGTTCAGTAATGGCATTTTCAACGTTAGCGCCACGTGGCGGGCACCAAAGAAAACCACCAGCGTCAGCGGTAGTGACCACCACAGATAATTCAGCATTATTTCTCTTCCTTCGTGTCTGTGGTGTTGCGGCCCGATGCTACCCGATCACGGTGCACCATCTGGGTGGTGTAGCCAACGACGATCATGACCACAAATGTGCTGACCAGACAGGAAACGACGATCGGGCCGAACTGGTCGCGCACAATGCCATAATAATTCATCACCCCCACCCCGATAGGCACGAACAGTAGTGCCATGTAGCGGATCAGCAATTGGCACCCCGGTTTGACCCAGCGCGACGGCAGAATTTGTGATGCCAGCAAGGCAAATAACACCAGCATGCCGAGAATGCTGCCGGGGATGGTAATCGGGAGTAACGCGGATATCGCATTGCCAATAAACAGGCACAGATAAATCAATGCGAAAGCGCGTAAATACTGCCAGCACCGTGTGATGGTATTGCGCATAGGGGATAATCCTGAAGAACCGTTAAGATGATGATAACGCTAATGTCGCTAGTGTGCTACGAATCACAAAAATGAAGGGGGCGTTTCATCTCTGCCGTTCGGCTTTTCATGAATTGCCGCTGATTAACTGGGCGATAAAGGCCGTCTGGGTAGGAGGAGGGGAGAACACCGCCCCATAACTCCGGGGCGACTTTTATGCCATTACGCCATCACGTCTGTTACGTTCGCTCCATCATATTGGTTCCATGCCATTGGCTAAATGGCATGGATTACATGATATTGAACCGTGACGGCGGCTCAGTGAGGCAGACCATAACCGAATGGGAACAGCGGTTTTGCGCTGTCATAAGGCAGATCGGGCTGCTGGTTGCGCACCGCCGACATAGACGACGGCAGTTCAAACGGCAATTTTGCCGTATAAGCCGCGCCGGACATCAGCCGGTTGAGCAATACGCTATCGCTAACGCCAAAGTTGGCGACCACCGCACGGGTTTTATCCACCACATTGGTCAGGATGGCGGGGCGTTCCATATAGACGGTCACCAGAGTCGGCACCTTAGCGCTGGCGCGCACGATCGCCTGGTAGTCCGGGTTATCGTTGCGAAACGCCAGCGACCCTTCATGATGGCGGCTGCCGAAGAAAAAATTCTTGTGTGGTTGTTCGTATGGCGTGTGGGTGCGGATTAGCGCTACGTCGGCCTGTTCTGGAGTATTCACGACGATAAAGCCAGCCTCCTGCGCCGCGTTTGCCGCAATGCCATGCAGCCAGACCCGGCTGCCTTTACGCAGCGGTAACAGATTATTGTTTTGCAACAGGACCAGCGAGCGAGCCTGGGTATCATCTGCCAGTTGTTGCCAGTCTGCCCGGCCGACGATGTTGTTGGCTTGTGTGGCATTAACGTAGGGACGCTCGAATAATCCGGTCTGGAATTTCTGTTTCAGAATGCGGTTGACGGAGGTATCAAGGCGAGCTTCGCTCAGTTTGCCGTCCTGCACCGCTTGCACCAGTAGTGCTGAGTCGGTGACGCCGCCGAACTGATCGACCCCGGCATTCACGGCTTTGACGAAGCGCTCGGCGGGTGTCAGTTTCTCCACTCCCCATGGCATACCACGCGGCACCGGTTTTTCCCCCGGTTTCACGCCGGTCAGACAATCGCCTTTGCAGTCGTTGGTGATAAGCCAGTCGCTGAGGATGACGCCATCAAAACCATACTGACCGCGCAGCAGGTCAGTGAGCAGGAAGCGATTGAACCCGGCCCCAACCTGTTCGATGGGTTTGCCGTGCCAGCTAGCGTTTCGCAATATGGAGTAAGTAGGCATGATGCCTGCCGCATGGGCTTCAAACGCGCCGGTGAACGGGTCAATGTGCCACTGCAGGTTGTTTTGCCGGAATTGCGCGTACTTGCCGTAAACATTGTGACTGTCCCAGCCGTCTTTCGCCGCACCGTAACCGACCCAGTGTTTTACTATCGAGATGACGCTTTGTGCGTTGAGACCATTTTTACCGTTCTGCATACCAGTGACATAACCGCGCACCATTTTTTTCGTCAGGTCGGGGTCCTCACCAAAGGTGCCGTCGATACGCGGCCAGCGTGGTTCGGTAGCGAGGTCTGCCTGAGGTGACAACGCTTCGGTAATGCCGACGGCGCGGTATTCCTGACGCACAATATCGGCAAAGCGCCTGACCAGTTCTTCGTCGCCAATTGCCGCCAGCCCAAGCGTTTCAGGCCATTTGCTGAATTTACCCACCGACACGCTGACGCCGACCAGTGACTGGAACGAACTGCGCGGGTCGGTACTGATAGTGAGAGGGATCCCCAGCCGGGTGGCTTCGGCTAGTTGCTGTAATTTATTGTTTTCCTCGGCCATCTGGGCCGGATTATCGCCGGAAAGCCGGGTAATAAAGCTGTTGACGTAGCGGTCGGCAATCATGGTCTTTGCCGCATTGAGATCATACTGAGTACCGGCACCGGTGACGCTGCCTGCCGTTGGCGCGGAACCGTGCATCATCACCCCGGCTTTTTCCGCCAGCGTCATGCGTGAGACCAGGTCCGCCGCCCGCTCTGCCGCAGGTAAACGCCAGTCTTCATACGGGTTGAGTTTTCCGTCGCGGTTCAGGTCTTTAAATGTCAGCCCGCTGACCTTGATCAACGGTGCGCCACGGGTATCGAGCACGGCCTGTTGTACTGCGCTTGCCAGAGGGGAAAACAGTAAGGGCAGCGCGATGAGAAGCGCCTGTGGTCGTATCGCACTTTTTTCCATGTGTAGATTTCTCGTTATTTGAGGTGGTACAGCGGTCGCAGACAACAGCAATGCCACTTCACAGCGCATGCGGGAGAGCGCTCGCTGTTGTCCTGCCAGAGAGGTCGTTCAATTATCAATTTACATTAGCAATTCACATTGATAGTTCACATCAACACTAGTGCAGCTTTCAGGTGGCATTCAAGTTAGCGGGATAGAATTCTGGATAGAGTTCAAAGAAATAGTGGTGACCAGTGCGCTGCCACCGGGGGAGGTGGCAGCAGTGATTGCGCTATGTGTAATAAAAGGGGAAGGAATGAATCTGGCCGGATTTAGTGGATAAATGAGGTGATGCTCAGCAGACTCATCGTCAACTGGTTATGCAATAACATCGCCAGCAAAATCAGACTGGTTGACCCCATTTGGGTCAACACCGCACGGTGCAGTCGGGAGGTATGCAGTAGCCAGCCGGGTTCGCCAGGGGCGGTGGTGTCGAGTGCGGTCGTGGCCGGGTCACGCCATTTTTTTTCGGCGATAGAGTCGATGACGAAAAAGGCCACGCTCAGGACAAACCATAACTGGAATAAGCGGTGCCAGTCATCCAGCCACAACATGACGGCCCCGCTTATCATCAGCAGCCAGCCTGCCACGTTGTAAAATCTGTCAGTAATGGTTAATCCACTCAGCAACAGTTGCTTTTCAGGGGGCTGTTGGCAGGATTGCAACCGCCATGAAAGCCAGGGGGCAAACAGTAACGGGCCAGTGGCAGCCACTGCCGCCAGCGCATGCATCAATTTCATCAGGTTATATTCCAGCATGGGTCATTTCCTTTTTATCGTGAATCGTGTTTTATCGTAAATCGCAGTGCGCTTACGGTAACGCAGCACAATCCAAGCGGGAATGCTCGATAAAGTCATGATATCGAATGAAAGTGACAATTCGCGGGAGTGAGCGATACGGTCACCGGTGTTCTGGTCGCGCAGAACACCGATGTCAGCGTCGTGGAAATGGGTGGCGAGAGTTTGTAGACTCAGGGCGTGGGGGCATTTTGTGTATTGAGGTGTCGGCGAGCATGGCTGGGGCTGTTGCCAGTCATGCGGCGAAACCAGTGCCCAAAGGAGTCGCTGGATGAAAACCCTAGCTGGATGGCCAGCTCATCGTTGGATTTATTGTCGGCCAGTCCGCGCCAGGCTTCGGATAATAACAGGCGGTTATGCCATTCGGTGAAGCGTAGCCCGGTATGGCGCACAAACAGTCTGGCTAGCGTACGTTCCGTCGCCCCCACCAGTTTTCCCCATTCGGCGAGACTACGGCGTAATGCGGGGGTGGCGATGAGACAGTCGGTGATTTTTTTCAGGCGGTGATCGCCGGGTAAGGGCAGGGAGAGGTTGCTGGAGGGCATTTCCTCAATTTCTTCGAAGAGCAATTGCAGGATGCGATCGCGGCGTTCGTCGCTCAGTGCGGTGTGTGCAAAGGCCAGACGTTCGCACAAGCCGACGATAAACGCGGACGCATCCAACAATTTTATCTCACTGGACGAGCAGTGGCACAGCGATGGAGCGACATACAGTACGGTTAAATCAACCCGATGTAAGGCATGCCCCCAGTGCACCACATTCGGCGGGATCCACACCGCCATGCCCGGTTTAATCAGCCAGTTTCGAAATGCCGTGTGACCGTACAGTATTCCCTGACGCACCAGAACAAACTGTCCCTGCGTGTGCTGGTGCGGTACATTTTCAGATACGGAAACCGAATCAAGAATACGTTCTGTAAAAAAAGCGTCATGCTGGTGGATCACGTCGTCCATTATGTATCCGTCAGTGTTGCCCGTTACTGTCAGGATTTTTGATAGTAATTGGGGACAAGGAAACAAAAAATTAGGCCTACCAGCATACTTCCCCCCAATAACGCGAAACAAGTCTGATATGCATTTCCTGTTTGAATATGCTGTTGCAGCGTAGCCAACAGGTTGACGCCAACGGCTGCGCCAATATTGCGTAAAAACTGGATGGTTGAGGTCCAGGCACCCAGACGCTCTGGCGGTGCGCTGTTTTGGGCCAGTACCAGTGTGGTGGTGGCGGTAAAGCCCATCCCCAGACCAATCATGACCAGAGCCAACGCGATAACCAACGTGTTATTAAGCGTCAGTGCAGCATTCATCACCATACAGCCGATAGCCAGTAACGCCATACCGGCACCCGCCATGGTTCGATACCCCCGTTTGGCGAGCAGGTTGCCGCATACGGCAGAGCCGACGACCCAGCCTAACGCGGCCAGCATAATCAGCAGCCCACCCGATAACAGCGTACCGCCAGACTGACTGAGTGCCAGAGGCAGTAAAGTGACGGAGGCATAGAGCCCCGCGCTGGAGAGCATGACCAGTACAATGACCGAGAACAGCGCGCCGTGGCGGAAAAACTCGACAGGAATCGGGCTGCTGAGCGGTTGTTTTTGCAGACGCAAGGCCAGGAGCGCGGCACTGATCAGCACCAGCGCGACAGGGACAAACCAGGGCACCATCAGGCGTGATGAGCTGGTCATCAGCCACATCAGCACACTGGCCAGCACGATGAGCGCTAACTGTGCGGTCATATCGAGGCGAACTGTGTTTTGTCGTTTACCCACCGTCGGCGTAAACACCAGCAACAGTAACGCACCCAGCCCGACGGGCAGGTTGAACCAGAAGATTGACCGCCATCCGAACCAATGGGTTAACACACTGCCGCACAGTGGGCCAATGATAGCGGCAAGCCCCCAGACAGCGCTGAGCATGCCTTGCATTTTGCCTCGCTGGCTGGCGTCAAACAGACTGGCGAGCAACGCGTAGGTCAATACAATCAAGCCGCCAGCGCTACAGCCTTGCAAGACACGTGCGGCAATCAGCCAGCCCATCGTCGGGCTGACGGCAGCCAGAACCGAGGCGGCCAGAAAGATAATCAGGCAGGTTTTTAACGTGATGGAAACGCCAAGACGGTCAGCGCAGGCACCGGCCAGCGGAGCAATCAATGCCACGGGCAGTAAAAAGCCGGACATGATCCAGGGCCAGAGTTCGGCGTGACCCAACTCATCACGCATGGCCGGTAGCGCCGTGCTGACAATGGTGCTATCCACTGCGGCAAGAAACAGGGTGGCGACAATCGCCACCACACCTAAACGTGTTTTAGGTTGCGGCATTGCTGCCGCATTCAGAGCGTGTTCTTTCATGCGAAAGGACCCCAGCTATGTATATGAGAAGATTTGGAGAAATTAACGACCAGTGCCTGTGTCTCTTCGTCCATATGATCATCCACTTTGCGGATCATCTCGCCGGACTGCACGATGTCCCGAAAACGCAACGTCATGGCCAACTGCGTTTCCGCTGCATCATTGCCTTCGGTGTAATCGATATCGAACGCGGATTTCACCGTCTCGGCCGATGCTTTAGCCAGTTCGGTATTCAGCCGTTCGGTTTCGGTCACCAACTGGTGCATGCGGGTGCGCTGTTGGGCGGTGAAACTCGGGATCAGGTGGTCGAAAATAGCGTGATCACACTGAATATGGCGCGCTTCATCCAGACCATGAAAATGCAGCAGTCGGGTCAGAAAGCCATGCTGCATCGGGTCCAGCACTTTCAGTCGGCGTTCAAACACGGTAATCACGGTTTCACCGACATACGCGGTGGCGCATAGCGCCGCCAGTTTGATCAGCGGGTCGTCATTATCGTTATAGAGCGCAATACGCTGCTGGTGCAGGTTATTGCTCAGCTTGATATCACGGCCGGAGAGATGGCGTACATACTGATAGAAGCTGTTGGCATGATTGACTTCTTCAGAAGCAAAACATGACAACGCATGATAAAGGCCATCGCCCGCCAGTACGCTGGGGTTATCCGACTGCAGTTCGCACAAAATGCGCGTCATCACTGTGGAAACATGCATTTCGATTTCGGCTAATTGCGACAGCTCCTTATACAGATAGGCGATGGCTTTTGGCTGCTGTTCATGTTGCCCAACCAGTGCCCACGACAGAAAGGCTAACTCCTTGTCGGTGGCCGCCTCTTCCCAGGGCATCCGGTTGGGATGCAGGTTATTAAGATGAGCGTATTGGTTAATAGATTTGAACGCATCCATCACGTTTTCGGTACGCATCAATTCCCTTACTCCTTGATTCCTGAATAGTGAGATGATTCCGGCTGCGCAGTGTCGTTATACGTAAGACAGGGCATTGAAGATGGTTCTGTCTTTGTCTTCGATGCGACGGCGACCATGCATGACACGGGTATTGTCAATCAGCACGATATCGCCTTGCTGCCAGCCCACATCAAAGGTCAGGCTTTCGCACAAGTCATCCATTTCTGCCAGCAGCGTATCCGGAATAGGGTTGCCGTCAGCGAAGGTAATAACCGGTGTTTCATAATTATTCGACGGCCCGAAAATGCTGTTGGCGAAGTTATGTGTCTCCTTCGTATTCAGGCGGCTGCCAATAATGGCCGGAGTCTGGAACGAATAACGGATCGCACCATCATCAAGTTTGTCAATGCGCATACCCACATCGCTTTGCGCGACGGAGTACAGGTGCTCCAGCGTGATGTCGTCAATTGAGGTCGGCGCGCCCGGTTGACCGGCCAGCGCGTGCAGCGCATAGGTTTTCCACTTCTTCTCATCCACACGTCGTGAATAGACAATATCCTGTGATGTGAAGGCGGCACGCTGGGCAGCATTCATGTTTTCATACACGGCTTTACCATCACAGACGGTAGTTTGTGACCCCTGCGTCGGTGCCTTCTGGCAATAGAACCAGCACAGATCCGGCCAGAAAGGGCTATTCCCGTTTTCACAATGCAGGCCGACCTTGTCATAACCTGCGTCTACCTTCTGTGCGGTGTCGCCATCAAAACTGCGGGCTGGGTCCAGGCTGATGCGGCTGCTGGTACTGCGCACGCGCTCGGAGAAATCGGCAATACTGTGGCGAAAACCTCTCAGGATCAGATAGCCGTGGGTACGGAGCTGATTGAGTAAGTAGTCTGATGTCAGTGCGGTAACATCGCCTTCGTCCAGTGAAGTAATAACTAACCCAGCATGGGATGTATGAGCCATTTCCTTGATATTCATTCGACATTAACCTCATTGTGTGCAAGAAAGTCAGCAACGGCATTACGGCGTGGCCGACCGGTAACGGTGAACAGTTGTTCCATGATGTCTGGATGGTGCGGGAGCAGAATCGGGTTGCTGATGTGCTCCAGTTCATTCAAATGCTGGCGGGCATAGTCCCCAATCGCCTGACGGATCGTGTCCGCGTTGTTGATGTCATTAACGATAAATATGCCGCCGAGAAATTGCCGCTTGTCGCCAAACACAATCGCCGCTAAAACCCCAGGCACCGAGCGATAAGCCGTTTCCAGCCATTCGGGGGAAATATTTCTGCCGTTGGCGGTGATGATCATGGTTTTTTTACGACCGATGATGGAGATAAAACCGTCATCATCCAGCCGGGCGATGTCTCCGGTGTGCAGCCAGCCGTCTTCATCAACATGGCAACTGCTGGGGTCTTCGCCTGCATAGCCAGCAAATAATGAGGAACTGCGTAGGCACAACTCGCCATCGTCGGCCAGACGGACTTCTACATGCGACAGCGGTTGACCAACGGTGCCGATGCGATGTGCGCCACGGCAATTCCAACTGGCTACCGAGCTGTTTTCACTCAGGCCGTATCCTTCGTAAACCGGAATACCAAGCTGATTAAGACCGTGCAGGATGTCGCTGTCTACCGGGGCGCCACCGACTGCCAGCAACGGCAGATGGTCGTGCCCAAAGAGTGTCTGCAACCGGTTTTCCGGCATACATCCCCAGGCTTTTTCGGCCAGTGCTTCCACCAGCGCCGGGGTCAGTGTCATGGCGGTCGGGCGGGCTGAGGCAATCAGCGGTAAACGGTCGACTGCCTGTACCCCAGGGCTCCCTAATGGCGGTAACGTAACCGGCGGCAACACGATGGCACCGCCAGAAGTTAGCGGCATATAGATCGCGGTGACCTGTTCTATCAACAGACTCAGTGGGACCAGACATAAGTAGCGGTGGTAATCACCCTGGGCGGCGCGTTGCCATAACGCATCGACCAACGCATCCAGACCATGACGGCGGATTTGCACCCCTTTCGGCTGGCTGGTTGTGCCGGAGGTATGGATGACCTTGATGATCGTATCCTGCGTTGCGTCAGGCAGATCACCGGCGTTTGCAGACAAACCCGGCAGATCGGAAAGTGAAATCGGGATCAGCCTGGCATCCAGCGATAACCCGCGTTGACGCCACACATCCAGTTGTTGCTGGCCGATTTCATCCATCAAAATGACATCGCAGTCGCGCAACAACCAGGCGGCTTGTTCTGCTGAGAACGCCAGCGGTACGGGGACTTCGACCCGGTTGGCATACAGCAGGGCTAAATCCGCCACCACCCATTCTGCGCTGTTGCCCATAATCAGGCCGACGGGCTTTGGCTGTGCGTCGCCAGGTTGTGAGGTTTCATGAGCGAGAATATTTGCCGCCAGCTTACGGACGTCGCGCAGTAGGGACGAATAACTGTAGTGGGCTTCATCGCCCGCGTTTTGCAACTGGATGATGGCTGGGGCATCCGGAGTATGGCTGGCCTGCTCGACAATGCGATTAAGGATATTCATGCCGCCACCTTTGATTCGCGAATCAGGTTATTAAAATCCGCCATCATCAGACGGCCAGAGAAATGCTCGAACAGGTGGCCGCACTGAGAAAGCCGAATAATGCCGGTCTGGGGTGATTGGTCGTAATAGCTCCCCCAGATTTGCCGCTCCTGCTCTGACAGCGCTAACGGAGAAGCATCGGTGATCGGCTCGAAGGGAATATGGTAATAACTCAGTAATTTTCTTAACCGCCGGGTGGATGTACACAAAATAGCCGTTGCGCCCATGAACCAGGAAATAATCGGCAGGGTACGAATAAGGTCAGCAGACGCATTCGGGTTATCGGAAGCCAGCGCGCCTATCTCAACCAATTGATGGCGGTATATCGGCTGGGTGGCGTTCCGATTTATCAATGCTTCCAGTGAGTCGGGTAAATAACGCTCGGAAAATAACGTGTCATGTTGTGCGGCGAACGTGATACCCGCACTGGCGACAATTTTTTTGTCTCTGGCATTTCGGCTACAAATAATGATGTCAGGTGAGGGCGAAATTGTCGCTTTATACGTTCTGAGATAAATGTCGGCGATGTATTTTTTTACCTCAATAGCCGCGTCATCAGTAGGGTAAATAATATCGAGTTGTGTATCAGGGCCGCAAACATCCATGTTTTTGTGGATCAGACGGGTCATCTTGGTCTCCTCCTTAAGGTTTGTGTATGGCACGAATACTAGAGGAGTTAACGTTGGTGAAGAATGACTATTCAGGACATGATGTCGATTAGAACAGACATAAATATGACGAAATGGTAAAAGCCAATAACAAGGTTTGTTACTGTTCTATTACGGAAAAACATTTGTCTTTTTTGTCTTTTAATTAATAACCGGGTGGGAATGCTATGCCCATAATTACTTTTAACTCTATGGATATATCAAAGGTAATGTAGTCCCTGTCGTGAGTGAAAAATAAACAGAAAAATACCTTGCTGATACACGGATAATTATTCCTTAGGGGGATTGCCTGGCGTTTAAATAGCCAGGCAGGAATGCAGAAAGGATTACGCAGAGAAGATTAATCAGTGGAAAAACGAGGGATGCGCACCACTCACGGCATCCGCGATAGCGTGGGTTAATTGTGCCAATGCCTGCGGTTCAATGATAAACGGCGGCATTAGATAAATCAGTTTGCCAAAGGGGCGAATCCAGACTCCCCGTTCGACAAAAAAACGTTGCAGGTTCGCCATATTGACGGGGTGACGGGTTTCCACTACGCCGATAGCGCCCAATACCCGCACATCGGCAACCGCCGGTGCATCACTGAGCGGCAGCAATGCCTGACGCAGTTGCTCTTCGATGGCTGCCACCTGCGCCTGCCAGTGATTTTCCGCCAGCAGCGTCAGGCTGGCGTAGGCCACAGCGCATGCCAGCGGGTTCCCCATAAAGGTCGGGCCGTGCATGAAGCATCCGGCCTCGCCGTTGCTGATGGTCTCGGCGACTGCGCGGGTGGTCAGTGTAGCGGACAGTGTCATGTAGCCACCGGTTAGCGCCTTGCCAAGACACAGGATATCCGGCGTGACGTCGGCGTGTTCGCAGGCAAACAGACGCCCGGTGCGGCCAAATCCGGTGGCGATTTCATCGGCGATCAACAAGATGCCATGCTTATCGCATAACTGACGGACTTGTCGCAGGTACTCGGGATGATAAAAGCGCATACCGCCCGCACCCTGCACGATAGGTTCCAGAATGACGGCGGCGATTTCACGCTGATGCTGTTGCAGCAGGGTGCTGAACGCCGAGATATCTTCCTGTTGCCACGGTTGGTCAAACCCGCCGCGCGGCGCATCGGCAAACAGATGCGGTGGCAGATATCCCTGATACAGACTGTGCATCGAGTTGTCCGGGTCGCACACCGACATCGCGCCAAAAGTATCGCCGTGATAGCCGTGGCGCAGCGTCAGAAAACGCTGACGGCGTTCTCCGCGAGCCTGCCAGTATTGCAACGCCATCTTCATTGCCACTTCTACCGCCACCGAGCCAGAGTCGGCCAAAAACACACACTCCAGTGCCGCAGGGGTGATCGCCACTAACTGGCGACACAGCGCCACCGCCGCCGGATGGGTGATGCCGCCAAACATGACATGGGACATCTGCGCCAGTTGTGCTTGCAGCGCCTTATTCAAGCGTGGGTGATTGTAGCCATGAATCGCCGCCCACCAGGACGACATGCCATCCACTAACTGGCGGCCATCAGCCAGTTGCAACTGGTAGCCGCTGGCGGCGGTAACCGGATAACAAGGCAGTGGGGACGTCATAGAGGTGTAAGGGTGCCAGATATGGCGCAGGTCGAACTCCAGGTCATCCTGATTCATACTGTTGTCAACTAATCTGATCTCAATTTGGTTGACAGTATACCCACATAAATTACACTGGCGAGACTTTTTTACCCGGAGCAATGACGATGACCGAACGCGTAAACTGGACCCTGGAACAGGCGCAAGCCTTGTTTGATAAGCCGTTTCTGGAACTGATGTTTGAGGCACAGCAGGTGCATCGCCAGCACTTTGATCCTCGTCAGGTGCAGGTCAGCACACTGTTATCCATCAAAACCGGCGCGTGTCCGGAAGATTGCAAATATTGTCCGCAAAGCGCCCGTTACCGCACCGGCATTGAAACCGAAAGGCTGATGCAGGTTGAGCAGGTACTGGCGTCCGCCCGTCAGGCAAAAGCCGCCGGCTCAACCCGATTCTGTATGGGCGCGGCGTGGAAAAATCCTCACGAGCGCGATATGCCGTATCTGGAGTCGATGGTGCGCGGCGTGAAAGAGATGGGTATGGAAACTTGCATGACGCTGGGTACGCTGCATGGCGATCAGGCGCAGCGACTGGCGGCGGCCGGGCTTGATTTCTATAACCACAACCTGGATACCTCGCCGGAGTTTTACGGCAATATCATCACTACCCGTACCTATCAGGAGCGGCTGGATACGCTGGATAAAGTCCGTGGTGCAGGCATCAAAGTTTGCTCCGGCGGGATTGTCGGGCTCGGCGAAACGGTGCGTGACCGTGCTGGCCTGTTGGTGCAACTGGCCAATCTGCCGACGCCGCCGGAGAGTGTCCCCATCAACATGCTGGTGAAAGTGAAGGGCACGCCGCTGGCGGAAAACGACGATGTGGACCCGTTCGATTTTATCCGCACCATTGCGGTGGCACGCATCATGATGCCGACATCTCATGTGCGGCTGTCCGCCGGTCGCGAACAGATGAGCGAACAGACACAGGCGATGTGTTTTATGGCGGGTGCCAATTCCATTTTTTATGGCTGCAAGCTGCTGACGACGCCAAATCCGAAAGAAGATAAGGACCTGTTGCTGTTTCGCAAACTGGGGCTTAACCCGCAGCAAACCCAAACCGAATACGGCGACAACCAGCAACAGCAGCATCTGACCGAGCAATTGCTGCATACCGATACTGAGCAATATTACAACGCGGCGGTATAAATGAGCTGGCAGCAACGGATCGATCAGGCGCTGGCACAGCGGCAGGCGCAAGACGCCTACCGGGTGCGTCTTGCCAATGACGGTGGCAGCGGTCGCTGGCTGGTGCGCGAGCAACAACGTTATCTCAATTTTTCCTGTAATGATTACCTGGGGTTGAGTCAGCACCCGGCGATAGTGCGCGCCTGGCAGCAAGGGGCGCAGCAGTTCGGCGTGGGCAGCGGTGGCTCCGGTCACGTAACCGGTTATACCACCGCACACCAACAACTGGAGCAACAGTTGGCGGACTGGCTGGGATATGACCGGGCAGTGCTGATGATCTCCGGTTTTGCCGCGAATCAGGCGGTGATAACCGCACTGATGGCAGAAGGCGACCGCATTCTGGCGGATCGCCTCAGTCATGCCTCGTTACTGGAGGCCGCCAGCCTGTCACCTGCGACACTACGCCGCTTTCACCATAACCAGCCAGAATCGTTGCAATCATTGCTGGAAAAACCGGTTGGCGGCCAGACGCTGGTAGTCACCGAAGGGGTATTCAGCATGGATGGTGATACGGCACCGTTGGCGGCATTGCACCAGTGCAGTCGCGAGCATAGCGCCTGGCTGATGGTGGATGATGCCCACGGTATCGGCACGCTGGGGGAGCACGGTCGCGGCTGTTGCGCGCAACAAGGGGTGAAACCCGAATTGCTGATCGTCACCTTCGGCAAGGCCTTTGGCGTCAGTGGCGCGGCGGTGCTGTGCAGTCAGTCGATTGCAGAATACTTGCTACAGTTTGCCCGCCATCTGATATACAGCACTGCCATGCCACCGGCGCAAGCCTGTGCGCTGTCAGCGGCGCTGATGATTATTCGTGGCGATGATGGCGAGGCCCGGCGTGACGCGCTGGCGCAGAATGTCCGACGTTTTCGCAAGGGGGCTGCTGGCCTGCCGTTTCGCCTGCTGGCATCAGAAAGCGCCATTCAACCGTTGATTGTCGGTGATAACGCCTGGTCGCTGGCGCTGTCGCAACAATTGCGTTCCGCGGGGCTGTGGGTCAACGCCATACGGCCGCCCACCGTGCCACCCGGTACAGCACGCTTGCGCATTACCCTGACAGCCAGTCATCAGCCTGACGATATCGACAGACTGCTGGAGGTGTTGCATGACGCAGGTTGACGGGGTGTTGAACGCGTCGTCCCCCCATAAACAGGCGATCGCCCGTGCTTTCGGCCGGGCGGCTTCGCAGTATGACCGCTTTGCCGCACTACAGCGTGAAAGCGGCGAACACCTGATGACTCTGGTTGGTGAACATCGCGGCGGCGAACTGCTGGATGCCGGTTGTGGTACCGGCTATTTCAGTGCGCGCTGGCAGGCGTGCGGAAAACGGGTGACGGCGCTGGATCTGTCCGTGGATATGCTGGCGATGGCGCGTCAGCGTCAGGCGGCGACCCATTACCTGTTGGGAGATATCGAGCACTTGCCGCTGGCGGATGGCAGCGTGGATATCAGTTTCAGCAATATGGCGATGCAATGGTGTGATGACTTTGCCGCCGGTCTGGCCGAGCTTTATCGGGTCACCCGGTCTGGCGGGGTAATTGCCTTTTGTACGCTGGCGCAGGGGACGCTGGCCGAGCTGGATGACGCCTGGCAGCAACTGGATGGCTCCCGGCGTATTAATCGATTCTTGTCGCTGGAAGCCATTGTTTCAGCCTGTCGTCGTTACCATGCGGATATCTCGCCGGCCCCCGCGACATGCTATTTCCCCGATGTACTTGAGCTGATGCGCTCCGTCAAAGGTGTGGGGGCGACCTGGCTGCGGGAAGGGCGGGAGCCGCGCGGCCTGAACCGTCGGCAACTGACGGCGCTGGCTACGCATTATAGCCGTCATCCACAAGGCTATCCGCTCACCTATCAACGCATTTTTGGAGTGATTCACCGTGACTGAGCGCTGGTTTGTCACCGGAACCGATACCGAAGTGGGGAAAACCGTTGCCAGCGTGGCGCTGTTGCAGGCTGCCCGCCGGGCCGGATACCGTACGGCAGGTTATAAGCCTGTAGCATCCGGGTGTGAGCTCACCCCACACGGCGTCCGCAATAGCGATGCCTTGCAGCTACAGGCTAACAGCACGCTGGCACTGCCGTACGATGCGGTTAATCCGCTGGCGTTTATGGAACCGACATCGCCCCATATCGTCAGTGCAGAGGAAAATCGACCGATTGCCTTTTCTAGCCTCAGTGACGGCCTGCGCCAGCTTGAGCGTCAGGCGAACTGGGTCCTGGTTGAAGGGGCGGGCGGCTGGTTTACGCCGCTTTGTGCCCAGCAAACCTTTGCTGATTGGGTACAGGAAGAGGCGTTAGCGGTGATTTTAGTCGTCGGCGTCAAACTGGGGTGCATCAATCACGCCATGCTCACCGCGCAGGCCGTACAGCACGCGGGTGTCAGGCTGGCGGGGTGGATTGCCAATGTTGTGCAGCCGCCAGGGCGTTATCACCGTGCCTATTTGCAGACGTTACAAGATAACCTTCCGGCACCGCTGTTAGGCGAAATCCCGTATTTATCCAAGCCGTTTCAGCAGGATATCGGCGATTACTTAAACATCACTTTACTAAGAGGTTAACGAAGTTGGGTGAATGTTGCGTGGGTGGTGGTTTTATCCCTGTTCCTAATTGAAATTGATAGAGAAAACCATCTTGAAAACTGCTGATCGAACCACTGGGTCAGCAGTTTTTCTTTTTGCTAAGTCTGTGTCATTTAGCACTTTTTTTTATAATAAGCGGCACGTCAAACACGGAAATTTTGTTTAAAAGTCGTTTGCCGGTCTCTAACGGACCAAGGTAACGAAAGACGCCAATACAGGAGGCGCGGGCGCTTGTGGGAGTTATCCACTATTTCTGTGGATAACTGTGTGTATTAGGGTTAGAAAAAACGCGCCAGCCAAGAGCTGGCGCGGGTTGCACCGGGTTTGGTGCTAAACTCCGCTTTTTTATGAAGTACTTTAAAATCAGTAAATTAATTAAAATCAAGTCACTTTTATGTCAGAGCGGCAGACCTGAATAAATTACCGGCACTGGTCGTAGCAGATAATTTGAGAAACAGTATTTCTGGGGATAAATGCGAGATTTTTTGCTGGATAGCAACATCACTCTGTGCTAGTCAACGAGGGCACGTGCTGGTGTGTGGTCAATGGTTAAGAATTACTTGATGCTGTTTTTATATCCAGTAATATGAGGCTGGCAAATCTGGCTGGGGGTTTTCATACTAGACGTATCCCTTTCCTGTCGATGATGCGGGTCATGCCGACTCGTCTCTGATGCGTGATTCCAACCGTTTTTTATCCGGGTGTCTTGTTCATGAGTAAAGCGTTCAAACTGCATTCTGCCTTTAAGCCCGCAGGCGACCAACCTGAAGCGATACGTCGTCTGAAAGAGGGGCTGGAAGACGGGCTGGCGCATCAGACATTGCTGGGGGTAACGGGTTCCGGCAAGACGTTTACCATCGCTAACGTGATTGCGGACCTCAACCGGCCGACCATGGTGCTGGCGCCGAATAAAACCTTGGCCGCGCAGTTGTATGGCGAAATGAAGGAGTTTTTTCCGGACAACGCGGTGGAGTATTTCGTGTCTTACTACGATTACTACCAGCCTGAAGCCTACGTGCCGAGCTCCGATACCTTTATCGAGAAGGATGCTTCGGTTAACGAACATATCGAGCAAATGCGGTTGTCTGCGACCAAGGCTTTGCTGGAGCGGCGTGACGTGGTGGTGGTGGCGTCGGTCTCCGCCATTTACGGTCTGGGCGACCCGGACCTCTACCTGAAGATGATGCTGCACCTGACGCAAGGCATGCTGATTGATCAGCGAGCTATTTTGCGTCGTCTGGCGGAGTTGCAGTATTCCCGTAACGATCAGGCCTTTAGCCGTGGCACCTTCCGGGTTCGCGGTGAGGTCATCGATATTTTTCCGGCGGAATCCGATGAGATAGCGCTGCGGGTCGAGTTGTTTGACGAAGAAGTGGAGCGGCTGTCGCTGTTTGACCCGCTCACCGGCCACATCGTGCAAACCGTACCGCGTTACACCATTTACCCGAAAACCCACTATGTGACGCCACGCGAACGCATTTTGCAGGCGATGGAAGAGATCAAAGTCGAACTGGCAGAACGCCGTCAGGTGTTGCTGGCCAACAATAAACTGTTGGAAGAGCAGCGGCTGGCACAGCGCACCACCTTCGATTTGGAAATGATGAATGAGCTGGGGTATTGCTCCGGCATTGAAAACTACTCCCGCTTTCTGTCTGGACGCGGCCCCGGCGAACCGCCGCCAACCTTGTTTGACTATTTGCCTGCTGATGGGCTGCTGGTGATTGACGAATCCCACGTCACTATCCCGCAACTGGGTGGGATGTATCGTGGCGACCGGGCGCGTAAAGAAACGCTGGTGGAGTACGGCTTTCGCTTGCCCTCGGCGCTGGATAACCGGCCGATGAAGTTTGAGGAATTCGAAGCGCTGGCACCGCAGACCATTTATGTCTCAGCGACGCCGGGTAATTACGAACTGGAAAAATCTGGTGGCGAGATAATTGATCAGGTGGTGCGGCCGACCGGCCTGCTGGACCCGGTGCTGGAAGTGCGCCCGGTCACCACGCAGGTGGACGATTTACTGTCGGAAATCCGCAAGCGGGCGGTCATTAACGAGCGAGTACTGGTTACCACCCTGACCAAACGTATGGCGGAGGACCTGACCGAGTATCTGGAAGAGCACGGCGAGCGGGTACGCTACCTGCACTCGGATATCGATACCGTGGAGCGGGTAGAAATCATCCGTGATTTGCGACTGGGCGAGTTCGACGTGTTGGTGGGGATCAACCTGCTGCGTGAAGGGCTGGACATGCCGGAAGTGTCGCTGGTAGCGATTCTGGACGCCGACAAAGAAGGCTTCCTGCGCTCGGAGCGGTCGCTGATTCAGACCATTGGCCGTGCGGCACGTAACCTTAACGGCAAGGCGATTTTGTACGCCGACAGGATTACGCCGTCGATGGAGCGCGCCATCAATGAAACCCAACGCCGCCGTGAGAAACAGCAGGCCTACAATGAGCAGCATGGCATTGTGCCGCAGGGGCTGAACAAGAAGATTGGCGACATTTTGCAGATTGGTCAGTCTGTCAACGGCAAGGGCAAAGGTCGCGGCAAGAAAGCGGCGGAACCGGCGGCCCGGTATCAGCAACTGTCGCCGAAAGCGTTGGATCAGAAAATCCGTGAGCTGGAAAGCCAGATGCTGACTCATGCACAGAATCTGGAGTTTGAAGAGGCCGCCCGTCTGCGCGACGAAATCCATGCGCTGCGCGAACAGTTTATTGCGGCATCCTGACTGCGTTGGTGCTGTTGGCATGCGTTGCCAGCGGCGTGACGCGATACTGCTGAATACAAGAGTGATAGCGTGATGAAAAATACGATCCCCGATGTGCCGCTTTCTGGTGTCGATGTCCTGTTCGTCGCTGGCTTTGGGCCGATAACGGTGTCGGTGCCGACCAGCCAGACGTTCTATCAGACCTTGTTGAATCTGCCGATAAAACCGATGGAAGGTAATTACGCCTACCTGACCTGCGATACGTTGGACGGTGTGAAGCACTTTGCATTATGGCCGCTGGCACAGGCGAGCCAGTCCTGCTTTGGTACCGACAGCTGGCCGTCAACCTATCCGATTCCGCAAGGCTGGATGGAACTGGAAGTGGCGGATATCGGGGCGGCGACCGAGGCAATCAAACAACAGGGTTACCCATTACTGGTGGATAACCGACTGGAACCCTGGGGGCAGACGGTCACCCGCTTCCTCAGCCCTGAGGGGCTGCTAGTGGGGGTGACCCATACGCCGTGGCTGAGGGTTGAACCTTAAGCCGGGCACAGCCCCAACGCTTGCACGGCCTGCTCTAACGCGGCCTGCAGCAATTGGCGATCGTGGTGGTGAGGGACATCGTGTGCCCCCAGCGGCTGTCGGATAATCAGGCGGTCGTTCACGCCGTGGGTATCGGTTTGGGGAGCGACAACAACGGCATCGATGATACGCCGGTTGATCTTGCTTTCGATGAGTTGCAGCTTTTGGGCCAGTGTCAGACGGGTGGCTATCTGGCTTTGTTCAGTCCCCAGATTACCGATATAGACCACCGGCGCACGTGCGTTGTGCAGCGATTGAGCCAGATCGGTCAGCAGTAAAGGCGGCATCAGGCTGGTGAGAAAGCTGCCTGGCCCAATCAGGATCAGGTCTGCTTCGGCTATCGCTGTCAACGCCTCTTGTGTGGCCGGTGCGCTTGGGTAGAGCATCAAATCTTGCGGCAGTGCGGCGAGTTGATCGACCGCCACTTCGCCGTACACCGGGTTGCCTTGCGCATCAATCGCCATCAGGTCAACCGGCTGCTCTGACATTGGGATCAAGAGCGCGTCGACGTTAAGCAGATTGCGTATCAGGTTGATGGCTTCCAGTGGACGCACGCTGAGGTGATCCATCGCTTTGAGCATCAAATTACCCAGGTTGTGGCCGGACAGCTCGCCGTTGCCGTTGAAGCGGTATTCAAACATGGCGGAGGCGACACTGGGGGTGGTGATCAACTGATTAAGGCAGTTACGGGTGTCGCCCCAGGCAATACCGCCTTCCGAGCGGCGAATGCGCCCGGTAGAGCCGCCATTGTCGGTGGTGGTGACAATGCCTGTCAGCCGCGAGCCGAGAAAAGAGAGCGATGACATCACGCGCCCCAGTCCATGGCCGCCACCCAGCGCGACCACGCTACCCAGCTCCGCCAACGTGCGATTGCCCATACCTGCCCTTATATTTCGGTTATCTACCCTAAAAAGTAGCGGTTATATACCACATCTTTGCCCAAAGCTGCATAAGCGCCAACAGAAAATTTCAGCGCTGGTTATCAACAGGGTAAAGGGCATCTGCCCGACTCGCGGCAAACCGTACCGCGAATACTGCAACGTCTGGTGGTGAACAGGCTGGCTGGATATCAGACAGGCAACGATACCGAGGGGGGAATATATTTTTTCCTGATTTAATTTGTAATAAATTATTCTGTTATATCTCTATCGATATTTACCATTAATTTGTTTTCAAAGGACTTTTAAAATTATCATTTGATTTTATTGTTGATTGATAATGAATTTATTAAATGATGTCCAAACTGTTATAGTCTAAATAACGCAGACTGTTTATACCCATTCACTCCTGCCCATTTTAAGATCAGTGCCGGTGGTATCTCGCCTCGGCGCGATATTTCCCGCGCGTTATGTCATCGGCGCACGTCGGCGCTGTTTCCTGATTCTGGCCTGCGTGCCAGCCGACAAGTAAAACGATAGCAGGGCTGATAACAGTCCAGGGGTAAGGCATGTTTGGACTCGATGCATTTCATCTGGCAAGGATACAGTTTGCGTTCACGGTATCCTTCCATATCATTTTTCCCGCCATCACTATTGGGCTGGCCAGTTTTCTGGCTGTGCTGGAAGGGTTGTGGCTGAAAACCAGAAACCGCGACTACCGTGATCTCTACCATTTCTGGTCGAAAATCTTTGCCGTTAACTTTGGTATGGGTGTGGTGTCCGGTCTGGTGATGGCCTACCAGTTTGGTACCAACTGGAGCGGTTTTTCGCAGTTTGCTGGCAGCATTACCGGCCCATTGTTGACCTACGAGGTGCTGACCGCATTCTTTTTGGAAGCCGGTTTTCTCGGTGTCATGTTGTTTGGCTGGCAGCGGGTCGGGCCGGGGTTGCACTTTTTCGCGACGTGCATGGTGGCACTCGGTACGATCATGTCCACGTTCTGGATCCTCGCCTCCAACAGTTGGATGCAGACCCCGCAGGGGCACGAAATTCATAACGGTGTGGTGGTGCCGGTAGACTGGCTGGCGGTTATCTTCAATCCCTCTTTCCCGTACCGACTGATGCATATGGCGACGGCGGCATTTCTTGCCAGCGCCTTTTTTGTCGGTGCGTCTGCCGCCTGGCATTTGCTTCGGCGCAACGATACCCCGGCAATTCGCAAAATGTTGTCGATGGCGCTTTGGATGGCGTTGATTGTCGCCCCCATTCAGGCGTTGCTGGGCGATATGCATGGTCTGAACACGCTGAAATACCAGCCCGCTAAAATTGCCGCGATTGAAGGCCACTGGGATAACCCACCCGGCGAACCGACACCGTTGATTTTGGTGGGCTGGCCGGATATGGAGCGTGAAACCACCCGCTATGCGTTGGAAATTCCTTATCTGGGGAGCCTGATCCTGACCCACAGTCTGGATAAACAGGTTCCGGCATTGAAGAGCTTCCCTAAAGACGAACGGCCCAACTCGCCGGTGGTGTTTTGGTCGTTTCGCATCATGGTCGGTTTGGGAATGCTGATGATCCTGCTAGGGGTTTTGGGGTTGTGGCTGCGCTGGCGTCAGCGTTTGTATCAGTCGCGGCCATTTTTGTGGTTCACCCTGCTGATGGGGCCGTCGGGGTTGGTCGCCATTCTGGCCGGTTGGTTCACCACCGAAGTCGGCCGTCAGCCGTGGGTGGTTTACGGCCTGCAACGCACCCGTGAGGCGGTATCGGCACACGGTGACCTACAGATGAGCGTGAGTTTGCTGCTATTTATTGCGGTGTACCTGTCGGTATTTGGCGTGGGGTATGCCTATCTGGTGCGCTTGATTAAAAAAGGACCGCGACCGGGTGAGGGGGAGGGTGCGCCCAACGGCGAACCGGGACTGGCGCAGACACCAGCGCGACCGTTATCGGCGGCGCAGGACGTGTTGGGAGAGGGGAAATAACATGGGTATTGAGCTTTCTGTTGTCTGGTTCACCATCATTATTTTCGCCACCCTGATGTATATCGTGATGGACGGTTTTGATCTGGGTATTGGCATTTTATTTCTGACTCATCAGCACCCGGCCGACCGGGATGTGATGGTGAATACCGTCGCCCCGGTGTGGGATGGCAACGAAACCTGGCTGGTGCTCGGCGGGGCCGGGTTGTTTGGTGCCTTTCCGCTGGCTTACGCGGTGATCGTCGATGCGCTGACCATCCCGCTGACGTTGATGCTGGTGGGGCTGATTTTTCGCGGTGTGGCCTTCGAGTTTCGCTTCAAAGCGACGCCGTCACACCGTCCGTTTTGGGACCGTGCCTTCCTGTGGGGATCGGTGGTGGCGACCTTTTTTCAGGGGGTGACCGTCGGGGCGGTGCTCAATGGTTTTGAGGTGACCGATCGCCATTTCTCCGGCCCGGTATTCGGCTGGCTGACACCGTTTTCGCTGTTTTGCGGTGTTGGGCTGGTGGTGGCGTATGCGCTGCTGGGCTGTACCTGGCTTATCATGAAAACCGGACAGTCGCTGCATAGCCGTATGTCGGCGCTGGCACCGTCGCTGGTGGCGTTGTTGTTGGTGGTCATTGGCGTCATCAGCGTGTGGACGCCGCTGGCTCACCCCGTCATTGGGCAGCGCTGGTTTTCGCTGCCCAATCTGTTTTGGTTCCTGCCGGTTCCGATTCTGGTGGTGCTGTGTGCGGCAGGTATTGTGCGTAGTGTTCGCCGCCAGGCGCATTACGCGCCTTTCCTGTTGACGCTGGGGCTTATCTTCCTGGGCTTTACCGGGCTGGGTATCAGCCTGTGGCCGATGATCATTCCACCGCGATTGACCCTGTGGGACGCCGCTGCGCCACCGCAGAGCCAGGGATTTATGCTGTTTGGTGCCTTGCTGATTATCCCGGTTATTCTGGGGTATACCTTCTGGAGTTACTACGTTTTCCGGGGAAAAGTAAGGCCTGAGGAGGGATACCACTGATGGCGGGGACAAACGCGCCATCGCTATGGCGACGGCTGTTATGGATGGTCATGTTATGGGGAGCCAGTGTGCTTGCACTCGGTGTGGTCGCAACGGTATTTCGCCTGCTGATGACGGCTGCCGGGCTGAAAACCCACTAACCATGAGTCACATCGCTTAATTGGCATCAATCAGCCTCTGCATGAGCACGAACCGCCCGCTGTAGCATCGCGGGCGGTTTGTGTTAACTGTACAACCTGTCGCCATTGGGAGCGGTTTACTCCGATGGGAGTAGAGGATATCGGTCATACCATGATACAGGTCAGAAAAATTGATCGGATTTCCGCTATGCTGAACGTGAAAATAGTGAATGAAATCCGCTATATACAAGATTATATACCGCATTTTCAGTGACGGATGGCTTGATTTGGCGATAGACTTCATGAAGTAATCACGGTTATCCGACATCGGTGTTCGATGCCGGGAAATCAAACTCCTAGCCTTGGAACCTACGTTCGAGAGTCAGCGCGAATAGGGTTTCCTGGCCGTGACCTGAGGGGTCACCAGGGTGCAGGGTAGAAATGCCCGCATCTCCCGTATTTGGAAAGGTGTTTATGGTGAGTCAACTGACCGATGCGTTTGCGCGCAAGTTTTACTATTTGCGTCTGTCGATAACGGATGTTTGTAATTTCCGCTGCACTTATTGTCTGCCGGACGGCTATCAGCCCAATGGCGCGACCCCTCATCGTTTTTTGTCGTTGAATGAAATCCGCCGTGTTGGCCGGGCGTTTGCCGAACTGGGCACGGAAAAGGTGCGTCTGACCGGTGGCGAACCCTCTTTACGACGGGATTTTGTCGACATTATCGCTGCGATTCGTGAAAATCCGGCTATCCGTACGCTGGCGGTGACCACTAATGGCTACCGGCTGGCGCGGGATGTGGCGAGCTGGCGCGACGCCGGGTTGACGGCGCTCAATGTCAGTGTCGACAGTCTGGATGCCCGGGCGTTTCACGCCATTACCGGGCAGGACAAATTCCGTCAGGTGATGGACGGCATCGATGCCGCTTTCGCTAACGGATTCCAGCGGGTGAAAGTCAACACCGTACTGATGCGTGATGTTAACGACAACAGCCTGCACACCTTTCTGGAATGGATCCGCACCCGGCCTATCCAACTGCGCTTTATCGAACTGATGGAAACCGGCGAAGGGCGCGAGATGTTCCGCCGCCATCATGTTTCCGGGCAGGTGATTCGCGAGCGTCTGTTACAGCAAGGCTGGCAACAGCAGGTTCGTTCGCGCAGCGATGGCCCGGCGCAGGTATTCTCGCACCCGGACTATCAGGGTGAGGTGGGGCTAATCATGCCGTATGAAAAAGACTTTTGTCAGAGCTGCAATCGCCTGCGGGTCTCGGCCATCGGCAATTTGCATCTGTGCCTGTTTGGCGAGCAGGGCATTCCTCTGCGCGATTTGCTGATGGATGACGAGCAACTGGACGCGCTGAAATTGCGTATTTCCGGTGGCCTTGGCAGCAAACGAGAGTCGCATTTTCTGCATGATGGCGACAGCGGCATTACCCCGAATCTTTCCTTTATTGGCGGCTAAGCGGCCGCGCAATACGGTATTACGCATACCGTTACGGAGTGTTTATGAGCAAGGTCAGCAGTGAATTTGTTCCTCTGCGTGTGGCGGTAATGACGATATCCTCCCGCCGTACGGCCGACGACGACACGTCTGGTGATTATCTGCGCGAAGCATTGCAGCATGATGGGCACCATCTGGCGGGCAGCGCGATTGTTAGTGAAAACCTCTACCACATCCGTGCACAGGTATCTGCCTGGATAGCCCGCGAGGATGTGCAGGTGATTCTGATTAACGGTGGTACCGGCTTTACCGCTGGCGATCTCGCACCGGAAGCTATCCGGGTATTGTTTGATCGCGAAATCGAAGGATTTGGCGAACTGTTCCGCATGGTGTCCTATGAAGAGATAGGCACTGCTACTATCCAGTCGCGCGCCATTGCCGGTATGGCTAACCAAACGGCGATTTTTGCGATGCCGGGCTCGACCAAAGCCTGTCGTACCGCCTGGGAGCGGATTATTCGCGAGCAACTGGATGCGCGCCAGAAACCCTGTAACCTCTATCCTCACCTGAAAAAGTAAGCTGTTATGTCACAACTGACCCACATTAATGCCGCCGGTGAAGCGGCGATGGTGGATGTTTCCGACAAGGCAGAGACCGTGCGTGAAGCACGTGCCGAAGCCTTTGTGGAAATGGCACCGCATACCCTGTCGATGATTATCGACGGCAAGCATCATAAAGGCGATGTGTTCGCCACCGCCCGTATCGCCGGCATTCAGGCCGCCAAACGCACCTGGGAGTTAATCCCGCTGTGCCACCCGCTATTGCTCAGTAAAGTTGCCGTTGAATTGGAAGCGCAACCGGAACATAACCGGGTGCGCATCGAATCCCTGTGTCGGTTAACCGGTAAGACCGGGGTGGAAATGGAAGCATTGACCGCCGCCTCGGTCGCGGCGTTGACCATTTATGACATGTGCAAAGCGGTGCAGAAAGACATGGTGATAGGGCCGGTACGGCTGTTGGCGAAAAGCGGGGGTAAATCCGGTGACTTTAAGGCGGAGGCATCATGATTACGGTGTTATTTTTCGCGCAGGTGCGCGAGCTCACCGGTATTGACCGGTTATCCCTGCCTGCCGACTATCAGGATGTGGCATCGCTGCGTCAGGCGCTGTGTGAACGTGGCGACCGCTGGGCGCTGGCGCTGGAAGACGGCAAGCTGCTGGCGGCGGTTAACCAGTCGCTGGTGGCGATGACGCATCCGCTGACCGATGGCGACGAAGTGGCGTTTTTCCCGCCGGTTACCGGAGGCTGACATGGACACACGTATTCGGGTAGGACAGGAACCGTTCAGCGTAGGCGACGAGTACAGCTGGCTGTCAACCAGCGATACTGACGGCGCCGTCGTCACGTTCACCGGCAAAGTGCGTAACCATAATCTGGGGGATAACGTCAGTGCGTTAACCCTGGAGCATTATCCGGGGATGACGGAAAAAGCGCTGGCTGAGATTATCGAGGCGGCACGTGAGCGCTGGCCGATTCAGCGTGTCAGCCTGATTCATCGTGTCGGGGCGCTTTTCCCCGGTGACGAAATCGTGTTTGTTGGCGTCAGCGGTGCCCACCGTCAGGCTGCGTTTGATGCGGCGCAATTCATCATGGATTACCTCAAAACGCGTGCACCGTTCTGGAAGCGGGAAGCCACGCAGGATGGTGACCGTTGGGTCGATGCCCGTGATAGCGATCGACAGGCGGCAGAACGCTGGTCCTAAGCGGTGACGGCGGTGGATTGATTGCCGCCGCTACACCATTGCTGGCGATATGATTTTACTACTGGAATAAAAACGATAAAAAGCAGCCGCTTATAAAAGTTGCATCACTATAGTGTTCGAATAATAATTAATAAGAATCATTTTTATTTCTATTTTTATGCAACGATAATGAGCCGCGGTGATTTTTCGCCGGATTCGCTTTTATTGTCATACAGTTAATTGCCATACAGTGAAAAAGGATAATGGTATGAAACGGCGTATAGCTTCCCTGTTCCCCGCCACATTGCTGGCGTCTTCCCTGATGATGGGACTGTCCTTCGGCGCACAGGCGGAGGATGCAGGTATTGTGATTTACAACGCACAGCATGAAAACCTGGTGAAATCCTGGGTAGACGGCTTCACTCAGGATACCGGTATTAAAGTGACGCTGCGTAACGGCGGCGATAGCGAGTTGGGTAACCAACTGGTGCAGGAAGGCAGTGCGTCACCGGCTGACGTATTTTTGACGGAAAACTCGCCATCGATGGTGCTGGTGGATAACGCCAACCTGTTCGCACCGCTGGATGCCGACACGCTGGCGCAGGTGGAGCCGCAGTACCGTCCATCCCATGGGCGCTGGATTGGTATCGCGGCCCGTTCGACGGTATTTGTTTACAACCCGGAAAAACTGACCGAAGCACAATTACCGAAATCATTGATGGATCTGGCGAAACCAGAATGGAAAGGACGCTGGGCGGCGTCTCCGTCGGGTGCAGACTTTCAGGCGATTGTCAGCGCGATGCTGGAGTTGAAAGGCGAAAAAGCAACGCTGGACTGGCTGAAGGCGATGAAAACCAACTTCACGGCCTATAAAGGTAACAGCACGGTGATGAAAGCGGTGAACGCCGGTCAGGTCGACAGCGGCGTTATCTATCATTACTACCCGTTTGTCGACGGTGCGAAAACTGGCGAAAACAGTAAAAATGTCCGTTTGTACTACTTTAAGCATCAGGATCCGGGTGCGTTCGTCAGCATCTCTGGCGGCGGCGTGCTGGCATCGAGCAAGCATAAAGAACAGGCTCAGGCATTCATGAAGTGGATCACCGGCAAGAAAGGCCAGGAAGTGCTGCGCACCAATACCGCGTTTGAATACGCTGTGGGCGTCAATGCGGCTTCTAACCCGAAACTGGTTCCGCTGAAAGACTTGCAGGCTCCTTCCGTGGACGCTGCCAAACTCAACGGCAAGAAAGTGGTTGAGCTGATGACCGAAGCGGGTCTGCTGTAATAAGTCAGTGTAGGGCGGGAGTCCAATAAGACCGATGGCCGATGTGGAATGGAAAGTCGCTGGTGTGGGAATGCCACCACCAGCGCGTTCGGGGGCGAAGCCGTACCGGATAGCAGGCGGCAGTATGGCGCTGATGGCGCTACTGC
Organism: Dickeya zeae NCPPB 2538; assembly: GCF_000406165.1. NCBI lineage: Bacteria > Pseudomonadati > Pseudomonadota > Gammaproteobacteria > Enterobacterales > Pectobacteriaceae > Dickeya > Dickeya zeae. The sequence continues at coordinate 2,586,368 of NZ_CM001977.1, read as the reverse complement.
TGTCACTGCTGGCGTTATTGCCGCTGGGTTTCGTCGTGGGGGTAACCTTTACTACGGGCTGGGAAACAGTAAAGACGCTGGTATTCCGGCCCCGGGTTGGGGAACTGTTGCTCAATACCGTGTTGCTGGTGGCGATCACGTTGCCGCTGTGCACGCTGTTTGGGGTAGCGTTAGCCTGGTTGACCGAACGTACCACGTTGCCGGGGCGTCGGATGTGGTCGCTGTTACTGACCGCACCACTGGCGGTGCCCGCCTTTGTCCAGAGTTACGCCTGGATCAGCCTGCTGCCTGGCATGAATGGCCTGGCGGCAGGCGTGTTTCTGTCGGTGCTCGCCTATTTCCCGTTTATTTATCTGCCGGCGGCAGCGGTACTGCGTCGGCTTGATCCCAGTCTGGAAGATGTGGCGACCTCGCTGGGTGCCAGACCCTGGCGCGTTTTTTTTCGTGTGGTGCTGCCGCAACTGCGTCTGGCGATATGGGGCGGCTCGCTGCTGATTGCGTTACACCTGCTGGCGGAATATGGCCTGTACGCCATGATCCGCTTTGATACCTTCACCACCGCGATTTTCGAGCAGTTCCAGTCGACGTTTAACGGCCTGGCGGCAAACATGCTGGCAGGCGTGCTGGTGCTGTGCTGTCTGGGGCTGTTATCGCTGGAAGCCCTGACGCGGGGGCGTGCGCGCTATGCCCGCGTGGGTTCCGGTAGCGCTCGCAGTCAGACCCCCTGGCGGCTGTCGTCATCAGCCGCGTTGATGTACGGATTACTGCCGCTGGCGTTAACCACGCTGGCGCTCGGTGTTCCGTTGATGACGCTGGCCCGCTGGTTGTGGCTTGGCGGCATAGAGGTATGGCGTAATGACGAACTGTGGCCCGCGCTGCGTCAGACTCTGTGGCTGGGTATCAGCGGTGCTGTGTTGGTCACGCTGTGTGCGTTCCCGATGGCCTGGTTGTCGGTACGCTATCCCTCACGACTGTATCGCCTGCTGGAAGGGTGCAATTACGTGACCAGCGCGTTGCCGGGCATTGTGGTCGCGCTGGCGCTGGTCACCGTGACTATTCATACTCTGCGACCGCTTTATCAGACTGAATTCACCTTACTGTTGGCCTATGTGCTGATGTTTATGCCACGGGCGTTGATCAACCTGCGCGCGGGTATTGCGCAAGCGCCGGTTGAGCTGGAGAACGTGGCGCGCAGTCTGGGATGTTCACCGGGGCGTGCATTGTGGCGCATTACGCTCAGGCTGGCAGCACCGGGTGCGGCGGCCGGGGCGGCGCTGGTGTTTCTGGCGGTGACCAACGAATTGACCGCCACCTTGCTACTGGCACCCAACGGCACCCGGACGCTGGCGACCGGTTTCTGGGCGTTGACCAGTGAAATTGACTATATGGCGGCCGCACCTTATGCGCTGATTATGGTGGTGCTGTCGCTCCCGCTGACCTGGTTGCTTTATTCCCAATCGAAACGCACGGCAGGCTTATGAATACGCTCGAACTTTATGGCATCGGTAAATCGTTTAACGCCGTTACGGTGCTCGATGGCATCGACTTGCAGGTCGCACCGGGCAGCCGCACGGCGATTGTCGGCCCTTCTGGTTCCGGTAAAACCACGCTGCTGCGTATCATCGCCGGTTTTGAAGCGCCCGATAAAGGCACCGTGCGTTTGCAAACACGCGTTGTAGCCGATGCGGATCAGTGGGTGCCTGCGCACCTGCGTGGTATCGGTTTTGTACCGCAGGATGGCGCGCTGTTTCCGCATTTTACCGTGGCGCAGAATATTGGTTTCGGGCTTGAGGGCAGTAAGCAGGACAAACAGCGGCGTATTGATGAGTTGATGGAAATGGTGTCGCTGGACTCACGGCTGGCGGCGTTGTGGCCACATGAACTGTCCGGCGGTCAGCAACAGCGGGTTGCGTTGGCGCGCGCCTTGTCGCAACGCCCGGCGTTGATGCTACTGGATGAGCCGTTTTCCGCGCTGGATACCGGCCTGCGTGCTGCTACCCGTCAGGCGGTGTCGGCGCTGCTGGCGGAGGCCGGTGTGGCGTCCATTCTGGTCACCCATGATCAGGCAGAGGCGTTGTCGTTTGCCGATCAGGTCGCGGTAATGCGTCAGGGACGGTTAGTGCAGGTAGGGTCGCCGCAGTCGCTGTACCTGCGCCCGGCGGATGAAGGTATCGCCGCGTTTCTGGGCGATACGCTGGTGTTGCCTGCACAGCTTACTGGGGGGCGTGCCGCCTGTGCGCTGGGGGATGTGGCAGTGGATGATAATCAGTCTGCCGGGGTGGCGCGTATCATGTTGCGCCCGGAGCAGATTCAGGTCACGCTGGCCGAACCTCACGCAACGCCACAGGCGGTGGTGACCGGCATTGAGTTCGCCGGATTTGTCTCTACGCTACGTCTGCGCATGACACAAGGCGAACAGGTGATCGAACTGAAAAGCGTGAGTCGGGAAGAGATTGTTGTGGGCTGTGGCGTCAATCTGACGGTGGCAGGACGGGCGCATCGGCTTGACTAACCCCTGCGCGGGAAACGGTTGCATTGGGCGGGGGTAGCGGTCGGGTGAATGCCTGTCGGGCGGTGTTCCGTTTTGCAGGAATTACGATCCTTGTTGAGAAAGTGTTACCCGTTGTGCGCGTGGTTTTGTGTTAAGCTGAAAGTCAGGTGGGCGTAAGCCTGTTGTGTTTCACTTCTCATGCAAAGGTTGCATCATGGATCGATTTCCACGTTCTAACGGTTCCATCGTTCAACAAGCCAGCACGGGTCTGCAAACCTATATGGCGCAGGTCTATGGCTGGATGACCTGTGGTTTGCTGCTGACGGCGTTTGTCTCCTGGTATGCCGCCAATACCCCGGCGGTGTTGCAGCTGGTGTTTTCCAGCAAAATTACCTTTTATGGACTGGTGATCGCCCAACTTGGGCTGGTGTTTGTGCTGTCCGGCATGGTGCATCGCCTGAGTGGTGGTGTAGCGACCACGCTGTTCATGCTGTACTCCGCGCTGACGGGGCTGACGCTATCCAGTATTTTCATCGTGTATTCCGGTGAGTCTATCGCCAGCACGTTTGTGATCACGGCCGGGATGTTCGGTGCCATGAGTCTGTACGGGTATGTCACCAAGCGTGACCTGACCGGTCTGGGCAGCATGCTGTTTATGGCGCTGATTGGTATCCTGTTGGCGACCCTGGTGAATTTCTGGCTGAAGAGTGAAGGGCTGCAACTTGCCATCACTTACATCGGTGTACTGGTGTTTGTCGGCCTGACGGCGTATGACACACAGAAATTGAAAAACATCGGTGAAGAGCTGTCGGTTGATGACAAGGATAACTTCCGTAAGTACTCGATCATGGGTGCGCTGACGTTGTATCTGGATTTCATCAACCTGTTCCTGATGCTGTTGCGTTTATTCGGCAGCCGTCGTTGAGGTTGTTAACAAACAACCGGATTGTTTTATGAACGGTGAAGTTTGTCTGGTCAGTGAATGATTTCGTGCGGGATAAACGGAGTGGTTTCTTTGCCACTTCACCGCACGCACGACAATGAGAGGCTCAAACGCCGCCTCTCCTTGACCACTGGCTGGTGGGCTAAACTGTGCCGCTACGCGGTTCCTTCGGCATTCGACTTCGCTGTTCGGACCGCCCGTGACGCGTTCCATACGCGGCACGGGCTTGCGCGGCTTCCCTGCCGCGCATCCGGCGAAGTCGCCCGCCTCAGCACAGTTTTTACGCCAGAAAAACCCTTGTCTGATATACAACTCTTGTCTGATATTTAAAAGGTATCAGTAGTCCAACGGGGCAAATTGCTCTGTTAGTGTTTTTCATTTCTTTTCGCTGTCATCCACCGATGTGTGTCCCACCTGAGTTAACTGCGGACTATGCGCCGGTAACCAGCCGACCATCGATGGGAAGCGTTTCAAAAAATGGAACACCACCACGTTTTTCAGCACCTGCCAGGACGAGCGTGCCGGTAACTGTGCCGGGTCAACCTGCACGCAGTCTTCCCGTATTAACTGGTGCAGATTATCGCGTAATTGCTGGTTGAAGCCCCGATCGTTGATGAACAGATTCGCCTCCAGATTGAGCGCCAGACTGAGCGGGTCGAGATTGCTGGAACCGATGGTGGACCAATACTCATCTTGCAACGCCACTTTGCTGTGCAATGGCTGGCGGCGGTATTCGTAAATATCCACCCCGGCCTTCACCAGCCAGGGGTAGAGCAAGCGCGCGCCGAACAGCACGATAGGCATGTCTGGTTGCCCCTGAATAATCAACCGTACCCGCACATGCCGCCGTGCGGCTTTGCGCATCGCCCGCAGTAACCGATAACCGGGGAAAAAGTAGGCATTGGCAATCACCACTTCGCGTTTGGCACGCCGCAGCATCAGCAAATATTGTCGTTCGACATCGCGGCGATGCAGACCATTGTCGCGCCAGACAAACAGCGCTTGTGCGTTACCGGGATGCGGATTACGCACCGGGCGGCGAAAACGTCGCCGCCACCAGAGATGTGGCTCTTCATCGTGGACCAGCGCTGCCAGCATAAAACGGTAGATGTCATCCACCACTGGGCCGCGTACTTTCACCGCGTAGTCCTGTTTAGCTTCCGGGCCGTAATCACTCAGGTGGTCGGCGGAATAATTGATGCCGCCTATCCAGGCGGTGTGGCCGTCCACCACCACCAGCTTGCGGTGCAGCCGACGGAACAGATTGGTACGCATCAGGCCAAACAGGCGAGGGCGCGGGTCGTAAAAATGAAAACGTATCCCGGCTTCGATCATCGGTGCCAGAAAATCGGGCGACAGGTCGTGCGAGCCGTAGCCATCGGCGGTGGCGTCCACGCTGACACCGCGCCGCGCTGCGGCAATCAGTACCTCCCGTAATGCGTAGCCTACTTTGTCTTCAAACCAGATAAAGGTCTCCAGCACGACCCGATTGCGGGCCTGGCGGATAGCCTCAAACACGCTGGGGTAGTATTCGTCGCCATTCACCAGCAATTCAATGTGATTACCGTCGCGCCATTCGGTTCTCACAAATGGATCTCCACTGCCAGCGGCGCATGGTCGGATAAATGCGCCCAGGGTTTAGACGGCAGTAGCTTGGGTACACTGGTTTTGGCGTTGCGCACGTAGATACGGTCAAGCCGCAGCAGTGGGAAACGGGCCGGGAAGGTACGTGCCGGTTTGCCAAAATGTCGGCTGAATACCTCCTCCAGCCCGGCGCGGCGCTTGAGTATGGCGCTGGCTTTCATCTGCCAGTCATTGAAGTCCCCGGCGACAATCAACGGCGCGTCAGCGGGCAAGGTAGCGAGCAGGTCACACAGCAGCGAGAGTTGTTGCCGACGGTGTGAGGCGGTCAGCCCCAGGTGTACGCAGACGACATGGATATGCACATCCCGGTTGGGGACTTTCAGCACACAATGCAGAATACCGCGTTTGGCCTTGTCTGATACCGATACGTCCAGATTGCGGTAGCTAAAAATCGGGAAATGAGACAACACGGCGTTACCGTGATCGCCTTCCGGGTAGATAGCGTTGCGGCCATAGGCGTAATCATTCCACATGGTTTCTGCCAGAAATTCGTAGTGTGGGGTATCCGGCCAATGCTCCACTTGTAGTGGATGGGTAGAGTGGCGGCCTAACACTTCTTGCAAGCACACAATATCGGCGGATACCGAACGTACGGCATCACGCAGTTCAGGCAAAATAAAACGGCGATTGAGTGCGCTGAACCCTTTATGGGTATTGATAGTGAGGACAGTGAAAGAAATCCCCAATGGCGCTGGCGAAACGGTATCCATGGCTTTCCCTCGTTCCCAAGTAGCTGAAAATCAGTGTAGTCAGGATTTGGCAAGTCGTCGCTGACGCCAGAAGCAAACGATTCGCTCAGCGCTACCCTATCTTGTGCCTGAATAGCGCGTAAGCCGCGCTGCCAGTGGTCGCAGTAATGGTCAGTAACGGCCATAAACCATGCCAGATGATGCTCAGGCTGGCGTTTTTCAGATAGATCTGTTTGGTGATGTCGGTGAAATGGCGCACCGGGTTAACCCAGGTGAGCTGTTGCAGCCACATCGGCATGTTCTCAACCGGAGAGACATAGCCGGAGAGAAGGATAGCTGGCATCACGAAAACGAATACGCCGATGAAGGCCTGCTGTTGGGTCGAGCAGAGCGCGGAAATCAATAGCCCAAACCCCACCAGCGATAACCCGTATACCAACATGCTGAGGTAGAACAGCAACAGCGAGCCGGAAAACGGAATGCGATAAGCCAGGATTCCGGCTGCCAGCACGATACTGGCCTGTACGGTGGCGACAATCAGCGCTGGCACGGCTTTACCGACAAAAATTTGCCCGGTAGAGAGCGGTGACACCAGCAACTGCTCCAGCGTCCCTTGTTCCCGCTCACGGGCCACTGACAGCGCGGTGACGATCAGGACACCAATGGTGGTGATCAGCGCCACCAGCGACGGCACCACAAACCACTTGTAATCCAGATTCGGGTTATACCAGTGACGAATCACCAGGTGACTTTGGTGCGTCAGCGTCGGGGCGTTAATAAGCTCCTGCTGGTAGTCCTGCACGATTTGCTGAATATAGCGGGCAGCAATTTGGGCACTGTTGGAATGGCGTCCGTCAAGCAACAGTTGGAGACTGGTCGGCGAACCGTTTGCCAGTTGGCGGGAGAAATCAGCGGGAAAGCGCACCAGCAGCAGCGCGCGCTGGTCATCAAGCGTGGGGGCGATTGCCTGCGGGCTGTGCAACATGATGACCTGCGAAAACGCGCTGGCGCTGGCGAAACGCTGCGTCAGTTCGACGGATGCCGCGCCGTTATCTTCGCTGTAAATGGCGATGGTGGCGTCGGTGACGTCCAGCGTAGCGGCGAACGGGAACAACAGTACCTGCAACAGTACCGGTAATACCAGGATGGCGCGAGTCTGTGGCTCGCGCAGCAATGACTGTAGTTCTTTGCGGATCAGCGTCCACAGGCGATGCAACATACGCTTTTCCCTCCGTACCGCTCAGGGCGTTACTGTCCATGATCGTGCTTCGGATCTAATCGAGCCGCCGCCGGGTTTTCCAGGCAGTCAGGCCAATGAAAAACACCGCTGATGTCATCAAAAACAACAGATTCATCAGCAACACGCTGCCGATGTTCCCGGCTAAAAATAGGGTTTGCAGTGTGCTGACGAAATAGCGTGCGGGGATCAGGTACGATACCGCCTGTACCAACACCGGCATACTGTGAATTTCAAAGATAAACCCGGACAGCATCACCGCGGGCAAAAACGCCGCATTCAGCGCCACCATCGCGGCGTTGAACTGGTTACGGGTCAGGGTGGAAATCAGCAACCCCATACCTAGCGTGCTGGCGAGAAACAGACTGCTCATGCCAAACAGTAGCCACAGCGAACCACGATACGGTACGCCGAGTACAAATACCGCCACCACCACGCACAGCACCATGGCAATCATGCCCAGCACGTAGTAGGGGAGCAATTTGGTGAGCAGCAGTTCTGCGCGGGTGACCTGGGTTGATAATAATGCCTCCATGGTGCCCCGTTCCCACTCGCGGGCGATCACCAGTGAGGTCAGAATAGCGCCGATCACCGTCATGATGATGGTGATGGCACCGGGAATGATGAAATGGCGGCTGATGGCGGCAGCGTTGAACCAGTAGCGGGTCTGTACGTCAATCAGCGGTTGGTAATGGCTGCCGTTGTCTTGCGCGTATTGCTGCTGCCACAGTTGCCATACCCCCTGGGCGTAGCCCTGTACGAACTGCGCCGTATTAGGTTCGCTGCCATCGGTGATCACCTGAATCGGTGCCGAGTCTTGTGGCCGCGCCAGACGGGTGGCGAAGTCGGCGGGGATCACGATTAAGCCGCGAATTTGCCCGGCTTGCATCTTCTCTATCAGCGCCGGGCGGTTGTCGCTCAGGGTGACGGCCAAAAAGGGTGAACCGGTAAAGGCGCGCGCCAGACTATTGGCTTCGGCGCTGTGCTGCTCCATCAACACGCCGACGTTCAAACGGCTGGAGTCGAGGTTGATGCCATAACCGAAAATAAACAGCAGCAACAGTGGAATGACGAAGGCAATCAGTGCGCTGCTGGGGTCGCGCAGGATCTGGCGGGTTTCCTTCAGACACAGCGCGCGCAGCCGTCGCCAGGAAAAACGTTGATCGTTAAGGTGTTTTTTATCAAGGCTCTGGTTATCAAGGTGCTCTTCATCAAGGTCTTGCGGCATGCGTCACCTCCCGGTCGTAAGCCTGTACCAGCGTGATAAACGCCTGTTCCATGGTTGGCTCTGGCGTGTCGTCGCAGGCCGCCTGCCGCTTGAGATCGTCCGGCGTGCCGCTGGCGATAAGCCGTCCCCGGTATACCAACCCGATACGGTCGCAGTATTCGGCTTCATCCATAAAATGGGTGGTGACCATGACGGTCACGCCTTTGTCCACCATGCCGTTGATATGCTGCCAGAACTCCCGTCGGGTGAACGGGTCGACGCCGGAGGTGGGTTCGTCAAGAAACAGGATATCCGGTTCGTGCATTAACGCGCAGGCCAGCGCCAGCCGCTGGCGAAAGCCAAGCGGCAGCGAATCCGGTGTTTGCTGGAAAATGGGATGGAAATTGAACGCCAGCGCCATGCTGTTCACTTTTTCCTGCTGACGTCGGCCGCTCAGGCCGTAGACGCCGGAGAAAAAGCGCAGGTTCTGTTCTACCGTCAGGTTGCCGTAGAGCGAAAATTTTTGCGCCATATAACCGAGGTGCTGACGTGCTCGCCCGGAGCCAGTTTTGAGATCCATACCCAGCACCAGCGCCTGACCATCGGTGGGTGTCAGCAGGCCACACATCATACGAAAGGTGGTGGATTTACCGGCACCATTTGGCCCCAGCAAACCGAAGATCTCACCGCGACGAACCTGAAAATTTACCTGGTCGGTGGCGGCAAAATCACCGAATTTTTTTGTCAGGTTGCGCGCTTCGATCACCGTTTCCCGTCGATGGGTATCCAGTTGCGGCAAAATCGCCGCCAGTGACGAGGTGGCGCTGGGGCCACCTCCCAGCAGGTCAATAAACGCATCCTCGAAACGTGGTGCGGTATTTTGCACCCGATCCGGTGGCAGGTTGAGGGCATGCAGTAAGGCGTCGCGGTCTGCCTGTGGTTTGAGAATCAACCGCACGTAGCGCCCCTGAATCACCCCATCGCTCACCTGTGACTGGCGCAGCGCCTGTTGTAGCAGGCGGCGGTGATTACTGTCCGGCTGGTCGAGCAGAATGCAGCGGCCTGCCATCTGTTGTGTCAGGTCGGCGGGCGCGCCCCGGTAGAGCAGTTCGCCGTCGTTGAGTAACAGGACATCGCGGCACTGTTCCGCTTCATCCAGATAAGAGGTGCTCCACAGAATCAGCATGCCATCATCCGCCAGCTCGTGCACCATGCGCCACAGCTCACGACGGGAGATGGGGTCGACACCGACGCCTGGCTCATCCAGCAGCAATACGCTGGGTTGCCCCAGCAGCGTACAAGCCAGCCCCAGCTTTTGCTTCATACCACCAGAGAGTTTGCCAGCCAGCCGGGTGGTAAAACGGGTGAGATCGGTAAACTGCAACAGCCGCTCAAAGGTGGCACGTCGGGTATCACCGGTAATGCCCCGCAGGTCGGCGTAGAGTGTCAGGTTTTCCATCACCGTGAGGTCTTCGTACAGACCAAATTTCTGCGGCATGTAGCCCAGTCTGGCATGTAGCTGTCGGTCATCGGCTATCGGGTCGAGCCCCATCACCCGAATGGTGCCTGCGCTGGGGGTTAGCAACCCGGCCAGCATGCGCAATAGTGTGGTTTTGCCCGCCCCGTCCGGCCCTACCAGCCCGGTGACCGCTCCGGCGCGAATATCCGCACTCAGTTGCGCCAGCGCCGGTTTTTCCCGGCCAGCAAAGCGTTTTTCCAGCGCATCAAGGTGGATAAGCGGTACATCACTGGTCATGTGAGGCGTTATCCTGTTCCAGCGTGAGTGTGACCGGCATTCCCTGACGCAAACCGTCGTCTGCATCGTCCACAATGATACGCAGCCGGTACACCAGGTCAGTGCGAAGTGCCGTGGTTTCAACGCTCTTGGGCGTAAATTCAGCACTGGGTGAGACGAAGCCGATACGACCATGATAAGGGCGTCCCGGACGGCTGTCGGTGTAAATCAGCACCTTTGCCCCCGGTGCGGCACGCCCTAACTGCGGTTCACTGACGTAAGCGCGAATCCACACCGGGTGGGTCAGCGACAGGGTAAAGACGGTGCTGCCCGCATTAAGCATACTGCCGACTTCGGCCGCACGGGTGAGGATCACGCCGGGGGACGGCGCATACAAATGGGTATCCTGCACATTGAGTTGTGCCTGTGCTTCGGCGGCTTGCGCTTGTGCCAACGCAGCCTCGGCGGCAGCGATTTCCTGCGGTCGGTTACCACGTTGATACTGGCTGAGTTTTTCCCGCGCGGCCTGTAATGTTGCCTGAGCCTGATTGCGTGTTGAGCGGGCGTCTTCCAGCGTGTTGTCGGCGAGGGTGTGTTGCTTCCACAGTCCCTGCTGTCGTTGGTAGAAGCTGTTGGCGTAGTCGTAGGCGGCTTGCGCCTGCTCCACCTGAGAGCGTACCTGCGCGATTTCTTCGCTGCGGTAGCCTGCCTGTAATAGCGCCAGCTGTGCTTGTGCGTTGGCGACGCTGGCTTTCGCCTGTTGCAGCGCATTTTGCAACGGCGCGCTGTCCAGCCTGGCTAATTGTTGACCGGGCTGAACGACATCGCCTTCATCCACATTGAGTGCCGCCACGCGTCCACCTACCCTGAAACCCAGATTAACACTGCGGATATCCACATTGCCGTACAGCGTTAACGGCGTATTTTGCTGATGACGATGCTGCACCAGGGCGTAACCGACGGCCGCGATAATCATGACCGCCAGTGCCAGCCAGAGTCCTGTTTTCTTATTCATAGCGCTCCCAATGTGCTCTTGAGGTCTGGTGGTGCCCACCGAGCGTGGGATGACCTATCCCGACTGGACGATGGCATCACTGTAAGAATAATGGCTCATTCAACCGTTTGCCGCATGCTGACTGCTGACGGGGCGGTTTGATACCCCCTTCACGGACGCTACGATGGCTGAATGGGCTTTATAATCAGTAACTAATTGATATCCATAAAGAGCAAAACTATTTTGCGCACAATGCCGAGGATAAAATGTGATCGACAGATAAAAATTCCTCAAACAAGCGATTTCCTGTTACAATCGCAGGCAGTCATGCACCGTAGTTTGTGCCCATTCATCTGGAGTCGGCGTTGTGCGGCATACAAGCCGAGGCGACGCGGAACCCATCTGTCATCACCCTAAAAACTGCACCGGTAGATACCGGGTAGGGTGACTCTGGAGTTGTTCTCTTTATGTCTTTTCAATCCCTCGGTCTGAGTGCCGATATCTTGCGCGCTGTGGAAGAGCAGGGCTACCGTGAGCCGACGCCGGTTCAGAGTCAGGCGATTCCTGTCGTGCTGGAAGGGCGCGATCTAATGGCCAGCGCCCAGACCGGTACTGGCAAAACCGCCGGTTTCACCCTGCCGCTGCTGCAACTGCTGAACGAACGCCCGGTACTGGCGAAAGGTCGTCGTCCGGTGCGAGCGTTGATCCTGACGCCAACCCGTGAGCTGGCGGCGCAGATTGGCGAAAACGTTCAGGCGTACAGCAAATATCTGCGCTTGCGCTCGCTGGTGGTATTCGGCGGCGTCAGCATTAATCCGCAGATGATGAAGCTGCGTGGCGGCGTCGATATTCTGATTGCTACCCCAGGCCGACTGCTGGATTTGGAGCACCAGAACGCGGTTGACCTGTCGCAGGTAGAGATTCTGGTACTGGATGAAGCCGACCGTATGCTGGATATGGGCTTTATCCATGATATTCGCCGGGTGCTGGCGAAATTACCACCTAAACGGCAGAATCTGCTGTTTTCGGCCACCTTTTCCGACGAGATTAAAGAACTGGCTGGCAAGCTGCTGACCAATCCGGCCTCGGTGGAAGTGGTGCGCCGCAATACCCCGTCCGAGCTGGTGACGCAACACGTGCATTTTGTCGATAAGAAACGCAAACGTGAGCTGTTGTCGCACCTGATCGGCAAGCACAACTGGCAGCAGGTGCTGGTATTTACCCGTACCAAGCACGGTGCTAACCATCTGGCGGAACTGCTGAATAAAGACGGCATCACCGCTGCCGCTATCCACGGCAACAAGAGTCAGGGTGCGCGTACCCGTGCACTGGCGAATTTCAAAGACGGCGACATCCGTGTGCTGGTGGCGACCGATATCGCCGCGCGTGGGCTGGATATCGATCAGTTGCCGCACGTGGTGAACTACGAACTGCCGAATGTACCGGAAGATTACGTGCACCGCATTGGCCGTACCGGGCGAGCCGCATCGACTGGTGAAGCGTTGTCGCTGGTGTGTGTTGATGAGCACAAGCTGCTGCGCGATATTGAACGTCTGCTGAAGCGGGAGATCCCACGCATCGCTATCCCGGGTTACGAGCCGGACCCAACCATCAAGGCTGAGCCGATCCAAAACGGCCGTCAGGGTGGACGCGGCGGCCGGGGCGGCGCACCACGTCAGGGGGATCGCCCACAAGGTGAAAGAGCCTCTGCGCGTCCGCAAGGCGATCGTCCGCTTCAGCCACGTCGTGACGGCGGCGCTCGCCCGGCAGGCCGTCCGGAAGGGCAACCTGCTCGCCGTCGCCCGCCGCGTAATAAACCTGCCAACGCGCAATAATCGACTAGATGGCGGTTTTCGCCTCCGGCTGTGGCCGGGGGCGATAAAACATCACCGCATTGCCCGCCAGAATCAGCAATAATCCCAGCACCGCATTACTGCGCCATACGTACCCTTCGTACAGTGTGGAGACTGAAAGCGCCACTAACGGAAACAGCAAGGTCGCATAGGCCGCCTGACTGGCACCGATCCGCCCGACCAGCGCGAAGTAAGCGCCAAACCCAATCACCGAACCAAACAGCGACAGATAAAATAGCGAACCGAGGTATTGCAGCGAGAATTCCGGCGTGAAGCGATAACCCAGCATCAACGCTATCAGTCCCATCGCCAGCGCTCCGTACAGCATTCCCCAGGCGTTGGTCGTCATAATGTCCCGACCACTGTGTTGATGACGGGCGCTGATCATATTGCCAAGAGAGAAACCGTAGGTTCCCAGCAGGCTCAAACCGACGCCCCAGAGCAGTTGCGGGCTGCTGTTAAGACGCAACAGGTCATGCCAGAACAGCAGGAGAATACCGGCCAGCCCCAGTGGGGCGGCGATCATCACATTCCGGCTGAGCCGGGTGCCGAAAAACAGCCGACTGTTGAAGGCGTTAAACAGCACCGCCATCGAAAAAATCACCGACTCCAACCCACTGGGGATCCAGGCGACGGCATGATAAAAACAGAAGAAATTAAGACCGAAGACGGTGGCCCCCTGTGCCATGCACAATACATGCGCACGTCCACTCAACGGACGCAGGCGACGCGTCAGGATCAACAATGCCATCAGCAGCGTCGAGGCACTGGCAAAACGCCAGAAAATCGACACTTCCGGCGGAATATTGCCGTGCTGCAAACTGATGGCTATCCAGGTAGTTCCCCAAATCAATACTACGGCGCTATAAAGCAGGCTATTCATTGTCATACTCCAGAAACTACACCAGCGCTTATTATTCGGCATTGTCGAGAGGCCGGCTGTCAGCAGGTTGCGGTGAGTAGCAGAATCCTGCGGTTTTTTCTGTCGTAAGGCGCTAGCTGATGGGGAAGGGCGGTGGATTGTCGTGCCGGAGGTGTACAGAGCCATTCCTAATCGTGAACGCTTGTTTTACTCTGGTAGCCAGAGAGGGATGTTTTTCAGGGTGACAGATGAGCCAGTACGACGCTTTTGAGGTGTTACAGCATTATAAAACCCGTTTGCAGGAAACCGTGACGCTGGATAATCAGGTGCAACTGGCGGTCTGGCAGAATAGTCACGATCGGGTCACGCTGGAAAATACTCGTCATCACACTTTCAGTATGTACGTGCAGGATGGGTACGAAAGCTACCACAAGCGTCCCGATGGGTGGTTTAACGGCGGCGCGCCGGGGCGTTTTTGCCTGATGCCACAAGCGAGTCAGTCCACCTGGGATATTCGTGGTAGCCTGCGTTTTGCCCACTTTTACTGTACCGATCAGCACCTGCGCCAACTGGCGGAACAAACCTGGGATCGCAGCCCGGCGTCTATCCTGCTGGATGAGCGCATTTTTGTCGCCGACCCGGCACTGGAAGCACTGTATCGCCATTTTTTGCTGACCGGTAACTGGGACGACCCCGCCAGCCAGATGATGTTGAGCTCTGCATCAACGATGGTGATGCTGCATATGTTGCGTCAATACAGCCAATTGCAGTGGCAGGAGCCGGGTAGTCGTGGCGGGCTGGCACCGGCGGTGCTACGGCGGGTAAAAGCGCGAATTGACGCCCAACTGGGGGATCCGCTCACCCTGGCGGATTTGGCGACGGAAGCCGGGCTGAGCGAATTTCACTTCTCACGCATGTTCCGCCAGAGTGAGGGGATGGCACCGCATCAGTATGTGATGAAGCGACGGCTGGCGCAGGCGGAACAGTGGTTACGCCATAGCAGTCGTTCCATTACCGATATCGCGCTGGCCTGCGGGTTTAGCTCCGCCAGTCATTTCAGCCAGCGCTTTCGCGCTGAATACGGCATCACACCGTCGGCGCTACGCCAGCACAGCTCAGACTGATGGCTGTTGTGCGGCGAGCTGGCATAGCGTCAATGCCACCTGATACGATTTAACGAACGACGGCACCGGCAGAAACTCGAAGCGTGAGTGAAAGTTGTGCGCGCCGGTAAAAAAGTTCGGCGTCAGAATACCTTTGGCCGACAGTGCCGCGCCGTCAGTGCCGCCGCGCATCGGAATCACGTTCGGGGTAATCGACAGTGTGCTCATGGCGGCGAATAGCAGGTCAAGCGCGCGCCGGTCATCCCCCAACGCGTTGCTGATGTTGCTGTAAATATCAGCGATGGTGCAGTTGACCTGACCGGTTGGGTACTGCGCGGCAAGCTGCGTCGCGACGTCGCGTATCTGCTGTTTGCGCTGTGCAAACCCGGCCAGATCGAAATCACGGATCGAGGCTTTCAGCACCGCTTCGTTGGCGTTGGCGTGGATGTCGTTAAACCAGATATATCCCTCCCGCCCCTCGGTGTGTTCCGGGGTCTGCTGGCGATCAAACTGGCTGATGAAATCGTGCGCCATCATAATGGGGTTAACCAGCACGCCTTTGGCTGACATCGGGTGGGCTGTCACACCGGTAAAGCGGATTTCCGCCGACGCCGCATTAAAATTCTCGTACACCACTTCACCTAATTCGCAGCAATCAATGGTGTAGGCAAAATCGACGTTGAAGCGCGTCAGGTCCAGCGCTTTCGCACCCCGCAAGCCAATTTCTTCGTCCGGCACGAACGCGACGATAATGTCGCCATGTGGCTGGTCATCAGGCAGGTTTTCCAGCAGTGTCATCACCACGGTAACGGCGGCTTTGTTGTCCGCTCCCAGCACGCTGGTGCCGTCGCTGAAAATGATGTCCTGATCGCGATAGGGCAGAATCTCCGGGTGTTCGCCAACGCGCAACCAAATATCCTGTTCCGGGTTCAGGCACAAGTCTTCACCGGTAAAACGTAAGGTTTGCGGGTGAATATCCGGTGACAGGCCGACATCGACGGTATCAATATGGGTAATAAAACCAATGCGTGGCGCAGACGGGGTATTGCCCGGTTTCACCGCGGTGACGATGGCATGCTCGTCGCACACTATCTGGCTCAGCCCCAGTGTGTGCAGCTCGTCTGCCAGCAACCGGGCCATCGCCATTTGGCCTGACGTGCTCGGCAGCGTGGTCGCGGCGGCGTTGCTCTGGCTGGTGACAGCCAGATAGCGGTAGAAACGGTCGGTCAACTGGCGCGTCAGGTTATCGCTCATAACGGATCCTTATTGGTAAACCCCATGGAAGGTTCGGTATTGTTTTCAACCATAATCAAAGGCTTCGTTGTACTCAGCGAGCTACCTGGAAGTCAATAAAAAGCGAGGGTGGGGATGAAAAACAGGTTAACACGTATTGCGCTGGCGGCGATGACGCTGACAGTTGCCCAGATGGCATGCGCCAAAACCCTGGTGTACTGCTCAGAAGGTTCACCGGAGAACTTTAACCCGCAGTTGTATACTTCGGGGACCAGCGTGGATGCCAGTGCAGTGCCGATTTATAACCGGCTGGTGGATTTCAAGGTCGGCACCACTGAACTGGTGCCGAGTCTGGCGGAAAGCTGGGAGATAAGCCCGGATGGCACGCAATACACCTTTCATCTGCGTAATGGGGTGAAATTCCATCACAACGCCCAGTTTACCCCGAGTCGTGATTTCAACGCCGACGATGTGATTTTCTCTTTTCAACGCCAGCGTGATCCCAATAACCCTTATCACAAGGTGTCCGGTGGCACCTATGCCAACTTCGAAAGCCTGTCGTTTCGCAGCCTGATTACCGCTATCGACAAGCTGGATGACCACACGGTACGTTTTACCTTAAGCCATGCGGAGGCCCCGTTTTTGGCCGATCTGGCCTGGTATTTCGCCTCGATCCTGTCTGCTGAATACGCCGACCAGATGCTGAAAGCCGGTACACCAGAGAAAGTGGATCTGGAGCCTATCGGCACCGGCCCGTTCCAACTGGTGCAGTACCAGAAAGATTCCCGCATTCTGTATCAGGCGTTTGCGGATTACTGGCAGGGTAAGGCCAAGCTGGACAGGCTGGTTTTTAGCATCACACCGGATGCTTCGGTGCGTTACGCCAAGCTGCGCAAAAATGAATGTCAGGTGATGCCGTTTCCCAATCCGGCGGAACTGTCAGACATGAAGAGCAATAAAGACATTACCCTGATGCAAAAAGCCGGGCTGAACATCGGCTTTTTGGCGTTCAATACCCAAAAACCACCGCTGGATAACCTCAAAGTGCGTCAGGCATTGACGATGGCTATCAACAAACCAGCGATTATCGAGGCGGTATTCCAGGGCACCGGGACGGCGGCGAAAAATTTGCTGCCGCCTGGCGTATGGAGCGCCGCGTCTGATCTTGAGGATTACCCATACGACCCGGAAAAAGCCAGAGCGCTGCTAAAAGAAGCCGGTATGGCGCAAGGTACGACTATCGATCTGTGGGCGATGCCGGTACAGCGGCCGTATAACCCGAATGCACGCCGCATGGCGGAAATGATTCAGGCCGACTGGGCGAAGGTGGGGGTGAAAGCGAATATCGTTAGTTACGAGTGGGGCGAATACCTGAAGCGGGTGAAAAGCGGTGAGCATCAGGCGGCGCTGATGGGCTGGACTACCGCGACCGGCGACCCGGATAACTTCTTCGGCCCGCTATTTACCTGTACTTCCGCCAATGGTGGGTCTAATTCATCCAAGTGGTGCTACCCGCCGTTTGATACCTTGATTACCGAGGCGCGAGCCGAGCAGGATCACCAGAAACGCGTGGCGCTATACCGTCAGGCGCAGTTCATGATGCATGAGCAGGCACCGGCGGTGATGATCGCGCACTCGACGATCTTTGAGCCGGTGCGCAACACGGTAAGCGGATACGAAATCGACCCGTTTGGTAAACACATTTTTTATCAGGTGGATATCCGCCAGTAATATCAACACCACAGTAATACCAGTACCACAGCAATACCAACACCATAGCGGGAAGGTTTCGGCTTTCCCGCTCGTTCAATCACCCCGCTGTGATACCGTTTTTCCTGTCGATGCTTTCTCCCCGTCGACAGTTTCTCCCGCCGACAGTACCATGACCTGCCTTTTTTATGATGAGTCGAGTTATGCGCGTTTTACTGGCCCCGATGGAAGGGGTGCTGGATTCCCTGGTGCGGGAATTACTCACCGAAGTGAATGATTACGATCTGTGCATCACCGAATTTTTGCGGGTGGTGGATAGCCGCCTGCCGGTAAAAGCGTTTTATCGCCTGTGCCCGGAATTGCGCCACGGTAGTCGTACCCCGTCCGGCACCCGGGTTCGGGTACAACTGCTCGGTCAGTACCCGCAGTGGCTGGCAGAAAATGCCGCCAGGGCTGTGGAACTCGGCTCCTGGGGGGTTGATCTCAACTGTGGTTGCCCATCGAAACTGGTTAACGGCAGTGGCGGCGGTGCCACCTTGCTCAAAGACCCTGAGTTGATCTATCAGGCTGCCAAAGCGATGCGTGACGCGGTGCCGCTATCGTTGCCGGTGACGGTAAAAGTGCGCTTAGGCTGGGATTCTGGCGAGCGCCAGTTCGAGATTGCCGATGCGGTAGCGCAGGCGGGAGCCAGTGAACTGGTGGTGCATGGGCGCACGAAAGAGGATGGATATCGGGCCGAGCGCATCAATTGGGCGGCGATAGGGGAAATTCGCCAACGCCTGAATATTCCTGTTATCGCCAACGGAGAAATCTGGGACTGGCAAAGCGCACAGGATTGTATGGCCGTGACCGGTTGTGATGCGGTGATGATTGGCCGGGGCGCGCTCAATGTGCCTAACCTGAGCCGGGTCATCAAGTATCGCGAGGCACGTATGCCGTGGGCGGAAGTGGTGCAATTGCTACAGAAATACGTGCAGCTGGAGAAGCAAGGCGACACCGGTTTGTATCACGTTGCGCGTATCAAACAGTGGCTGGGCTATCTGCGCAAAGAGTATGACGACGCCAGCGAGCTGTTTAGCCAGATTCGTGCGCTGACGACCTCGGCTGATATTGCGCGGGTTATCAACAGTATCCGGTAAGGGATACCTTGCTGTGCCATCCTGAGCGTCGTAACCTGAGCGTCGTAACCTGAGCGTCGTATCTGTTCCGTTGAACCATCGACTTGAAAGGCGCGAGGTTGTGCATGTTATCCGGATTCAATCATCTGACATTATCGGTGTGCGATTTACCGCGCAGCCTGACGTTCTACCATCATCTGCTGGGGCTGCGGCTGGAGTCTGAGTGGGCGACAGGGGCGTATCTGTCATTGCCGGGATTATGGCTTTGCTTGTCACTGGAACCGACACGTGGCGATATCGCCGCGGGCTATACCCACTACGCATTCAGCGTTTCTGCCGATAATTTTCCGTTGTTTTGCCAGCGTCTGCGTGATGCGGGCGTTACAGAGTGGAAAGATAACCGTAGCGAAGGCGACTCGCTCTATTTTCTCGACCCGGACGGTCACCAACTGGAAGTACACGTCGGTGATTTGGCGTCACGGTTGGCGCGCTGCCGTCAGGCCCCTTATCACGCGATGACGTTTTATTCGTGAAGCCTGGCTGTGAAAAGAAAATTTACAACAATATCTCTTCCTGATCGGCAAAATGCGTGATGGCAGATTGAATTATTATGCTTTCGTATCTATACATGAGTATCGAAAAGCAAGATTTGTAATAATGACGGGGCGAAATAGAGGAAATAGTGATGAAAAATACGACGATCCACATTCTACATGGGGGGTGTTAAGCAGGATTCATGGTTACGTGGGGTAAGTGAAAACAGCGATTGGTTTTTATCGTTATGATAACCGGTAACGGTAGATCGTCTGACGTAATGAGATTCATTTTGCCAGCCAACCATGATGGAAAATGGAAGACTGGTTTTTCTGGTAAGGAATAGATGGCGTTTCTGTTTAATCCGTTCTCTTTTTTCAGCATGGTGAACGCACACTGTGCTTTTTGCTTGTGGTGCTTATTTCAGCACATCATGCCAATGAAGGCTGGCGCAACTCACGCGTCGTTATCCGGAGCAATATCCAGGTGATACGATTCCAGATAGGTAGAGTGCAGGGCGGTTGGCGGCGTGATAATTGAGAACCATTAGCTATACCGCTGACAGCCTGAATAAAAGTTAGCATAATAATCTATCTGATGATTAATATTACATAAGCTGATCGTCTGTTGTCCTGCTTGTAGGTATTTTCCAAATAAAGAGGCGGTCAGAGAGAACCGATAAGCGGAGAAAAAAAGTGCACGAGCATTTCAGAGGGAAATATGAAGTTGAATTGAAATTTCGTATTCAGGATATTATCGCTTTTCGTGAAAAATTATTCAGCCATCATCCTGAATCGTTCGTATTCGAAAATAAGGAACATGATATTTATTATGATTCAGCGGAAAAGAAATTGAGGCAACAAAATATCAGTATGCTGTTACGCCGTATGGCACCATCTGGGATTAAGCTGTGGATTGTGAAAGGTCCGCGAACCGGCCGTTGTGAGGCCGTCAACGTGGAGTCATTCGATATGACAGACAGCATGCTGAGAACGCTGGGTTTTTTGCCTATATTTGAAGTGAATAAAACCCGTAGCATCTATTTTCTCGACCGGTTTCACATCACGCTGGATTATATTGAGTCGTTGGGGCATTTCGTCGAGATATCCTGCATGACGGAAGACGAAACAGAACTCGATATTCTGGGTGAACATTGCCAGGATTGCGCATTACGGCTGGGGTTACAGATGGACAGCATCGAAACCCGCTCCTACCGTCAACTACTGGGATATTAAGTGGTGTCGCCCAATAGCGCGTGACACCACCTGTTCCACGAGCCGGGGCTATCAGCCCCTATCGCCTTTGTCTTTATCGGCGGTGACGTCGTTGTCGGAGGCAGCGTTGTCGCCGTAATACAGCGTACCGATGCGGATGATATCGCGGCCCTGCGCCTTGCGGTGTTTATTGGTATCTCGCAGCGAGTAGATACACCCACAGTATTCCTGCTGGTAGAAACGCTCGCGTTTGCTGATGTCAATCATGCGGGCTGAGCCACCGCCTTTACGCCAGTTGTAGTCCCAGTAGGTCATGCCCGGATAGCGACTGGCGGCGGTGACACCACACTGGGTTATCTGTTGCATGTTCTTCCAGCGGGAAATACCCAGTGAACTGGAGATAACCGAAAAACCGTGCTCGTGCGCGTACAACGCGGTGCGCTCAAAACGCATGTCGAAACACATAGTGCAGCGAATACCGCGTTCCGGCTCCCATTCCATGCCTTTGGCACGTTCAAACCAGTTATCGCTGTCGTAATCCGCATCGACAAATGGAATGCCTTGTTTTTCGGCAAAACGCATGTTCTCTTCTTTACGGATCAGATATTCGCGTTGTGGGTGAATATTCGGGTTATAAAAGAAAATAGTGTACTGGATACCAGACGCAGTGATAGCTTCCATCACTTCGCCTGAACACGGTGCACAGCAGGAATGCAGCAACAATTTGTCAGCCTGATTAGGCAGTGTCAGCACTGGGCGTTGAAAGTCGGTGCGCGGTTCATTGCCGGTGGCATGTTCCTTACTGGTGGAATATTCCTTATTGGTAGCCTGTTCCTTTTGGGGTAAGTGTTCCTTGTCAGACACGGCGTCATCCTTATCTTCATGGGGTCATCAGCGGTGGGCAGTATCGGTTATCCACTTATCGATGACAATCGGGCACCCGTTGGGATACGGCTGTCAAACTTTGTCACAAAGCTTTTAAGACAGGCGGAGTGCGTGCGATCCGTCGGCGCATTATAATGCGTCGTTCTTTTTTTTCAGTTAACAGTACACTGTTTAAGCTATTGAATAATGAATAAAAAATTTCGGCTTTCCGTTGTAAGCCTGTTGTTGCTTTCCGCCCCTGTGTGTTTTGCCGCACAGGCCGTGGCTAAAACACCTGTGACACAGCATGCCCCATCCCGTCAGGAGATTGCCTCCGGCAGTGCGATGGTGGTGGATATGCGTAATAACGAGGTGCTCTATTCCAGTAATCCGGATGTGGTCGTACCGATTGCCTCTGTGACGAAACTGATGACCGCCATGGTGGTTCTGGATGCCAATCAACCGCTGGACGAGCTGATTTCCGTTGATATCAGCCATACCAAAGAGATGCAAGGGGTGTATTCCCGCGTGCGTCTGGGCAGTGAAATCAGCCGCCACGATATGCTGTTGCTGGCGTTGATGTCGTCGGAAAACCGTGCTGCCGCTAGCCTGGCGCATCACTACCGTGGGGGGTATCAGGCGTTTATCACCGCGATGAACGCTAAAGCGCGTTCGCTTGGCATGATGCATACCTACTATGTGGAGCCGACCGGGCTCTCAACCAGTAATGTGTCTACTGCACGTGATTTGACCAAGTTGCTGATTGCGTCCAAACAGTATCCGCTGTTAAGCCAACTTAGCACCACACATGAAAAAACCGCCGTGTTTACGCACCCGTCGTACACGTTGCCGTTTCGTAACACCAACCACCTGATTTATCGCCCGGACTGGAATATTCAGTTGACCAAGACCGGTTTTACCAATCAGGCAGGTCACTGTCTGGTGATGCGTACGGTGATCGGTGGACGCCCGGTGTCGCTGGTGGTATTGGATGCGTTTGGCAAATTCACCCATTTTGCCGATGCCAATCGTCTGCGTAACTGGCTGGAAACGGGGAAAGTGAGCCCGGTACCGGAAGCGGCGCTGAGCTACAAGAAGCAGAAGTCACTGGCGTCACGCCAGCCGCATGGCAGCGGAGCTGGCGTCACTGCTGAGGTAGATGAATAACTGTCGGATTAGGGCGGTGTTACGACGCCGCCCGTTGGTCCTGAACTATTCTGCCCGCTGCCGTAATGTCCTCTTCATGGCTGGGTTCGCGCCAGGTTTCTGCCAGTGCCTGCTGGTACCATAACTGCATCGCCGGTTGTGCCAGCATGTGGCTGGCATACTGTGCCGCTGCGCCCGTTAATGGCAGTGCGTAGGTTTGTGCCCGGAAGACTACCGGGGCGAAAAACGCGTCAACGGCACTGAACTGCGTGCCTGCCAGAAATGGCCCACCAAATCGTTCTATCCCTTCCTGCCACAATTGATTGAGCCGGTCGACATCGCGTTGCAATTCCGGGGTGATGGTATGAAGTTCCACCCGCACGCCGCAACTCATCGAACACTGGTTACGCAAGGCGTTAAAACCGGAATGCATTTCCGCCGCCGCGCTGCGCGCCCAGGCTCGGGCCGCTTTGTCTTGCGGCCAGACCGCTGGAAATTTTTCCGCCAGATATTCGGTAATGGACAGCGAATCCCAGACGGTGATGCCATCGTCAACCAGACAAGGGACTTTGCCGGTCGGTGAGAACGTTTTGAATGCCGTCTGGACGGGGGCGGGGGCAAACGGGGTCAGGATCTCGTCAAACGGGATATCCAGCGTTTTCAGCAGGATCCACGGGCGCAGCGACCAGGACGAATAATTTTTATTGGCGATGTGCAACTGATACATGTTTTCCTCCGTGGGAGATATAACGATGGGCGGTGTCGTTTTAGATGTATCACGAAATCAGCAACATGGCACTGACCGATTAGCTCGTCCCTCGGTTCAAGCCAACAGCACGTGAGCGCAAGCCGCCTGCAATGCCGGGAGGTCGGCATTACTGCTGCTGCCACTGTCGGTAATCAGCAGGTCGATATCCGTGGGAGCGGCGTAAATAACACGGCTGGTAACGCCAATCTTGCTGTGATCCGCCAGCATGATGCGTTGTCTGGCATTGCGAGACATCGCCCCGGCAATCGCGGCTTCATGGTGGGAAAAGCTGCTGGCGCCAGACTGGCTGGCAATACCGACCGGCGAGAGCAGCGCGATATCAGCCCGATAACGCTGGATTTCCGTCACCGTCAGAGCACCGCTGGTGGCCTGTGCGGCTGCGCCCATGTGGCCGCCGAGCAGAATGACCTCATGTGGCGCATGCTCGTCGGTTTCTGCGCCGGTAAGTGTCAGCGCAACGTTCAGGCTGTTGGTAATGATGGTCATGCCGGGAAGCACCAGCAATTCCGCAGCCAGCAAGGTGGTGGTACTGCCTGCGTCAATAAATAATGTCTGGCCTGCTTTTACCTGCTGCGC
This sequence comes from Dickeya zeae NCPPB 2538, assembly GCF_000406165.1. Lineage (NCBI taxonomy): Bacteria > Pseudomonadati > Pseudomonadota > Gammaproteobacteria > Enterobacterales > Pectobacteriaceae > Dickeya > Dickeya zeae. The sequence goes on along the minus strand of NZ_CM001977.1, from coordinate 2,562,446 downwards.
CGCCAGTTGGGCAATCGCCCGTTTCTCCTGTTCCCTTACCGTGTTGCGAACGGATAGCGGTGGCTCCGGTTCGACATCCATCGCGACGATACCGCCATGAACCCGACGCAACACCCCCTGAGCTTCCAGCTTGAGCACATCACGCCGCACGGTTTCCCGCGACACACCAAGATGCTGAATGATGTGGTCAGTACTGACTCGGTTGAGGGACGACAGCAGCAGGCGGATACGGTGCAGGCGGGTTTCTTCAAGCATGAGCAGGCATTCTCTCGGTCAGGATAACAGTCGACGTCATTATAACGATAAGGCAGCAGACTGGCAGGAACAACAGAGTGTTGGTCTGTTTGTGTAATTTTGTGCATTTAAGCATAACAGGTGTCACGGTATTGGCAATGGTCTGCTGGGAAATTGTGGTAATTGTGTTTATAAACTTGTTTTTAATAGATTAAGTTGCTTTTCTTGCAAAGGGTGCGATCGCGTAACAACACGTTAAATTACGAGTTTTCTAGGCGGTAAATCTGCCTTTCTAGTATGCGTATTTTTGTATTTGTGTATTTCGTTGCTTTTGGTGTAGGGTAGTGCTCATCAGGTGGCACCGGAGAGCCGGTCGCCATCACGCGTTGGCACATTACTTTTAATCGGGAGTCATCATGGCGACACGTTCAACCATCATGGATACCAACAGCTTCCGGGCTGAACACGCAGCAGCATTGAGCGACGATATCCGCACACTGACCGAAAAACGCGGCAGGGTGCTGGGGGAGTCTTACCGGCTGTTCTACCGTAACCCGGTGCATCTGGTGCGGGGTGAGAAGCAATACCTGTGGGATGCGGCGGGTAACCAGTATCTGGATGTATACAACAACGTCGCCAGTATCGGCCATTGCCACCCGGCGGTCATTGAGGCAGTACACGCGCAGATGTGCCAGCTCAATACGCACACCCGCTACCTGCATGACCGTATTCTGGATTACACCGAAGAGTTGTTGACGCTGGTACCAGCGGCTATCACCAAGGCGATGTACATGTGTACCGGCTCGGAAGCTAACGATCTGGCAATTCGCGTTGCGCGCGCTTACAGCGGTGGTACCGGGATTATCGTGACCCGTGAAGCGTATCACGGCACCAGTGAACTCACGTCCGGTGCGTCGCCAGCGCTGGGCAGTGGACAGCCAATTGCGGCAACGACGCGTCTGGTTCCCGCGCCGGATCGCTATCGTGTCGAGGCACCGGATTTGGGGGCCTGGTTTGCCAATGAAATCCAGAAGCAGATCGATGACATGGCCGCGCACGGCATCAAGTTTGCCGGTTTCCTCGCCGACTCGATTTTCTCTTCTGATGGCGTGTTGCCGGGGCCAGCCGGTTACCTGCAAGCCGCTATCGATGTGGTCCATGCCAACGGCGGCATCTTTATCGCCGACGAAGTACAACCCGGCTTTGCCCGTACCGGTGACGCGTTCTGGGGGTTTGCCCGCCACGGCATCGTGCCGGATATCATCACGATGGGCAAACCGATGGGAAATGGTATTCCGGTTTCGGCGTTGCTGGCGAAACCCGATGTACTGGCGGCATTCAGTGATGAAATTCCCTATTTCAATACCTTCGGTGGTAATCCGGTATCGATGGCGGCGGCACAAGCCGTACTGACGGTGATCCGTGAAGAGAAATTGCAGGAGCACAGCAAGGTCGTCGGTGCCCAGTTACTGAAAGAGCTGGCAGGGCTGGCGGCTCGTCATGCCTGTGTGGGTGATGTTCGCGGTGCCGGGTTGTTTATCGGTTTTGAGCTGGTGAGCGATCGTGATAGCAAAACGCCGGACAAAACGCGCGCGTTGAACGTGATAGAACAGCTGCGTGAACAGCGCGTGCTGACCTCTGTCGCTGGTCCGCACGGCAATGTGCTGAAATTACGCCCGACGCTGGCGTTTCAGGCGCATGATATCGACTGGCTGGTCGGTGCGCTGGATAAGGCACTGAGCGCCACCGGCTCCTGATTGTTTCGACGTGCGATGAGCGGTTGTCTGACGATAACTCGCCTGAACGGTGTTTGATCCCTCCCCAGCCCTTGTGTTGTGTCACACCGTCGGCGGGAAAATGCGTGATAGCCATTTTTCCGCTGGCGGTTTTGTGGCACATTAGCCGCCTTGTTAACCCCACACTCATCGGGCAGCGTGTCGCACCCTAACTGGCAACTGCACAAGGAATTCGCAATAACAATGAAATGGTTTACTCCACTGGCGCTCGCGGTCGGTTTGGCCTGTAGCCCGCTTTGGGCGCAAACGCCTCTGCAACAGACAACTGCGCCACAGGCAACGCCCGCTCACCAGCAACAGCGCGATGCTTTCGTTAACGACTTAATGAAAAAAATGACGCTGGATGAAAAGATTGGCCAGCTTCGTTTGATCAGTGTCGGTCCGGATAACCCGAAACAGGCCATCCGCGAGATGATCCACAACGGTCAGGTCGGTGGGATTTTCAACACCGTCACCCGGCAGGATATTCGCGTGATGCAGGATCAGGTAATGCAGTTAAGCCGCCTGAAAATTCCGCTGTTTTTCGCTTATGACGTGGTGCACGGTCAGCGTACCGTATTCCCGATTGGGTTGGGGCTGGCTTCCAGTTGGGACATGAATGCCGTCGAACTGTCGGCAAAGATTGCGGCGTATGAAGCCACCGAAGACGGCCTGAACATGACCTGGGCACCGATGGTGGATATCACCCGCGATCCGCGTTGGGGCCGTGTTTCCGAAGGGTTTGGTGAAGATACATATCTGACCAGTGAAATCGCCCGCGTGATGGTAAAAGGTTTTCAGGGTGATGACCTGACCGGCCGTCACTCGCTGATGACCAGCGTCAAACATTATGCGTTGTATGGCGCGGCAGAGGGCGGGCGTGATTACAACACCGTCGACATGAGCCCGCAGCGCATGTTCCAGGAATATATGCCGCCGTATAAAGCCGCGATTGATGCCGGTAGCTACGGTGTGATGGCCTCGCTCAACTCCATCAACGGTGTACCGGCGACCGCCAACCGCTGGTTGCTCAAAGATGTGCTGCGCGACCAGTGGCATTTCAAAGGTATTACCATCAGCGACCATGGTGCTATCAAAGAACTGATTAAGCATGGCGTGGCGGCAGACCCGAGTGATGCTTCGCGCATCGCGGTGCAATCCGGTATCGGTATGAGTATGAGCGACGAGTATTTCGCGCGTTACCTGCCGGACCTGGTGAAGCGCGGCGTGGTCAGCATGAAAGATATCGATGATGCCTGCCGTCAGGTGCTGAACATGAAATACGACATGGGCCTGTTCGAAGACCCGTATCGTCACCTTGGCCCAGCCGGTTCCGACCCGGTGGATACCAATGCCGAAAGCCGGTTACACCGCGAAGAAGCCCGTGATGTGGCGCGTCGCAGTCTGGTACTGCTGAAAAACCGTCTGGATATTCTGCCGCTGAAAAAATCCGGCACCATCGCGGTTGTTGGCCCGCTGGCTGACAGTAAGCGCGATATTATCGGCAGTTGGTCCGCTGCCGGACGTCCGGCTCAGGCGGTGACCGTATATGAAGGCATCCGTAAAGCCGTCGGGTATAACGCACGGGTTTACTACGCTAAAGGCTCGAACATCACCAATCATCCGGGGTTGATCAAATTCCTCAATGAATATGATGAATCCGTGGTGGTGGACCCGCGCTCGCCGCAGGCAATGATTGATGAAGCGGTCGACGTGGCGAAGAAATCCGATGTGGTGATCGCGGTCGTGGGGGAATCCCAGGGGATGGCGCATGAAGCCTCCAGCCGCGCCAAAATCACTATTCCGCCGGAGCAGAAAGCGCTGATCGCCGCGTTGAAAGCAACCGGTAAACCGCTGGTGCTGGTGCTGATGAATGGCCGTCCGTTGGATCTGAGCCGTGAAGATCAGCAGGCGAACGCGATACTGGAAACCTGGTTTAGCGGTACCGAAGGTGGCAACGCCATCGCCGATGTGCTGTTTGGTGATTACAACCCGTCGGGTAAACTGCCGATGACCTTCCCGCGCTCCGTGGGGCAGATCCCGATGTACTACAGCCACTTGCCAACCGGTCGTCCGTACTCAGCCGAAGCACCCAACAAATACACGTCGCACTATTTTGACGAGGCCAACGGGCCGCTGTATGCGTTCGGTTATGGCCTGAGTTACACCACCTTTGCGGTATCGGACGTGAAGCTCTCCAGCCCGACGATGAAACGTAATGGCAGTATTACCGCGTCGGTGACGATCACCAACACCGGTAAACGGGCTGGCGAAACCGTGGCACAGCTGTATCTGCATGATGTCGTGGCGTCGGTTAGCCGTCCGGTGAAAGAACTGCGTGGTTTCCAGAAGGTGATGTTGATGCCGGGTGAAAGCCGCACCGTGACATTTACCCTGTCACCGAAAGATCTGATGTTCTACAACGCACAGATGCAGCAGGTGGCGGAACCGGGCAAGTTTGACGTGATGATTGGGCTGGATTCCCAGCGTGTGAAAACCAGCAGCTTTACCTTGCTGTAAAGACTGTGGGTTGAGCCCGTTAAGGGTGACAGACGACGGCCCCTGCGATGTAGGCAGGGGCCTGACAGGAAAACCGGCTGCACGGCAACAGGCGGCCGGGACTGACCGGTTCGGCGTTAGCCACCGTGCACGATAATAATATACCCCACCAGCATCACACCGCCGATGCCGCCTAACGCGCACAACGCAAACAGGCTGACGACCCCCAGTTTTTTGATATTCATCCGGTTATCCTTTTGTTACGCCCCGGTAATGGTGACGTTCCGGCGATTATAGAGACTCCACCATCGGATACAAGCCAGCCGCGTGTGTTGATACCCATCCGCTACCGGGTTGATAAATGTGACAACGTCACAACATCACGATGGCAAAACTGTGCTTGCTGACGTTGCCGTTGGTCTGTGGGACAATACCCGCCAGATTGAACGACAGTGAGATGGCATGACCCTGACCCCCGCGTTAAAGCAGCAGATTGGCGAATGGTATAAAGCGCTGCAACAGCAAATTCCTGATTTTGTCTCCCGTGCGCCGCAGCGTCAGATGATCGCCGAGGTAGCCAAAGCGCTGGCAGGGGACTACCCGCGTCATCTGGTGATTGAAGCGCCGACGGGTGTGGGTAAAACCCTGTCGTATCTGATCCCCGGCATTGCTGTTGGCCGCGTTGAGCTGAAAACGCTGGTTATCAGCACCGCCAACGTGGCGTTGCAGGACCAGATCTTCAACAAAGATTTGCCGCTGTTGCGCCAGTTCATTCCTGAGCTGAAATTCACGGCGGCGTTTGGTCGTGGGCGCTATGTGTGCCCGCGTAATCTGGCGGCGATGGCAACCGAGGTTTCAGCGCAGGGCGATTTGATGCTGTTTATGGATGACCATTTGCCATCCAGCCGTGAAGAGCAAACCACCAGCGCCCGGTTGCAACAGGCATTGCAAAGCTACGCCTGGGATGGGTTGCGCGACCACTGCCAGGAGTCTATCGACGATGGATTATGGCAACGCCTGAGTACCGACAAAGCCAACTGTCTGGGGCGTAATTGCCATTATTACCGCGAGTGCCCGTTCTTTCTCGCCCGCCGGGAAATTGAAGACGCCGATGTGGTGGTGACGAATCACGCGCTGGTGATGGCGGCGATGGAGAGCGATTCCGTATTACCGCAGGCAAAGAACATGCTACTGGTGCTGGATGAAGGTCACCATGTGCCGGATGTGGCGCGCGATGCGCTGGAGATGTCCGGCGAGGTGACGGTCAGCGCGGTACAACATCAGATGGATCAGTTGATTCAGCAGGTAGGGATGTGTCTGGCGCAGTTCCCGCCCAAGTCGTCACCCAGACTGATGCAACCGGATAGGCTGGGTGAGCATTGCGGTGAAATTCGTGAACAGTTGCAATTGTTCGATCGCCTGAGCAGCCTGTTTCTGCCTGCCGCCCAACCCGATGCCGACTACCGTTTCCCGATGGGGGAATTGCCAGACGAGATGCGCGAGTGCTGCAATCGGTTATTCAAACTCACGGATAGCTTGCGCGGTCTGGCGGAATACCTGCTCAACGATCTGGCGGAAAAAACCGGTAAGCATGACGTCGTGAAGTTACATCAGGCAATGCTGCGTATCAGTCGACTCAATGGTTATTGGGAGGCGCAAAGTAAGTTATGGCGGCTGGCGGCGCTGGAGAAATCCTCTAACGCGCCGGTGTCGAAATGGTTGCAGCGGGAACGGCGTGACAACCAGTTGCACCTGTATTTCCACTGCGCGGGCATTCGCGTGTGCGACCAGTTGGACCGGTTACTGTGGCGTAATTTGTCGCATGTGGTGATCACCTCGGCGACCTTGCGCTCGCTCAACAGTTTTTCCCGCCTGAAAGAGCTCTCCGGGTTGGATGAAGAAGAGGGCGATACTTTTATCGCGCTGGATTCACCGTTTAATCACCGCGAACAGGGTAAGCTGGTGATCCCGCAGATGCGTCATGAGCCGCTGATTACCCAGGAAGCGGAACATCTGGCCGAGATGGCGCGTTTTTTTCCGCGCGGAACTGCAGCGTGACGTGCATAAGGGCATGCTGATGTTGTTCGCCAGCCAGCGTGCCATGCAGCAATTTCTGACCGAGGTGCCGGACTTGCGGCTGATGTTGCTGGTGCAGGGTGACCAACCGCGTTACCGGCTGGTGGAATTGCACCGCCAGCGGGTACAGCAAGGGCAGACCAGCGTGTTGATTGGCTTGCAGTCCTTCGCCGAAGGGTTAGATCTCAAGGGCGAATTGCTCTCGCAGGTGCACATCCACAAGATTGCCTTTCCGCCGATCGACAGCCCGCTCATCCTGACGGAAGGCGAGTGGCTGAAAAGTCTCAAACGCCACCCCTTTGTGGTGCAAAGCCTGCCCAGTGCGTCCTTCAGCCTGATCCAACAAGTCGGGCGATTGATTCGTAGCCATGATTGTTTTGGTGAAATCGTCATCTACGACCGTCGTCTGTTGACCAAAGGCTACGGGGCCCAGTTACTGGCGGCGCTCCCCGTATTTCCTATCGAACAGCGTGCGATGCCCGATGATAAGTAGCTTGCTGTTATTCATCTCTTTTTTCTGACAAAGCGCCGTTAAATCCCTATCATAATCGCCGCTGTGGCCCATTGGCTACAGTGTGGCAGACAGTGTGCTGTATCGGCTTGGTTAGCAGTTGGCGATGCAAGTGCTGCGCGGTCTGACGTTTGGTGAGTCAATAAGGATATGTAATGAAAAAAATAATGATGGTGTTGGGCACGTTGTTATTCCTGTCGCAGGCTTCGGCGGCACCAGTCAACATTGAAGTGCTTGATGCCACTATCAAAGATAAAAAAGTCACCGATGCTGATGTGCTACTACAACGTGATGGTGCACAGACAGTCGTGGGGCGTACCAATGCCTTGGGACAGGTGCAACTGGCACCGGCGTTTAATGCGGATGAGAATGCCCTGTTGATCATCAAGAAGCCGGGATTTTCGAATTTAGTGGTTAAATGCCCGTGTGATGGACTGACCTACGCTATCAGCCCGGTGATGAAGAATCTGGATGGGATGCGTATTGTGCTGACCTGGGGGGCTACACCAGCCGATCTCGATTCGCATCTGATTTATGGCAATAGCCATATCTATTTCGACCATAAAAATGGACCAGACGCGAATCTGGATGTGGATGACACCGACAGCTACGGCCCAGAAACCATCACTATCGAGAAAAAACGCTTTGGTGAAAGCTATCTGTACGCGGTTCACGATTACACGCACATTCAGGAGCCGACCCAGACTGCGTTGTCTAACAGCCAGGCTAAGGTGTTTGTTTACGTCGGGCAGTCGCTGGTCAGAACCTATGATGTTCCCCGTAATCAGGTCGGTAACCTGTGGACGGTATTTCGCCTGAATCCGAACGGCGATTTTGAGGACATCAACACGATTAAACAAACCGGTTATCAGGAGCCTAATAACGTGGCCTCTGGGGTAAGCGGCCAGCTGTCTGGTCAGGCAGCAACAGGAGCAGTGAACGTTAATCAGGCTGCCGCCAAGGCGCTGAACCGTCAGGGTGAGGATGCCTATCGCCGTGGCGATCTAGAAAGTGCTATCGCGTATTACCAACTTGCGATTGAACAGGATGCGATATTTAGCCAGGCATACAGCAATCTGGGACTGGCTTATCAGAAGCTCGAACGCATCGCAGAAGCCATCTGGGCAAACCGTAAAGCTATCGCGCTGGCGGATGGACCAAACGCCGCAACCGTACGTGCCAGCTCCTACTATAATATTGCCAGAATTTATGAGGCAGCTGGACAACTGGACGATGCATTACGTCATTACCAACTGGCTAAAGCGCAGAAAGACAGCGCTACTTATGATCAGGCTATCAGCCGCATTAAGAGCAAACGGTAACCGCTGACCTGCTTTCCTTGCTGCTCCCGTCGGGAGCGGCAACGGTGATTTCACGCTTCCCCTCAGACTAATTCATGCTATGTTTCCAGTGTGTTATCCCACATAACCGGGGCTACCCACTCGCCCGTTCGAGGGCACCGTTTAACCATCGCCTTACCAGTGAGAGCAGATCATGGATTACACCCACATCATTAAAGAGGTTGGTCGCGGCAAAAATCATGCGCGCGATCTGAACCAGGACACGGCGTATCAGCTGTATGGTCATATACTCAATGATCAGGTACCGGAGCTGGAGTTGGGTGGGCTGTTGATTGCATTTCGCATTAAAGGCGAGTCTGAAGCCGAAATGCGGGGCTTTTATCAGGCGATGCGCGAACAGACGCTACGTCTGTCCGTACCGGCTAACAGGCCGATGCCAGTGGTGCTCCCCAGCTATAACGGCGCACGCAAACAAGCTAATTTGACGCCATTACTGGCGTTGTTGCTGCATCGGCTGGGGCTGCCGGTGGTGGTGCACGGTGTGAGCCACGACCCAACCCGCGTGACCAGCGAGGCGATTTTTCGTGAGCTGGGCCTGATGCCGGTGAGTGACGCGCCGTCGGCACAGCAACGGCTCGATGAGGGCGAGCCGGTGTTTATGCCGGTGTCGCTGTTGTGCCCGGCTATCGAGCGTCAGTTGGATTTGCGCTGGCGTATGGGGGTGCGTAATAGCGCGCATACGCTGGCCAAGCTGGCCACGCCGTTTGATGAAGGCGCGGCGTTGCGTCTGGCAAGCGTGTCGCACCCGGAATATGTCGGCCGGGTGGGTACCTTTTTTCAGGACATCAATGGCCGCGCGTTATTGATGCACGGCACGGAAGGCGAGGTGTACGCTAACCCACAGCGCTGCCCGGAAATGTATTTCATCCGTGAACAGCGCAACGATCTTTTGCAGGTCCGTCAGGATATCGCGGTCGACCGCTCAGCACTGCCTGCGGATAAAGACGCGGTGACGACGGCCCGCTGGACGCAAGCCTGTCTGGCGGGGGAACAACCGATACCGCAAGCGATTCGGCTGCAACTGGCGTGCTGTCTGGTGGGAACCGGCGAAGCCGCGTCGATGGAGCAGGCGGTGTCAACAATACGAAAACGACTGGGTTGAACATAACGATTAACGATAAGGAACAACCACATGCAACAGGCTAAGGCGTATTTTGACGCCCTGAACCGCGATTATCTGGTGGTACATCAAACGAAAGAAGATCTTTTCTGGCAGTGTTATATGGGGACTGGCGACGAGACCGTGGCTACCCGCTTTGCCGAGGCAGAGAGTGCCTGGAAACGCTTTATTGCACAATCCTCACGGCTGGCCGAATTGCGCCAACACATAGCGACGGTTGAAGCGGAGTCTGCCAGTGAAGCGCGTGACGCGCTGCTGCACGGGTTACGCGGCTGGTATCGTTTCTTTGACTGCAATGTGATTGAAGACCCGAAGGCGCAGGCGCTGATGGATGAGCTGATTGCCGCTGAGCACGCGTTGTTCGCCCGCCGCAAAACCTATCAGCCCATGCATGTTGATGAGCAAGGGGAACTGGTTGCGGCGTCGCTTGGCGAGTTGCTGACCAATCAGGCGACCAATGATAACGAGGCGCATCGCCGCAGCTCGCAACAAGCGCTGCGTGATTTAGAACAGTGGCTGGTCAACCACGGATTTCCAGAGCTGGTCAGCCTGCGTAACCGCTTTGCGCGCCAGATGGGGTATCGCAACTACTTTGACTACAAGGTTAACAAAACCGAGCGTATGACGCCGGAGCAGTTATTCGCCATTCTTGACCGCTTCGAAGAACAGACCCGGGAGGCCAACCTGCGTAGTCTGCGTCAACTGGCGGCGGAGAAAGGCGAGGACGCATTAACACCGTGGAACGTGCGCTATGCCAGTACCGGTGATGTGACCCGGCAGATGGACCCGTACTTTCCGTTTTCAGCGTCGTTGTCCCGCTGGGTCGATAGCTTCAAACGTCTGCATATTGGCTTTAGTGGGGCACAAATGCAGCTCGACTTGCTGGTACGCAAAGGGAAATATGAAAACGGTTTTATGCACCAGCCGGTGCCGCCGTTTGTCGACCAAGGCCGGTGGTTGCCTGCGCGCATCAACTTCACCAGTCTGGCGCAGCCAGATCAGGTAGGCAGTGGTGCCAACGGTATCAACACGTTGTTCCATGAAGGGGGCCATGCGGCGCATTTCGCCAATATCCGCCAGAATGCGCCCTGTTTTGCCCAGGAGTTCCCGCCGACGTCGATGGCCTACGCCGAAACGCAGTCGATGTTTTGCGACAGCCTGTTGCAGGACGCCGACTGGCTCAAGCGCTATGCCTATAACACGCAAGGCGAGGTGATCCCCGATGCGTTGATTCAGGCCGATATCCGTGCCCGCCAGCCGATGCGGGCGTTCAACGAACGCCACATTTTGCTGGTGCCGTATTTCGAATGGCAGTTGTACTGCATGGACGACGAGGCGCGCACGCCCGAGGCGATTTTGCAGCTGGCGCGCGAGACTGAGCAACGTATTCTCGGCATCAGTGGCAGTCCACGCCCGACGATGGCGATCCCCCATTTGTTATCGATGGAGTCGGCCTGCTCCTATCAGGGCTACCTGTTGGCGACGATGGCGGTAGAGCAAACGCGGCACTTCTTCCTTCAGCGTGATGGCTATTTGACGGATAACCCGGCGATTGGCCCGGATTTGACGCGCCATTACTGGCAACCCGGCAATAGCCTGAGCCACGATGAAACGCTACGCAGTCTGACAGGCGAAGGATTCAATCCAGACTATCTGGCCCATGAGTGCAACCTGACGGTTGAACAGGTGTGGCAACAGGCACAGGCCACCATCGCCGCGGCGATGGCGCGCCCGCAACCTGCGGCAGACTTCCCCCTCAACGCCCATATCCAGGTGGTGGATGGTGATACGGTGCTGGCCGATAATCAGGATGGCGATGACGCTATGTGTCAGGCATTCGCCCGTGTGATTGAGGAAACCTATCTGCTTCATGCCTGAGTACGCACAGGTGCTGTGGCGAACCGCAGCGCCTGTCTCACTGTGTCATCTCTTGCGTTCCCATTACCTTTTTATATCGCTAAACCGGTGTGGCTCTCTCGCGCCAGCAGCAACCCATGCCTATACTGGTCTGGTGGTTATTTGCAATCAATTTGCAATGAAAGTGCCTGTTATTAAAAAAGTTTCACTGAACTGTCATCAGCAGCGCTTAGGCTGATGCTGTTTCTTGTCTTTGACGATAATCCGTGACAATAAAAAAGGACATATCATGCGCTATTCTTACGTGTTTATGGCGGTGGTTTGCTCACTGGCGACAGCCCAGACGCAAGCCGCTTCACGTAGTGACACCCAATTGCCGCAGATAAGCCTGCTGCAAACGACCACCGAGGCCAGCAATAGTGCGCCGGTGATTGAAATGCAGCAACGGGTGCAGCAGTACCTGCAAAAAGCCCTACAGGGAACCGCGCCAAAGCTGACACGCGCCGTGCTGGATAAAGCGCCGGATCAGGGGGAACCGCAGGGTGATATGAAATGGCTGAAAGCCACCGGTTACGCGTTCAACCCGAAAGACCAGCAGCAGGCCAGCGTTAAATTGCTGGAAGGGTTCAGAACCCTGCCTGCCGAGGTGTTAGCGAAAAACCTGGCGACCGTTGAGCGCATTAATCTGGAAGCGACGCTGGCATTGCGCCAGAAAGCGCTGATTGATGCTGAAAATACCCGCTATCTGTATGCGCTGGCAGAGGCGCTGGGGCCGAAATTGGGCAAGGCGTTTCTTGCTGTCTACCAGAAAGGTGAAATCGGCAAAGCCGCTGCGTTGATTAAAGCCACCAACGTCAGTACCTCTGCGGCGAAAAACGCGTTTAACTATCCGCGCCCGTTCAGACACGAGGGTAACAGCATCCATCTGGTACCGGATACCGCTGTCGTAGCGGACAATGCGCTTTACACGGCGTCGGGTGGTTCATTCCCGAGCGGGCATACCAATGGCGGCTATAACGATGCACTGCTGTTGGCGCAGATGCTGCCGGAACGTTTTGTGCCGCTGCTCGATCGTGCCGCCACCTACGGATATTCCCGTCTGGTGTTGGGGGTACATTACCCGCTGGATGTCATCGGTGGACGCATGACCGCCGAGCGTAGCGTGGCGCATTTCCTCAATGATCCGAAATACCGCGTGTTGTTCAACGAGGCGAAAGCCCAGTTGCGGACCGCGCTGGAAAAAGCCTGTGGCACGACAGTGGCGGAATGTGCCAAACCGCAGGGTAAAAACGACCCTTACACCGACCCGGCCATGAAGTCATTCTACCGTTACACCATGACGTACAACCTGCCGATGGCGAAGGTGAAAGCCCAGTCGGTCAAGGTGCCGGAAGGCGCGGAGGTGTTGCTGGAAGGGCCATTGCCTCAATTGAGCGCTGCCCAACGTCGTGCCTTGATGGTAAAAACCGCCATTGCTGACGGTTATCCGTTGTCCGCTGGTGGGGTGGATGCCAATTTCTGGCAGCGCCTGAACCTGCATGACGCGGTGGAAGCCGCGAAGAAATAAAGAATTCCCTCTTCACGGAGGGAAATCATGGTGAGTGATGAAGAGAGGCGAGATTCACGCCTCTCTTTTTTTGTGGCTATACCCAACTGCAATGGTATAACCAACTTCAATGGGGGCGACTAGCGCTCAATACTCACGTTATCGAAGCTGACTTTCCCATTATTGTGGCGTGACGAGAGTGCCAGCCCGACGTACAGCGTATCGTTCATGTTTTGATTGATGACTTTATTGAGCGTAGTCCAGCTCTGCCCATCGCTGGATACCTCAGAGATAAAGGCGTTGCCATCACGAGTCAATCGTAACCAGGTCGGCTGACTGCCGCTTTCAGATTTGGCAAACCGTCCCCGACTGCCCGTGGCACTGGCCTCTTTACTGCGCCATTGCGACATCGCGCCGGATGAGGCGATATAGCCAGTCAGCATGTAAGCGCTGCTGTCAGATAGAGTATTACGCATCATCACACCGGCTTTGGCGTAAGGGTCGCTATAGCGCAGGTCTATCAATCGCGCGGTAATGCTGCCGTCGCCTTTCAGTTTTTGATACACAAAATGCACACTGTCAGATTCAGCCCACATATCGCCGTTGTGCGCTTGCAAAGCGATCACGTCATGATCTTCGCTGGCGGAACCGGGTGTGTCGGCTTTCCCGATATCCTGCTGCGTCCAGTTGCTGCTGAGTGCCGCATCGGGCGGTGTGGTCACCGTGACCACGTTAGAGTAGGCAGAGTCTCCGGCTTGATTGTAGGCTTTGACCCGAAAGGCGTAAGTCGTGTTGGGCTCCAGCGTCCCGACCTCGATGGAGGTGGCGTTCGGCCCCAGCGATTTGGCACTGGTATAGACTGCACCTGCATCATAGTGATGGGGCGTGGTGTCGTAGGATCCTTCGCCGAAAGTACCCGCATACGAATATTCAACGACGAAGCCGCGCTCGTTGTCCGAGCCATCATTCCAGTCCAATTGCACCACCGAGCTGGAGATAACGCCTGCCGTCAGGCTATCGGGTGAGGTGGGGGGCTTATCTGCGCCGGTATAGGGATCCAACGAGATACCGTCGCGTAGCGTGGCAGCGTTAATGCGATAGCGCGTTGCCGCCAGCCGGTTGTTCACCTCAGCCAGCGTCAGCGGTGTGATACTGATATCGTAATCCACCGGGCCTTCGCGCTGAGTGAGGGTCGCCGTGCCGTCCAGATAGAAAATCTCGTTGAGCCACAGACTGGGCATGATTTCCCCGTTACCAGCTGGTGCGCCAACGGAGAAAGGTACCAGCGGATTGCCGGTGCTGGTCTGGATACCGGCGTTCCACAGCGCAGAGCGACCGGGTGCGCCGTCAAGAGGGTAATCCGGCGCGTAACGGCCGGTTAACGCCACTTTTTTGATGAAACCCTGCGAGGTAGTTACCAGTGGCGCATTGTCTGCCAGTAAGGTGCCGCCATGATTGAAATAGTTCAGTTCCCAGTGCATCAGAAAATACCCCTGGCCGGTCAAAGTCAGGTGCTCTCCGGCGTGTAATAACAGGTACTTTCCTTCTTTTGAGCCTTTAACCGGTTCAACGTACTTATTCGCTTCGCCGTCGTTGTCACCGACCAGCGTGACACCGCTGGTCGCTGGTCGCTGGTACAGGCCGTTGATCTTCGGATAGGACAGATCCTGATCGCCTTTATCGAATGCGGAATTATTGAGCGTGGAAGTACTGAGAGCAGAAGTACTGAGAGCGGGAGTACTGGATGAGGCGACGGTACCAGCACCTTGTTGCGTATCGACCGTGGGCGGCGTGTCGTCCGCGAGCCCATATGCGCTGAAAAACAATCCGCCCAGCAGGGCGCTGAATCGGCGTCGGGAAAGGCGAGAACGGGGAGTTTTCATGCGTACATCCTGGTGAACTGAATAACGTATTGATTTAAAAGTGATATGAATAATGCGTGACAAACGTTTCGTGCAGCGTATCGGAATCAGGAAAAAATGCCAAATCCGGTAGCATCAATCTCGGAATAGTCGGACATCGTGTGGTGATAATAGCAGCAACAGTGAAGGGCAGTCAGAAGGGGTCAGAAGTCAGTACTGACGGCAGCCTGGTCAAGGCCGCCGTCACTGCACTATCAGGATACGTGTTGCAGGAACTCACGCAGACGATCGCTGGGAGGGTTGGAAATCAACTCATCCGGGTGACCATCTTCGGCGATACGGCCTTTATCAATGAAGATCAGGCGGGAGGCGACTTTCTGGGCGAATCCCACTTCATGGGTCACGATCACCATGGTCATGCCTTCTTCAGCCAGATCCTTCATCACGTTCAGGACTTCGTGACGCAGCTCTGGGTCCAGCGCCGAGGTGGGCTCATCAAACAGCATCAGTTTCGGTTTAACCGCCAATGCACGGGCGATAGCCACACGCTGCTGTTGACCACCAGAGAGCTCGGAAGGGTAGTGGTGCGCACGTTCCGCCAGACCGACTTTACCCAATAGCTCGCGAGCGAGTTTCTCCGCGTCGGCTTTGCTGGCGCCACGTACCCGAATCGGGCCGAAGGCCACGTTTTCAAGCGCGGTCAGGTGTGGAAACAGATAGAACTGCTGGAACACCATCCCCGCTTCCTGACGAATCAGTCGTTCGTCCACTTTCGGGCTATTGACGGTCAGACCATCCACCACCAGCTCGCCGCTGGTAATCTCTTCGAGCTTGTTGATACAGCGCAGCAGGGTGGATTTACCAGACCCTGACGGCCCGATAATCACGACGACTTCGCCCTGTTTAATTTGCAGGTTGATATCGTGCAGCACCTGCGTCTGGCCGTAGTGTTTCGATACGTTTTTAAATTCAATCATATAATTTTCAGTCTTGTTTCCAGCCAGCGTAAAACGGCACTCAACACCAGCGTTATCACCAGATAGATGATGGCGACTGCACTCCAGATTTCCAGTGCGCGGAAGTTACCGGCAATGATTTCCTGTCCCTGACGGGTCAGCTCTGCAACGCCGATGACGATAAATAACGAGGTGTCTTTAATACTGATGATCCATTGGTTACCCAGTGGTGGCAGCATGCGACGCAACGCCAGCGGCGCGATAACATGACGCAGGGTGTCACGACGGGATAACCCCAGCGCCAGACCCGCTTCAGTAAAACCTTTGTGGATAGACAACACCGAGCCACGGGTGATTTCCGCGATATAAGCGCCCGAGTTGATCATAATGGTGACCACAGCCGCGCTAAACGGGTCGATGCGTATCGAGGTGAGCAGCATCGGCAGCGCGAAATAGATAAACATCACCTGTACGACAATCGGCGTACCGCGGATGATTTCGATAAATACCAGCGCGATACGGTTGGACAGCCAGCCGCCGTAAACACGGGCAAACCCTGCCAGTACGCCAATTATCAGCCCCCCCAGCAGACCCAGCACCGAAATCAGCAGGGTCATTTTCGCCCCTTCCAGCAGAAGCGGGATGGACGGCCAGATGGCACTCCAGTCAAACTGCATGAACATTCTCCAGCAATAATCATTCTGTAATAGCAAGGTGCCGAACGGTCTGGCCGACGGCACCCTCAATGCTATTAAGCGGATACGTTACTCAACCTGGTATGTCGTTAACCAGGTAACACGCCTGCTCAGCACGCGTGTTGTGTTTCCGCTTCTTATTTTGGGTCAGTACCGAACCATTTCTTGTAGATAGTGGCGTAGGTGCCGTTGTCACGCAGGGTTTTCAGCGCCGCGTTCACCTTGTTGCGCAGGTCGTCGCTGCCTTTCGGGAACGCCACACCGTATTGCTGTGCTTTGATGGAATCGCCTACCGCTTTAAACTTGCCATTGCCTGCGGTTTTGATGAAGTAAAGGATATTCGGCGTGTCGTGCAGCACGGCATCGGCGCGGTTAGTGCCGAGTTCCAGATAGGCGTTGTCGATGTTCGGGAACTGACGCAGCTCTTTGGTTTTGATGTTGGCTTTCGCGTAGTCGACAGAACCGGTGCCGCTCTTCACTGCCACGACTTTACCGGCCAGATCCTGCTCGCCTTTGATGTCCTGATTGTCGGCACGCACCATCACCAGCAGGCCGCTGTTGTAGTAACCGTCTGAGAAATCGATTGCGTGCTTGCGCTCTTCAGTAATGGTGATGCCAGCCAACGCCAGATCCACATTGCGGGTTTGCAGTGCCGGGATGATCCCGCTGAAATCCATCGGTTTCAGGGTATAGGTCAGGTTCAGCTGTTTAGCGATGGCATCCCACAGATCGATATCAAAACCGACATATTTGTCGCCTTGCTTGAATTCAAACGGTACGAATGCTGTATCGGTTGCTACGATGAGCGGCTTCTCGGCGGCCTGACCGGACAGGCTGAAGGCCAGCGCTAATGCGGCCAGTGAAGATTTAAATAACGATTTCATCAAAACGTCCTTCCTCTCGTTGGTTATATATTCCACTGTCTCACCGCACCTCACAGGTGTGTTGCACCTGCTCCGGCATGTCGGTATGACGCTGATGGCACGGCATCGGCTAGGGTCGCCCGCCGTGCTGCCGTTGACGGTGCGGCGGAGAAAACAGGGGGAGTCGTTGCCAAAACAGGACGGGTAGACCCGCTAATAATTATGGTGCTTCCATCAGAAACGCCTATGGAACGCGCTGCTATGAATAACTGAATTGTGCAGGGGACACAACCGTTGATTACGTTCAAAAGGTAATATTGCTAACAAGCGCTAATTTTTTGTACATTTTTTGGCTACCATACATGCATTTTGAGTAGTGATGCAAAAAAAATGCATATTATTTCACGATGTGTGATGGTGTCAGAATCGTGAAAAATGGGGCAGAGAGAACAACGGTGAAGGGGACGTGCTGACAATCGTAGGGGAAACCCGGCGGCAGAACCGCCGGTGGGGATTGATGAATTATTCGATGTTAGCTTCGATGAACCACAGGTACTGATCCAGATCGCGGGAAGCCGCAGTGAGCATGTCGGCGGTATCTTCGTCCTGCGCCTGGCTGATGGCTTTACGCACCGCATTAGCAACAATGGCATAGCGATCCGCCAATGCTTTCAGATGGTCTTGCACGCTGTGGAGCGTCAGTGGGTAGCTGGCTAACGCCGTATTCTGATGGATGACCTGCACTGTGCCGGTTGCCACGCCGCCCAATTGCACTACGCGTTCGGCGAAAGTATCCAGATGGGTCACCAGCGATGTGCGGAAGGTATCCAGCATTTCATGTACGGCAATGAAATTTGCGCCACGCATATTCCAGTGCGCCTGTTTGGTAATAAGCGACAGATCGGTAAAGTCCACGACCAGCTGGTTGAGCAGGGCGATGGTCGAGGCTTTAACGTTATCGTCCAGATCGTTACGGGTGAAAATAAGGTCAGCAGAGGCTGCTTTTACCAGTTTGGCTGTACGCATAGTGTTATCCTCTTTATTTCTTCTGTTGCTGATAATGAGTCTGGCTTTCAACGAAAAGAATTATAACAGTCGATATCAGTCGGGGATGCTCAGTTCGGTCTATTACAGGAATAGCTTCAGTCAGTGAGAAATAACGCGCCGTTGGCATGTTATTTATCGCTCACATCACGCGCTAAAAAAAGCGAAAGAAGATCGGAGAAGGAGGGCGAATGATTTACGTTGCCAGCCTGATAACGAAAACAAGAAGATTAACTTCACATTTAGTGCTATGGGAATAATCCACTGATTTTCTGAATGCGGTGGCTAATAACACATCAGCGAAGAATGACACTCGCGACCGACGGCAGTGAAGATAACCAACGCACTATTTCCCAGCCGGATGAGCGGTGGGAAATTATTTTTTAGCCAGAGTGACACCGCAATGGTGAGTCAGTATTGCAGGGCAATACTGACAGCTGATGTTCTAGGATGTGGCAGAGGCGCTACGCGTTTTTACGCTGAGCGTGGTGCCCAGGGACGCAATAATAATGAATGCCAGCGCCAGCCACTGCGTGAGCGTCAGGTGCTCATTCAAAAACAGTATGCCGGATAAGGCTGCTACCGCAGGCTCCAGACTCATCAATGTGCTGAAGGTGCGTGTTGGCAGCCGGGTCAACGCCATCATTTCCAATGTGTAGGGTAAGGCGGTAGACAGTACCGCCACGGCAATGCCGATGGGTAAGATTTTCATCGACAATAAGCTGCTGATATCGGAAAACAGCAGCCCTATCGGGCAATATACCAGCGCGGCGATAAGCGAACCCATCGCGACAGTACCGGCACCGTGGCTGGCACCCGCTTTTTGGCCAAACAGGATGTAGCCTGCCCAGCAGGCCCCTGCGCCCACGGCGAAAGCCGCACCGGTGAGATCGACATTATTGACGTGCTGGCCGAGCGGTAACAGCAGCCACAGCCCGGCGGCGGCTAGCGCTATCCACACGAAATCCAGCACCCGGCGTGAGGCCAGTATTGCTACCGCCAGTGGCCCGGTGAATTCCAACGCTACGGCAATACCCAGCGGTACGGTGCGCACCGCCAGATAAAACAGATAGTTCATGCCGCCCAGCGTGATGCCATAAATCAACAATGGCAACCGGTTGGAAGCTGTGCGTAGTCGCCAGGGTCTGAACGCTATCAGTAAAATCAGCGAGCCTATCGCCAGACGCAGCACCGTCATGCCGGATGCGCCGATCAGTGGAAAGACGGTTTTGGCTAATGCGGACCCCGTCTGGATGGACAGCATGGCGATGATTAGCAGTAATACCGGCAACAGAACAGAGTTTTTTAATGCGGAAATCAAGGTCATTGCAGGGCCTTAACATTCAGTGGGGCAATACGGAAAAAGCAGGCAATAAATGAACAAATTATTCTCGCTTAGTTTACTCTTGTTGACCTTAATTTACTCTCACTTTGAAAATCTTTTTTTTGATATAAAATCAGCCTGAAAATTAATCAAAAAATTAAGAAAACTCTGCATCAAAGCGCGGCCTGTTATTTATTTTTTCATGCAAAATTGAACTTTGTTTTTTGTTTTAAAACAGTCAATTAACTCGTTTTTGAAAAAAATTGTTACATGTTTACCCTAATTGAAAAATAATAACCAGGCAGCATGTGCCCTAATTTTTTGTTATATTTACCTCGCTTAAATCTTCTTTGGTAAGATAAATTCGAGGCATATTATGAAAAAAATCGCGTGTCTTTCCGCTTTAGCTTGTGTTTTGGCTGTAAGCGCTGGTTCTGCTGTCGCTGGTGAAAGTACTGTTACTCTGGGTTATGCTCAGGGCGACGCTCAGAGCGTGCAGAACAAACTGCCAGGCTTCAACCTGAAGTACCGTTACGAGTTCGATAATAGCCAACTGGGCGTGGTAGGTTCTTTCACTTACCTGCAAGACAGCCAGACTATTGACTCCACCTACAACAAGAACCAGTACTACGGTTTCAGCGCGGGTCCGTCTTTCCGCTTCAATGACTGGGCAAGCATCTACGGTCTGGTGGGTGTGAGCGCTGGCAAGTTCACCTTTAACAACACTGACGGTTCTTCCAACAACCGCACCAGCGATGCTGGTTTTGTATATGGTGCCGGCCTGCAGTTCAACCCGGTTCAGAACGTTGCCTTTGATGTTGGCTACGAACAGAGCCGCATCCGCAGCGTTGACGTGGGCAGTTGGAACGTTGGCGTAGGCTACCGTTTCTAATCGCACCCAGTGCGACAGGTGCGGTGTAACCACCGTACGCTTAAAAATCCGCCCAAACGGGCGGATTTTTTATTGCTGTGGCAAACCGGCCAGTAATTTCTTGAGCAACACATTCAGCTGTTGCTGTTCTTCTGCATCCAGTGATGCCAGTAGTTGCCGTTCGTTATCAATATGCTGCGTCAGCACTGCTTCGACCTGTTCCCGTCCTTTTTCTGTCAACCTCACCAGGGTGCCGCGTCGGTCTTGCGGGTTACTTTGACGCACGACCCATTGTGCCTGCTCCAGCCGGTCGATACGGTTGGTCATACCGCCTGATGACATCATCAGCGCTTCGTACAGTTGCGTGGGGGTCAGGGCATAAGGTGCGCCACTACGTCGCAATGTGGCCAGTACATCAAATTCACCGGGACGCAGGCCGAACTGTGCAAACAGCGGGTTAAGATGATCTCGTTCCAGCCGCAACGAGGCTTCAAACAGCCTTCCCACCAGTTGCATCGGGAACGGATCTATATCCGGTCTTTCCCGCTGCCATTGCTCATATGCGTTATCTGCTCGATCAGTCATGCGTGTAATTTATCTTGACGTTAAGATTCTTTTTGTGAAGATATTCTATGGGTAAAATGTATCATTGCTCAAGTATCAGGAGCCACAGGGAGCGCTATGTCACACGCAATTCGTGCCAGATCACTATTTTTTGTCGTTATTACCGTCATGTTACTGGGACTTAACCTCCGTCCGGTGCTGGCCGGTATTGGGCCGCTGCTATCGCGTATTCAGGCGGATACTGGCATGGGGGATACGCAGGCGGGCCTGCTGACAACGCTGCCGGTGTTCGCGATGGGGATTTGTGCCTTATATGGTGGGTGGTTGCAGGCCAGGGTGGGTGAATACCGTGGGATCGGGATCGGCATTGTCGGCATTGCGGTTGCCAGCCTGCTGCGTTGTTGGTTAACCGGTACGGCCGGGTTACTGCTGACCGCGGCGTTAGCCGGTATCGGTATTGCGTTGATTCAGGCATTGATGCCGTCGTTCCTGCGCCGTAGCTTTAGCCAACAAAGCAGTCGCCTGATGGGGTTGTACACCACGGCGATTATGGCGGGGGCTGCGCTGGCGGCTGCCAGTGTCTCTCCGCTGGCCGATGTGATGGATTGGGATGGTGCGCTGGCAATCTGGGGCGGTTTGGCAACGCTGGCTGCCATGGCCTGGATGATCACGGTGTCGCTCAATCCGATGCCGAATAACGCACCGCACACGAAGGCGGCTACCACATTGTCGCGTAGCCGGGCGTGGGCGTTGATGATCTTTTTTGGTATCGGCACGGCCGCCTACACGCTGGTGCTGGCCTGGTTGCCACCTTACTACACCCAGCTTGGCTGGAGTTCTGCCCACAGTGGGCTGCTACTGGGCGGGCTGACGCTGACGGAAGTGGTGGCCGGGTTGCTGGTGTCGTGGCTTATCAACCATGTTCCTGACCGGCGCTATCTGTTGTTGCCGGTGTTGCTGTTACTGCTGTTGGGCATGGCGGGCCTGATACTGGCACCGCTGACGCTGGTGTTGCCGATTATGGTGGCGCTGGGGTTGGGGATCGGTGCGTTGTTTCCACTGTCGCTGATTATCGCGCTGGATCAGGTGGACGATCCGCGTCAGGCCGGGGCGCTGATGGGGTTTGTGCAAGGTGGTGGTTATCTGATAGCCAGTCTGATGCCGCTGCTGGCAGGATTTATCCGGCAACACACCAGTGGGCTGAATCAAGCCTGGCTTATCATGGCGGCGGGTGTTGTCGTCTTGATCTTGATGGCACTGCGTTTTGGCCCACGTCATCCGGTTCCGGCATCAGCTTAACGGCGTGAAAAGGCCAACTGCGGTGTCAGGAACAGATTACGGAAATATTCCCGAACCGCCTGCATGGCCGGGGTAAACTCGGCGTCACGGTACCAGGCCAGCCCGACGCTCATCGGGTGAACCTTGTCTTTTAGTGAACGGGTTTCGATACGCCGCCCCTCAAGCGACCAGGGGCGGTACACCAGATCAGACAGTATCGCTACACCTAACCCATTCGCCACCATGCTGCGCACCGCTTCCACCGAGCTGGTGCGTAACATCACCTTCGGGCGGTGTCCGCTGGATTCCCAGTAGCGCATCGCGCTGTGGTCCGCCTCATCGACGGTCAGCATGATAAAAGGCTCGTCAGCAACATCCGCCAGGCTCACTTCCGCTTTATCACACAAAGGATGCCGACTGGGCAGCCATAAACGTCGCTCGGAATTAAACAGGGTTTCTGAGGTAATTTCCGGATGCGTGAGGTTAGCCGTCAGCACTAACGACAGATCCAACGAGCGGTCCAGTAACCCCAATTCGATATCCTGCCGCTCACGTTCGTTGAGATGCAAGGTGACGTGTGGAAAACCGTCAGACAGCCGTTGCAGGTGAAAAGGCAGGAAGTAGCCCATGACCGTGTAGCTGGCGGCGATATTCAGTGAGCCGCTGATCCGGTTGTCAGTTAACGGAATGTTCATGGCGTCGTTCACACTGCGCAGCACCGCATAAGCGTGATTAAGGAAGTAACTGCCGTTTTCCGTCAGCGTCATACCGTGTACCGAGCGTAGGAACAGCGGTTTCCCCAGCAGGTGTTCCAGCTCCTGAATAGCGGTCGTAACCGCCGACTGCGAAATGTTGAGATGAATCGCCGCCTGTGAGATTTGGCCCATCTCGGCGGTGGCGATGAAGTAGCGGATCTGACGCAGTGTGACCATAACCGGTTCCTTATCGATGAGCGTTCTGTTTTTCAGATAGTGAGTATTCTGAAAATACGTCTTTCCGAATGGAAAATTGTAGTTCTATATTATTTTTAAACAAAACCATCACAAATAAGAAATAACTATGAAATATGAAATCGATCTGAATTCCGATATGGGCGAAAACTTCGGTCCCTGGAAAATAGGTGATGATGTTGACCGGGAGATTATGCCTTATATCAGTTCGGCCAATATTGCCGCCGGATTTCACGCAGGCGATCCTTCAACGATATGCCACACCATTGAATGGGCTAAAGCGTGTGGTGTGGCGGTGGGTGCCCATCCCGGATTTCGCGATCTGGTTGGTTTTGGTCGTCGGCATATTCATAGCCAGCCGCAGGAAGTGGTGAATGACATTCTGTATCAGCTTGGGGCGGTGCGGGAATTTACCCGACTGCATCAATTACCGTTGCAGCATGTGAAACCACACGGTGCGTTGTATATGCATCTGGCCCGCGATCAGGTTGCCGCGCAACAATTTGTAGAAGCGTTACACCGGCTGGACCCGGAATTGCGGTTATTTTGCCTGCACGGTTCCCTGGTGTGGCAGGAAGCGAAAAATCTGCAACATCCTGTTATTTGTGAGTTTTATGGTGATAGGGAATACGACATCAGCGGTTCTATCGTGTTTACTCGCCGGGTCGGTGCGCTAGACCCAACGGCGGTGGCGGCGAAGGTCGTACGCGCGTGTGTTGAGGGCAAGGTCACGACGGTTGACGGCGAGGATATCGCTGTCGAGTTTGATTCTATCTGTATTCATAGTGATACCCCCGGTGCGCTGTCATTAATTAAAGCCACGCGAGAAGCATTGAATGACGCCAATATTCAGGTGCGCTCGCCACTGAAAAATAGTTTCAATCATCGGTAATCAATCAATAAATATAAGGGTTAAAGATAATGAAAACATATGAAGTATGCTCCCCTTTGCCGGGTATTTTCTATCGTCAGCCTGCCCCAGACACCCCGGTGTTTATTGAAGAGAATACCCCAGTGACGGCGAATAGCGTTATTGGCCTGGTCGAAGTGATGAAACAGTTTAGTGAGATTTATGCGGAGCAGGCAGGGGTATTAGTCTCGTTTTGTGTGAATAACGGTGATGCGCTGGAACCGGGGCAGGTTATAGCCATCATAAAAATCGATGAATAACGGTAAATCTACCCTATAAACGACATTACTACGTCATCAGGAGGACCACAACGATGCGTCAGCCGATCAAAAAATTGCTTATCGCCAACCGTGGGGAGATTGCCGTACGCATTATTCATGCCGCCCGCAGTCTGGGGATCACCTCGGTCGCTGCCTGCAGCGAAGCCGATATCGATTCGTTGCCCGCGCGTCTGGCGGATGAAACGGTATTATTGGGGCCAGCGCGCGCTGATCAAAGTTACCTGAATCAGGCTGCGTTGCTCAATGCCGCCAGGGATTGCGGTGCCGATGCAGTCCACCCGGGATACGGTTTTCTTTCGGAGAATGCGGCATTTGCCGATGCGGTGGAACAGGCGGGGCTGGTGTTCGTCGGGCCTACGGCGGACACCATTCGCCTGATGGGGGACAAGGCTGCCGCACGGCGCACGGCACAGGCTGCCGGTGTCCCGGTCGTTCCCGGTTCCGGGGTGCTGTCATCATTGGAAGCGGCGTTGCAGGCGGCGACGGAGATTGGCTATCCATTGTTGATTAAGGCTGCCGCCGGTGGCGGTGGGCGCGGCATTCGGGTGGTGAATAACGAGGATGACCTGAAACGGGAATTACCGATCGCCCAAAGTGAAGCGAAAGCGGCATTTGGATGTGGCGATGTCTATCTGGAGCTGTTTATTCGTCATGCCCGCCACATTGAAGTGCAAATTCTGGGGGATGGCGAACGGGCGGTGCATTTGTATGAGCGTGAATGCTCGCTGCAACGCCGACGTCAGAAAGTCTTTGAGGAAGCGCCTTCATCGGCATTATCACCGTCACAGCGTGACGCGCTGTGCCGTAGCGCATTGCAGCTGGCACAGCAGTTGTGCTATCGCAGCGCCGGTACGCTGGAATACCTGTTTGATACCGAGCGAGAGCAGTTCTATTTTATCGAAATGAATACCCGCATTCAGGTTGAACACCCGGTTACCGAGCGGGTAACCGGCGTTGATCTGGTGCAGTGGATGTTGCGTATCGCCAGCGGTGAACCCCTTGCGCTGCGTCAGGAAGAGATTGCCTTACGCGGGCATGCCTGCGAAATGCGAATTAACGCGGAAGACCCGGCGCGGAATTTTTTTCCTTGCCCCGGCGTAGTGACCTCGTTGACCTGGCCGCAGGGTCCCGGCATCCGTATCGACAGCCATGTGTTCAGTGGTTACCGGATTCCACCGTATTACGACTCGCTGCTGGCGAAAGTGGTGGTGTCAGGGGTGGATCGCTCTCAAGCGCTGGCCCGTGCCGAACAGGCGTTGCGTCAGTTGCAAATCGATGGCATCACGACCACGCAATCGTTACACCAGTGGCTGTTGGCTGACCCCCGCGTGCGGGCTGGGCGCTTTGATACCACTTCGCTGGAAAACTGGCTACAGGAGCGGGAAGCGACTCATGCGCTACCGCTGACCAAGGAGGCCTGAGATGACGTTCCCTGAAATCAGGTACACCTTTGGTGGCGATGAGCACTTGTTTGCTGAAATTGATGAAGCGATGTCGTTGGGGGCGTTCTTCCGTGGGTTGGCGATGACCCGTGCACTCGAACAGCAGGCGTTGCCCGGCGTACTGGATATTTGCCTTGCTAACGCATCGTTTCAGGTGCGTTTTAATCCAGACGTCATCGCACCGCAGGCACTGCTGGAACAGGTGCGGCAAACCGAGAGTCAGGCGCAAACGATGACGGTGCTCGACACACGCATCATCGAAATTCCGGTGCTGTACAACGACCCCTGGACGCACGAGACCCTGATGCGGTTTCGCGATCGTCATCAGGACCCCAGCGCTACTGATCTGGAGTACGCCGCTCGTATCAACGGTTATCAGGATGTGGCGGCGTTTATTGCCGCGCACAGCGGTACACCGTGGTTTGTGTCGATGGTGGGGTTCGTGGCGGGATTACCGTTCATGTTCCAAATGGCAGAGCAGGCACAACAGCTTCAGGTACCGAAATACCTGCGCCCACGTACTGATACCCCCAAGCTGTCGCTGGGGCATGGCGGCTGTTTCGGCTGTATCTACTCGGTACGTGGGGCAGGTGGCTATCAGTTATTTGGCGTAACGCCCGCACCGATTTACGACCCGGAACAGCGGCTGGATTATTTGCAATCGTCGATGGTGTTTTTCCGTGCGGGCGACATCGTGCAGTTCAAGCCAATCGATCTGGCCCGTTACGAACAAGACGTGCAGGCGGTGGAAGCGGGCAGCTTCAGCCTGCGTATTCGCCCGGTCACGTTTGAGCTGGATAAATTCCTCGCCGACCCGGTGGGTTATAAACACTATCTTCAGGGGGTGCTGTATGCAGCGCAATAGTGGGCAGCTATCGGGTGGGCGAGTCAACGTTATTCGGCCAGGGCTTGCCACCTCGGTACAGGATACCGGGCGCGAGGGGTATTACCATCTCGGTATCCCGCCGTCCGGTGGGTTAGACCAATATTCACTACGGCTGGCCAACCTGTTGGTGGGAAATCCGGCACAGGCAGCAGTGCTGGAAATGACGTTGTTGGGGCCGGAATTACAGTTTGAAGGCGATACCGTGGTGGCGGTATGTGGCGCGCGCATGTCGCCGTTGCTGGACGGCGAAACCATGCCGATGAATACCGCGTTCGCGGTGCGGTCAGGTCAGGTGTTGCGATTTGCACCGACGACGGCAGGCTGTCGTGCCTATCTGGCGGTAGCCGGGGGAATTGCGGTACCGGAGGTGTTGGACAGCCGTTCGACCTACGCGTTGGGCGCGCTGGGCGGTTATCAGGGGCGGCGGCTGGCGGCCAACGATGTCTTACCGATAGGCGTACCGACCCGTCAGGTGAACCCCGGTGTGACGGTGCCTGCAGATTGCCTTCAGCCGCTCGATAAGCAGGTGACGCTGCGTATGGTCACCGGGTTGTATATCCATCGGCTGACTCCCGCCGCCGTCGAGCAGTTTTTTGCTGATGACTGGCGGGTTGGCACCGAGGCTGACCGTATCGGGTACCGACTGAAAGGTGGCGCACCGCTAGCGTTTGAGCCGCGCACACCACCGTTTGGTGCCGGATCAGACCCCTCTAATATCGTCGATGCCTGTTATCCCATCGGTTCGGTACAGGTGCCGGGTGGGTTGGAGCCGATTATTTTGCTGCGAGATGCGGTATCCGGCGGGGGGTATATGACGTTGGGAACGGTGATCAGCAGTGATCTTGACCTTATCGGGCAGTTACAACCCCATTACGGCGTTCGCTTTACGCCGGTATCGCTGGAGGAGGCGCTTCTTGCCCGCCAGCACTATCGCCACCGCCTTGAGCGGCTGGAACATCTGTTAGCGCACTGATTTCAGACGGCCCCGCCAACTCTCACCCCGCGCCAACGCCAGGGCAACGGTGGCGGCGGGGCATGTCTGATTATACCGAATGCATCATTGACCGTGCGGTTATTACCGCCACGGCGGGTGTGTTCGGCCTTAAAACCTGCATCAGCAGGCTCATTAACGTCACGTTATTAACGTTAACAACGATACATCAATGACAGGTCTGTGGAGGGTGTATGGCTGAAATATCCGGAGTACAAGGGGAGGTGGTGACGCCTGCCGATACCGTGTCTGGAGCCGAGCGCATGGGTAAGCTCTCGCTGACCATGGCCTGGTGGGCGGTGTGCAGCGCGATTTTTTACATTGTGGTCGGTGCATCGCTGGCGCTGAACTACGGTGCGCGCAATGCCATTATTGGCATGGTGCTCTCTGTGGTGTGTTACGGTGTGATCAATGCGGTGATTAGTCGTTTTGCCATCCGCAGCGGCCTGTCGGTGGCGGCGTTTTCCGGCCAGTTATTCGGTCAGGCGGGTTCAGCTCTGGCGACGCTGATTTTTTTCTCTACCGCGATTTATTACGCCGTGTTTGAAGGCTCGGTAATCGCGTTTGCCATTAATCACCTGTTTCCCGCGCTGGATTACCACTGGGCGGCATTACTGGTGGTGCTCTACAGCGTACCGTTGATCTTCGGCAGCGTGCAGCATTGGCTGGATAAATTCAACGGCGTCCTGTTGCCGTTTTATCTGTTAGGCCTGGCGCTGACGGTCGCGGTGTCTATCCAGCATTATGGCTATCAGCCGCAATGGCTGTCGTTTGGCCCGGCGTCGCCGCCTGCCAATGGGTGGTGGAACTGTTTTACCTACTATATGGGGGTGTGGATCTTGATGATGTACACCTTTGATTATGCCCGCTTCGGCCGTCAGGAAGACAGTCAGTATCATGCGCGCATTAACTTCGGTATGCCGTTCTATCTGATTACCTTCCTGCTCAATGGCGCGGTAGGTATCTATCTGGTCAGTAGTTTTGCCCAGCAAAATGGCGTCAGTGAAACCGCCGTCGTAGTCAATATCCTTAATCTACTCGGCTTTTGGGGATTACTGTTTGTGTGGGTGACACAAACACGTATCAATACCGCCAACTATTATCTGGCTACCGTCAATATGCAGGTGTTTTTTGACCGACTGTTTCGGTTGCGCCATCGCAAGATTGTCTGGGCCTGTGTGGTGGGCGCGGCGGTATATGGCCTGATGCTGGCGGATGTCTTTGCCTATATTTTGCAGGCGCTGGCCTATCAGGGGGTGTTTGTGGTGGCGTGGGTCGGCGTGGCGCTGGCGCATATTCTTGGTCGCCGTTCCCTACCGACCACAACAGCGGTACGTGCATTTAATCCGACCGGCCTTATCGCCTGGCTGCTGAGCGTGATTGCCGGGGTGGCGTTGATGCACGGCAGCGCGCTATTACAGTCATTTTCCGCGCCGGTGACCTTTGTGGTGGCGCTGGCGCTATACCGGGTGTTACCGGATAGCCATCGCGTTCGTGGGTAACGCCGCAACGCCGCCATTGTGTAAGACAGCACTGACCGGGCAGGGACGCCCATCGTTTTCCGCTGGTCGATTTCTTGACTAATCCCCTTGAAAAAATCGGATACGGATCTATATGAAGAAGTGAAAGCAAGACAATACTGTTGCCTTGCGGTTTGCACTTTTGAATGTGTATCACGATATATTCAGGAGGTTAACCATGGCATTCAAAACGGTGTCTTTATTTCCGGCGTTTACCGACTCACTGTTCTCTGATCGTTTCAACCGTATCGACCGGCTTTTCAGCCAGTTGACGGGAGATACGCCGCTTAGTGCGACACCATCCTACGATATCCGTCGTCTTGACGACACCCATTACGGCATTACGGTGAGTGTGCCGGGCTGGCGCGAAGAGGAATTGGAGATCAATACACAGGGTGGTCAGCTCACCATTAGCGGCAAACACAGTGAAGACGTACCGGAAACGTCGCAACATCAGGAAGGCTGGCTCTACCGCGGGATCAATCGCACGGATTTCAGCATCAGTTATTCGCTACCGGAGCATGTCAAGGTGGAAGGCGCACACCTGGAAAACGGGTTGCTGACCGTTAACCTTCGGCAGGATATTCCTGAAAGCGAAAAACCGAAGAAAATCGCCATTGAAAACCGTAATCCACAGGCGTCTAAGGCGCTGGAGCACGCCCACTAACCGGCATTTTTCGCCATCGTTACGCTGTGTAGCCCCGAGAGTCTCGGGGCTTTTTACTTTTCAATCATTCATGATGTTACTGTGCGTTTTGCGGGCGGTTTTGAGAAAAATAGCACGCCTCCTGTTTTTGCACGGCTTTTCTGTTAGATATAGCAATAGCCGCCGGGTAGTAAGGGCGGAAAGGGCGGACGTGTGACGTGCCGAATAGCAAACCGATAACCGAACATCATCAATATGGCCTTACTGATAAAAGCGGCGCTGGGCGCACTCGTGGTGGTTTTGATTGGCCTGTTAGCCAAAACCCGTAATTACTACATTGCCGGGTTGGTGCCACTGTTTCCGACCTTTGCGTTGATTGCGCATTACATCGTGGGAACGGAGCGTGGTGTGGAAGCGTTGCGCGCCACGATTCTGTTTGGTATTTGGGCGGTGATCCCTTATCTGGTGTACCTGATATCGCTCTATTACTTTACCGGTGTGATGCGCCTGCCCCCAGCGCTGTTACTGGCGGTAGTGTGCTGGGGTCTTTCGGCGGCGGTATTGGTCAAAGTCTGGAGTGTCTATCATGTTGGATAAATCCGCACATCGGATAAACCCGCGTGATAGCGGTGTTGCTGAGAGAGAAGAAAAGCCCGGTGCTCAACACCGGGAGCGCGATATTACAGGTCGTCTTTGGTGATGCCCCGGCTGGCTGGTGCCGCCGTCGGACCGGCGCTGACACTGTTTTCAGCGTTATACACCAGGTAGATATTCTTCTGGCTATCGATACCGTTGTCGAACACCAGCGTAATCGTGTTCTTGTCGAACCGGGCGGTGACGCGGGTATTGGGCTTGTTCATGAAGGTATCCACATCGTTGGCGGACAGCGGTGCCGTCATGCCGTATTTGCTTTTTAACCCTTCGACGACGCTCGGCAGGTCGGCCATTGTGATAGAGATAGCCATACGGTTGAATTTGTCATTGCTGAAACTGAAGATCGCCTGGGTTTTCTTATCGGCAAAATTGAAATCAGGGCAGATGTATACCGTCTGGCCCATGATCATCTCCGGGCCGCGCAGTGAACAATTCGCCTGTTGCCGGATAGTGGCGGCGGAAGACCCGAATTTCAGGTTTTTGTAGCCATCGGCGGCGGACGCCGTCAATGACAGCAGCGACAAGGCAATCGCCAGCAAGGGGGTATGTGGCTTGTTCATGTGAACCCTCGTGATTGTGTTGCTATGGTGTTGTATTGCTATAGTTATTGCATTGCTATGGTAATAAGCCTTGCACCTGACGAACCGTATGGGCCTGGCGGTAATGATAAAACCTATCTTACGTCGACTGGCGGATTCTCTGAACGATTTATTTGCTTATGGCTCAATGCCGGTGGCATGACTCAACGGTGATCCCAAGGGATCAGCAATAACAGCAGTTCAATCACCACGACAATAATCAGCAAGGCAATCAGTTTATTGCGCCATAACCCGTCATCAAACCGCATGGTTTTTCCTGTGTTATACCTCGTTGGCTTAATCTAGCGCTTTTCGCCCCATGATACTGTAAGTATCCC
>NZ_CM001977.1:2516592-2530714 GCF_000406165.1 Dickeya zeae NCPPB 2538 | reverse complement strand
CGACGACAGCTTGTGGTGAGTCTTTCCCGTGCTTCATGGCTACTACGGCATGAGGCAGGGGAGGGATGTGGTGCTATCGATGGTGGGTGGGGGAATACGCGGTGTTTGGCGATAACAGCCGTCAGGGGCGAGGCTGGTAAATCAAGTAGGCGGGCCCCTGACGGCAAACGTACCTTACTTCACGGTCACCTTAATAACCGCTTCCTTATCATCCGGTTGAGGTTGTTTTTCCCACGGGCGCGAATAAGAGAGGTCAATATCGCCAACACCGGCTTTCACTGCCTTGAAGTGGAACATTTCATGACCACCACAGCCGACTTTATCGTGGCACTCCGCGCCGGGCTTGTAAGACTTGCCCGTCAACACCACCACGTCGGGCAGTTTCTTGATAGCCCAGGTATAGCCCGTGCTAGGGTTCGCTGGCAGCGTCACCTCAAACTGCTCGCCAACTTTCACTTCTTTGTGCTGATTCTCTACGGCGGTAGCGGCCATGGCACTCAGCGGAAACAATAAACCAACTGCAAACATAAATTTTTTCATGAATCTCTCCAGAGATAAGCGTGAATACAAAATATGGCTTGAATAGGGCAATTACGGCCCGTGTTTTCGCATTAGCAGGCAGTCATATCCGCCATGAAAACCAGTGTGATGAAAGAAAGGAACAGTAGGCTCCAATAAGATACAAGTCAGAAAGTTAAGCAGGTGATAATTCATTACAGATGGCATGGGTTATACCTCTTTTATAGTAATTTCATTGTGTTTTATAAAAGATGGCACAGGATCTGGAAATAGCAATAAAGCATTTCTGGGATATAGTGATCAGGCTATGAATGTTGATGAATGAACATCTTATTTGAATTAATTGTATGGTTTGATTATATATTTTTAGTGATTGTGTAGTGGTGTCGGTTTTCCATGGTACTATTCTAAATTTTATTGAAGTATGCTGTTCATGGTATTTTTAAATAATAATTGTGCTATTCCATTGTTATTGATCTGACTCCCACCCTAATTCTTTATATGTCTTTTTATCATGTTCGGGAAAATTAGTTGTATATTTACCCCAGTCGCGAAATTCGTAGTATTTGGCCATCGCTTCAAAATGACAGTCTGCCTCACACGTCCATATCAAATTATAGCCTGGTTCAAGAAGGCTACGTGCATCATCACCCCTTTTACCCGCCAGGCAAAACAAATCCAGACCTTCTTCGTTCGTCCACAGTTCATGTTTCATAGTTCTATCCTATTAATTTTAAATGATATCCATTCATCCCAGACATGTTCAGGGGATATATCATTATATCCTCTTTCGGCGGCCATACTGATTGCGATGTCTTCAGGTAAATTTATTGCAGTAGCGTTATCCCGAATGGTTTCTACCTCTTCTCTTGTTAGCGGCCTTCCTGCCTCGTCTTCTCGCATTGTTAGTAGTGCAATTAATGCGGGTATAAAAACAATTGTCATTTTTCCACCATCATCATCTAACACGCTCATTTTTTCATTTCACTGACAAGAATATTAATAAAATAATTCCGCTTTTTCTCTGCCCATGTCGGGTTTACTAATTTAAGCAATTCATATTGTTTTTTAAAATATAGTCGTCTGAATTCACCGTTAGGGGGGCATTCGCTGGCAGCCAGGTTGGAGGCAATGGCACTGACGCTTGACTCGACAAACCAATAAAGGATTTCATCTTCACTTGATGTGATTGTTCGAGAAAGCTCCACGCCTCTTTCACAGACAACATAATGGTATTTATCATCATGAATTTCGAGATGAGGCGTTGCCATACCATCAGATGCATCAGGAATAATAAAATGCCCATTTGGGTGGACCCCGCCACCCAATTTTTCGCCAATTTCGATAAGTTGCTGACGTAATTCTTCGAGCGTCTTCATGATGCCATCTGAGAGAGTTGAAATAATGTTCAATTTTACCAATGATGCTAATTGATTGTATCATAAAAGGAAAGTGGGATTTGTTATTGGCATGTAGTGTCGATCCGCTTCATATAAAGGTGATTGACTAGATTACATAGTTGCCATAACAAACATATCTGTTTTAACCTATATAAAGGTGCTTTGGGGAGGATTTCATGACTATGTTGACCCCGCTGGAATTGTTTAAGGCGTTGTCGGATGACACCCGCCTTTCGATTGTGTTATTGCTGCGAGAAGCGGGCGAGTTATGTGTGTGCGATTTGTGTGAGGGGTTACAGGAGCCTCAGCCCAAGATTTCCCGTCACCTTGCGCTGTTACGCGATGCCGGGTTGTTAGTGGATCGTCGTCAGGGGAAATGGATTCATTATCGGCTTTCACCGCATGTCCCCGCCTGGTGTGCCGCGATTATTGAGCAGGCCTGGCTAAGCCAGCGGCATACCGTTACAAGCGTGGTAAGCCGACTAGGGCATCAGCGGGTTTGCGGATAAAAATTTATCTCTATATATTCGTTATTTCATATGTGTTGATGGGAGCATGGCATGGTACTGGCTGGAGCCGTTTTTATACTGACGCTGATCCTGGTCATCTGGCAACCTCGCGGGTTGGGGATTGGCTGGAGCGCGTCGTTCGGGGCTGTGTTGGCCTGGGCTACCGGGGTGATTCACATAGACGATATTCCCGTGGTATGGCATATCGTCTGGAATGCGACTGTCACGTTTATTGCGATCATTATTATCAGCTTACTGCTCGATAAGTCCGGCTTTTTCGAGTGGGCCGCGCTGCACATGGCACGCAAAGGACACGGGCGAGGCAAACGCCTGTTCTCCTTGATGATTGTGCTGGGGGCGCTGGTTGCTGCATTGTTCGCGAATGATGGTGCAGCACTGATCCTGACGCCGATTGTGGTGGCGATGTTGACCGCGCTGGGCTTTAGTCGTGGCGCAACACTGGCCTTCGTGATGGCCGCCGGATTTATTGCCGATACCTCCAGCCTGCCGCTGGTGGTATCCAATCTGGTTAATATCGTTACGGCGGATTATTTCCGCATCGGTTTCAATACCTATGCGCGGGTGATGATTCCAGTCAATATCGCCGCTGTTGTTGCCACATTGGGCGTTTTGCATCTGTTTTTCCGCCGGGAGATTCCAGCCGATTACGATTTGGACAAACTGAAAGATCCTGCTGCGGCTATTCGTGACAGGCAAACGTTTAAGGCTGGGTGGTGGGTATTGGCACTGTTGTTAAGCGGCTTTTTTGTACTGGAGCCACATGGGGTGCCTGTCAGCGTGGTCGCGACGATTGCTGCTGTGATCCTCTGGCTGGTCGCCCGGCGAGGGAATGTGATTGATACCACCAGTGTACTGCGCGGCGCGCCCTGGCAGATTGTCGTGTTTTCACTGGGCATGTATCTGGTGGTATATGGTCTGCGTAATGCCGGGCTGACTAATTACCTGTCCCATGTGCTGAATTATTTTGCTGCTCAAGGGCTGTGGATAGCGACGATAGGCACCGGTTTCCTGACGGCGGTGTTGTCATCAGTGATGAACAATATGCCGACGGTACTTATCGGCGCATTGTCGATTGATGCGTCTGCGGCTAATGGCGTCATCCGTGAGGCCATGACGTACGCCAATATTATTGGCTGTGATTTAGGCCCCAAACTGACCCCTATTGGCAGTCTTGCCACATTGCTGTGGCTGCATGTACTGGCGCAAAAAGATATCCGCATCAGTTGGGGATATTACTTCCGTGTTGGTGTGGTGATGACGTTGCCGGTGTTATTCGTGACGCTGGTAGCACTGGCGCTACATCTTTCTATTTAACCCATGCGGCTTTCAGCATCAGCGTTTCAAAGAGAATAGGGCAATGACAGAGATTACTATTTACCACAACCCGGCATGCGGTACATCGCGCAATACACTGGCGCTGATTCGCAATAGCGGTGTTGAACCTACCGTTATTCACTACCTTGAAACACCGCCCTCTAAAGCGGAGCTTGAGGAGCTGATTCGTGCGATGGGTATCACCCCACGCATGTTGCTGCGTCAAAACGTTGAACCTTACATCGCGTTAGGTCTGGCCGACGATAGCTTCAGCGATGAACAGTTGATCGCCTTTATGCTGGCTCACCCCATATTGATCAACCGCCCGATTGTGGTCACGCCGCTCGGCACCCGGCTATGCCGTCCGTCAGAAGTGGTGCTGGATATTTTGCCTGACGCACAACAAGGCGAATTCGTTAAAGAAGATGGCGAGCGAGTGATTGATGCGTCGGGAAAGCGTGTTAAGCGTTAGATGGATACAACGGTGGTGCTGGACTTTTTGGGGTGCAGCTAAATAAGTGATCCTAATACCGCTACACTTTTGTCAGTCCATGTTTTCCACCAGGGAACGGACTGACGGTGTCCATAAAGTGACGGACTTTTTTCAACAATTGCCACATTGAGCGGCACTGGTGATTACGGGTAATAGTTTCGTGCAATGCCAGCCACAGGCGTTCAACATGATTCACCCATGGTGAGTAAACCGGCTGGTAAATCACCCTGAACTTCGGGTTCTCTTTTAGCCAGCCCAGTGTTTTACGACTTTTATGGATGATGTAGTTATCAACGATGAGCGTGATCGTTTTTGCCCGCCTGTAAGTCGCCTTCAGATGTTACAACAGGCTGATAAAAAGCGATGAACTCTTGCTGCTGCCTCCCACATAGCTGACTCTGCCCGTGCGCACTGTGCAGTGCGCCTGCCAGATAGTATTTTTCATTCTGACCCGGCGTTATCATGCGTTTTTGTTGACCCCGTAGTTGCCAGTCTGCGCCGGTTTTAGAATTAAGATGGATGTCCACCTCGTCTTCGTAAAACAGTGCACAGATATGTTCAAACGGCCAGCGACGGTCACGCCCTGCGGGCAAGGATTTCAGGCCTTCCACACCATATAACGTAAACCAGTTAATCCATCGCCCCACGGATGAGCGGGCGCAACAGAGTGTTCTGGGAACATGGCTGACACTGTCGCCCCGGTGCAACATCAGCATGGCGGTCAGTCTGCGGGCATGGTTTTTATCCTTTGTTCTGTGAATAGTTTTCTGCACCATGCGTCGTTCAGTACGGGAAATGAAAGCTATAATTGGCATTGCTCAGTCCGGCTGGTGATTTGGAGTCTCTGACGATTGGTCAGATCCCGCAACCGGGACTGAGTTCCTGAAAAAATACGCTACTGCCTGAATATGGGCAGCCATATAAGCAAACTCACTGGAGCAGTGCTGGAATGCAAAACATCAGGGTTGAACGTCTTTCATCAGTAACTGAGACTCTGGTTTCCGATTTGACAAATTTACTGTCTGAGCTGTCAGAAACAGCACCAGATCTGGAAGCCGATGTTCTTAAAGGAATTATTAACTCTGAGCTGGTACAAATATTTGTGGCTTATGACGATGCAATACCAGCACCAGCGGGTATGTTGACATTAGTTTGCGTAACACTGCTGTCGGGTAAGAAGTGTATTATTGAAGACGTGATTGTCGGTACCCGGTTCAGACGAAGAGGGATCGCCTCTGAATTACTTCATTCTGCTATTGTTTACTCACGTACCTACGGAGCACGTTATATTGATCTGACGTCTCGTTCAGAACGTGTAGCAGCAAATGAGCTTTATAAAAAGACAGGCTTCATCAAACGGCAGACTAATGTGTACAGACGAATATTGCTGGAAAAGCTGGATCTTTGATTGTCGTTTAAACACTTCAATATCGAGGGGTACCTTCAATTTGGTGTCAGTTCCGGAAGTGATCTACTATTAGGAACAGTTATTTAGGAATACTGCCCATATTTCACCACGATGCGGGGTGACCCAGCCCGTTATCCATGCGACTGGCAATTGTGTTATGAAAAAGTAGTCTGATGGAACTGGTAGGCCTGCAACTATATGATGTTTGCGTGACGATTCTCAAAGATGAGGCCGCAGCACTATGCCGTTGAATCAGAGCGCTTACGGCTTGAAAAGCGGTCAGTAAAAGAGCGGTATAGAGCGAAACTTGGGCATGGTGATTTTCCAATCAGTGAAAGCAGTACACTCAAATAAAGCCACTCCTGATAAGTCACTGTGTTAGTGTATGAGGGTAAGAAAACAACGGTAACCGTTGTGCGAAATTACTATCTGAACTGTGTACAGGGGATGTTATGGGCGTTGAGTTTCATATAACAAGAGCTGATTTTTGGGCAGATAATGACGAAGCTCAAATAACTGCTGATGAATGGCTTTCCTATATTCATAGTGATGATGAGTTAAGCATAGACGTTAAAAACGGCGATTATTATACGTTGTGGTCAGGTTTTTCACTGCATGATGAGCCATGGCTTGACTGGAGTGCAGGTAATATTTACACCAAGTGGCCAGACACGCACTTGTATAGAAAAATGCTGAAAATTGCCAAATGCTTCAATGCGCAAGTGATGGATGACGATGGTACGGTTTACCATGACGAATCAGACTGGGAATACGATCCTTCATCGTCTTATTAACTTCCGTTTCTGGTACAGCATGTTGTTATCGTCTCCGACAACCCAGATGCCACAATTGTTGGCGTTAGTAATGTTTAAACAATAATTACATTTTCTCAGGGAAGATATGTCGCATCATATAGATCGTCTGGAACAATCTCTTTGGTGTTTCGGGTTACCTGTCCTTTGGTACAGTATTTCAATTTTTACGGGGATTTTGCTGTATCGTGGCATAGCGATTAATCCAGCTTATTCGTTAGTCTTTTTTACATTACTGGCCTTTATTATCATTGTGCCATTCTGGTTTTGGTACACAAAACGGTATGGATTGCTTTCTCTTGGGCCTTTTTCCTATCGTCTGATGCGTAAACTCACCGTTGTGCTGTTGCTTATTTTGATGCTGACAGGTTTGATAATGTCGAGAGAAGAGCGCTGGATGCAGCAGGTGACTGATTTTTCAAAACAAGGGTGGCTGAGTGTTGTGTTGGCACTGGTTCTGCTCAGTCCTATCGTTGAAGAGATAGTATTCCGGGGTTTTTTGCTGCAGGGGCTTCTTACATCCAATAGGTGCCGGGTGGAATGGCTGCTTTTTCTACAAAAGAGAGTTTACTATCTGAAAAGATGTTAGTGAAAAGCCTGCATAGAGATAAAATCGGAAGTTCACTACTATCAGTCATTTTTACGGATACCGAAATATAGCGAATCGCTTCGGCCTGCTTCATTTACATATAGATAAATTCATATTCCTCGATGTAAGTTCCAACTTTATTAACACGAGCCGTTACCCATACACCAGTCATTCCTTGTTTGCGGTGGTTGTGCAGATATTCTTTATTTATACAAAGCTGAATCCATCTGGTGGTGTTCTGGTCTTTTAGCCAGATACCAGCTTCACAGTGCCCATACTTGCCTCTCGAAGGCCCCGGGAAGACAACTTCATATTTAGATTCATAGCTAATAACTTTGTCAGGGAAGAGATAAACATAGACATCATAACAGTTTAAGAACGGCAAAAAACCCCAGAAAGAAGCCGCCAGAGAACGCATTTAAAAGATATTTTAATGATTTGTTAAAGGTACGCTTATAAAAAGCACGCAAAAAACAAACGCACCCAAAAAATGTGCCAAATGAAATATACGTTATCCATTCATGAACCGATTTCTGTAAAATGGTGTTATGGGAAATTTTTAATGCCCACGACATATACCAGTCCCAACAGGCTAAGAGTATGCATATCGCTGCAGCAAAGAGCCACTTTTTAAATTTATTCTCGAAATAAATAGTGTTTTCCATAATTATATGATCGTGTGTGTCACTAGTTAATATTGTCCTTGTTACACAATACTATCTTACTTTTTAAGCCTGATCATACTTCTTGTTTCGACTAAATTTTTCAACCGGCCACCCCTGGCTACTAAGTCACCCGATAAATCGGACTATCTCACATAATAAAGATAACGATCTTTATGGCATGGGGCAGTATAGGTAAAGTCATCCCACACTTTTGCAGATAGTCCCAGTTCGGTTCCGTTTTGCGCCTTGTTGACCCAATAACAAACCGAACCTCCACACCGGGCGAAACAGAAAATACGCAGACAGAAGCTAACGGCTCTGTGGGGGATAGTGGCGTCATTGCTTAATTTCCTTATTGCTCTGTTTGTCCTAACTTTTGAAACAGTTTATCCATTTCATCCGCCGCAACAAAATCGCCTGCATGAGCTTCTTTGATTGCCTGTTCAATTTCAGCAATTTGCCGGTATTCCCGCGCGAGATTCTCTTCAATAGACTCCTGTTCTACCAGAAAGGTGTGTACCCGTTCGGTCGCCGTTACTGGCGCGACTAGTTGGGCAGAAGAATGGTCATTCAGGTGAACTGGCATAGCATCCATGATGAAACCTCACAGAAATGGTTATCTTGCATCTATTGTGGTTTCTGTAACGGAAGAGGGCAAGGTGACGAGAAAATAATGGGTAGTGGCGTATGTTTTCGGCTCTGCTTACGAGGCTGAATCTTCAGGCTGTAAACGGGGTATCCCGGCAGATAACAGGTAACAAAAAACCCGCAAACTCAGAGAGGATGCGGGTTTCTGTGGGGTTTCCGTCAGTAACCGGTACTTACGGAAGTGGTATTTGGTCGGCACGAGAGGATTTGAACCTCCGACCCCCGACACCCCATGACGGTGCGCTACCAGGCTGCGCTACGTGCCGATGCTATGGGCCGCTATACTACCGTTTCCTGACCCGATTGCAATAGCCGCCCTAAACGACTGCTTTAGATTTAGGCAGTTAGTTAGCAATAAATCGCCGTTCAGTCGTCAGCACCTGCAAGAGCAACCCTAACTGCGGTTTTTCATCCGGTAATAAGCGACCATTGGCGTCGTAAGCCCGGTAACTACCGTTGCGACCTAACTGAATGACCTGCTGCGGTGTGATGATGGTCAGCGAATTACTGTCGCCGTTGAGTAACCAGTTGGCCCGCCGTTCAGCGCTGAACAAGTCCTCTCCCTGCGAGTAATCTTCCGCTGCGGTTTTCACATGCAGCAGGCGTTGCATCAGCGTGGTCATCACGTCTTTCGGGTCAGTCATTTTGCTGATGGTCTGTGCCGGGGTTTCCGGCCAGTGAACGACCAGTGGCACCTGTCGGTGTTCACGGTTCATTGGCGACGGGTCGTCGTCTTTGAGGCGTTCGGCACTGCTTTGCTCGGCGGTAATCACCACCACCGTTTTGTCGAGCAGGTTTTTCTCCCGCAGCGTGGTGATGATGCGGTCGATTTGCTCATCAATACTGGCGGTATCCTGACGGTAACGGCGCTGCTGTTCGCCAGCGGCAAGCGGGAGGCCATTGCTGCCTGTGGTCGTGTGGTTAAACTCGATGAACGAGAACCAGGGCGAGCGGGTACCGGTATTGTTGTCCAGCCACTTGACCCACTGCGTGGTAATAGCATCATCGCTTTGCGATTGTGCCGGTGGTAGCGAGAAGTCGGATAGCAGGGCCTGACGGTACAATGGACTGCTAAATCCGCTGGCGGAGAACAGACCAAACTGGTAACCCTGCTGACTCAGGGCATCGATCAGCGCAGACGGTTTGCTGCTGCCGAGTATGCCGTCCATGTAGGTGGTGGAGATGCCATAAAACAGATTAAACAGACCGCCATCTTGCTGAGTACCGGCGCTGAAATAGTTGCTGAAGCGTACGTTCTCTTCAGCGAAGCGCGCCAGGTTGGGCATGGAATGTGGTGTGTTCTGATCCGGCACGCTATCCATCACCACCAACAACAGGTTATAGCCGCTACCTGCGTCGCGGAAACTGATGTCGCTGAGCGGGTATTCTACCGAGACCGCGTCCGGGTTGCCCTGCAATGCTAGACGGCGCTCATATTCTTGCGCATTGAGCAGGCCATGTTTCTCCAGAAAACGGCGGGCCGTCATCGGGTAGGAGAGGGGCAGGTTGGCGCGCTGCATGGTGATCGGGCGGTAGAAATTGGCATCCGCCCAGATGTACATCAGGTGAGACAGGCAGAACGCCACAATGAAGACGGCCGCCATCGGTCTGGCGAAATGACGCCGGTTAAGGCTGCGTAGCTTTTGCCAGCACCAGGTGCCGAATAGCATCTCCACCATGAAAATGACCGGCACACTGATGAACAGTAGCTGCCAGTCGCGCACCATTTCGCTTTGGTCCGGGTTGGTCACCAAGTCCCAGACCGTCATGTTCAGGTGGAGATGAAAACGACTGAATACCGAGGCATCAACGATCAGCAGTGTCTGACCGGCGGTGGCGAGCGCCGCCGACAGGAAGCGCAGCAATCGCTGCGACATCACAATAAATGTCAGCGGGAAAATGATCAGCAGATAGGTGGAGAAACCGATAAAGCTGAAATGCCCCAGCCAGCTTACCAGCGAATACAGCCGTCCAGGCAGTGACGATGGCC
The DNA here is from genome assembly GCF_000406165.1 of Dickeya zeae NCPPB 2538. Taxonomy (NCBI): domain Bacteria; kingdom Pseudomonadati; phylum Pseudomonadota; class Gammaproteobacteria; order Enterobacterales; family Pectobacteriaceae; genus Dickeya; species Dickeya zeae. Next base: position 2,520,346 of record NZ_CM001977.1, on the reverse strand, counting down.
AGTCGGCAACGAACAGATAACGGCTACCCAGCCCCAGTGCGAGTAGAATGTTGAACAGGGCGAACCAGTGCCCCCAGCTTATCATCTGGGAGACTTTTTCACGGTAGCGCGGACGGTTGGTTACCATAAACGGGCCGGTATCAATGGATGTCGTTAGTTTTTATAGACGCTTGCAACGCGTCGGCAAAAGAACCCGCCAACGCTTCACGCTGTTTCGGATTCGCGATGCTGGTATTGAGCAGATTGGTGACCATGTTGCCGAGCACCATCAGTGCAAGATCGGTCGGAGTGTGGTGCTTTTCCAATACATTGACCAGATCAGTCAGCAATTGTTCGATTTGTTCGTCACTATAACGGGATGATTGCGGCATAAAATCGTGTATCTCTGGTGGTGAAAGGCAAATATATTACCGTATAGGGGCGTGGTTTTCCGCACTTTTATCAATACCGCCCGCGAGAATCGAGGTGCTTTTGAGTTGCATGCCGGAACACCTAGTGCTTGAATACGCGCCTTACTAGAAGGAGAGTTTACCATGAGTCTGGATATCGACCAGATTGCCCTGCACCAGCTGGTCAAACGTGACGAGCAGTCGCTGGAAATGGTGTTGCGCGATTCGTTGTTGACTGTGAACGGCGCGGTCAGCGATATGATGGCGGAACTGCATCGCGTCTACAGCGCTAAAAGCAAGGCGTACGGCCTGTTTAACGAAGAGAGCGAACTGGCGGCGGCATTGCGTTCCTGCCGTAAAGGCGATGATGACTTTCTGGCTTTCTCGCGTGCGGCGACGGGCCGGTTACGTGACGAACTGGTGAAATACCCCTTCGCGGAAGGCGGCGTAGTGCTGTTTTGTCAGTACCGTTATCTGGCAGTCGAGTACCTGCTGATTGCGGTGCTGAACAGCTGTAATAGCATGAGGGTCAACGAACAGTTGGATATCAGCAGCACCCATTATCTGGATATCCACCATGCGGATATCGTGGCGCGCATCGATCTGACCGAATGGGAAACCAGCCCGGAATCCACCCGTTATCTGACGTTTCTTAAAGGTCGCGTTGGCCGTAAGGTGTCTGATTTCTTTATGGATTTCCTGGCGGCGGCTGAAGGGCTGGATACCAAGGCGCAAAATAAAGGGCTGCTGAAGGCGGTAGATGATTACTGCGCGGATGCACAACTGGATAAAAACGAGCGTCAGCAATACCGTCAGCAGGTGTACAGCTACTGCAATGAACAGTTGCAGGCTGGGGAGGAAATCGAACTGGAGGCGCTGTCAAACGAACTGCCGCCACTGGGCGAGAAAACCTTCCAGGCGTTTACCGCCGAGCAAGGGTATGAGCTGGAAGAGAGCTTCCCGGCGGATCGCAGCACGTTGCGCCAGTTGACCAAATTCGCCGGTAGTGGCGGTGGGCTTAGTATTAATTTCGATGCGCTGCTGTTAGGCGAACGTATTTTCTGGGATCCGGCTACCGATACGTTGACCATCAAAGGTACACCACCTAATCTGCGCGACCAGTTGCAGCGTCGGTTCGGCGGCGGCAATCGCTGATTTTTCCCTTTCCTTCGCATTCTTCGCAGGCCTCCCACTGTGGGGCCTGTTCAGGCAGAAATATCTCTGATGGCAAACGGGTTTGGCAGTGCTTGCCCCTTGTTTTATGATGGGTATTCGGCTGTATAGGTGGTGAGATTCCCGTGCGTTCTATCTTTGACATGGTGCTGGCGGTGTATGACCGTGCGGCGCTGATGCTTATTTGCCTGTTTTTCCTGACCCGAACACGACATTTTCGTCAGTTACTTCAGCAGGATGAGCATTCACGCTTTGACCTGGCGGTGGTCACAGCCATCTTTTCGCTATTTGCGTTATTCAGTACCTGGTCCGGCATCAACGTGGAAGGGTCACTGGTCAATGTGCGGGTGGTCGCAGTGATGTCTGGCGGTATCCTGTTTGGGCCGTGGGTGGGCATTACCACAGGGGTGATCGCCGGGGTGCATCGCTACCTGATCGATATGCACGGTATTACCTCGGTCCCTTGCCTTATCACCAGCATTGTCGCCGGGTTTATGTCTGCCTGGATTCACCACCGCATCCCGCGTGATCGCCACTGGAGTGTGGGGATTGTCGGCGGCATGTTGTGTGAGTCGCTGACTATGTTATTGGTTGTACTGTGGGCCCGGCCATTTTCACTGGGGCTGGACATTGTCGCGCATATCGCAATTCCGATGATTTTGGGGGCAGTCAGTATCGGGTTGATCGTGCTGTTGGTGCGTAGCGTGGAAGGGGAAAAAGAGGCGGTTGCCGCGCGGCAGGCCAAGCTGGCGCTGGATATCGCCAATAAAACGCTACCGCTGTTTCGCCATATCAATAGCCAGTCGCTCAGTACGATCTGCGATATTATCCGTCGCGATATCGATGCCGATGCGGTGGCGATCACTAATACCTCGCAGGTGCTGGCCTACGTGGGGGTCGGGGAAGAGAACTACCACAGCGGTGATCGTGACCTGAGCCCGACGACGCAACTGGCGCTCAAGAGCGGAAAGATTATCATCAAAAACAATGATGAGGCCTACCGCACTCCGGAAATCCATTCGATGATCGTCATCCCGCTGTGGGAAAAAGGCGAAGTGACCGGCGCGCTAAAAATCTATTACCAGCGGGCGCACCGTATCACCTGGTCGCTCAAAGAGATGGCTGTCGGGTTGTCGCAAATCATCTCCACCCAGCTTGAGGTGTCACGCGCTGAGCAACTGCGTGATATGGCAAACCGTGCGGAGCTGCGGGCGCTGCAAAGCAAGATCAATCCACATTTCTTGTTTAACGCGCTGAATGCCATTTCCACCTCTATCCGGCTTAACCCGGATACCGCGCGCCAGCTTATTATCAATTTGTCGCGTTATCTGCGCTACAACCTGGAGCGCAATGACGAGGAGCTGATTGATATAAAAAGCGAGCTTTATCAGATAAAAGATTACATCGCTATTGAGCAGGCGCGCTTTGGCGATAAGCTGACGGTGATTTACGAGATTGATGAGGACGTCAGTTGCCTGATTCCCGGTCTGCTGATTCAACCGTTGGTTGAAAATGCGATTGTGCACGGTATCCGTTCTTGCAAAGGCAAAGGGGTGGTGACGTTGAGTATCCGGGAGCAGGGCGATCGTATCCGGGTGGCGGTGCGTGATACCGGTATTGGCATCAGCGATGAGGTGATTGCCCGCGTGGAGCGCAATGAATTACCGGGTAATAAGATTGGTCTGCTCAATGTACATCATCGGATCAGACTGCTGTATGGGGAGGGGCTGCACATTAGTCGCCTCAGCCCTGGGACGGAAATCGAATTTTTTATTACCCGTGACAACACTGAGCGAGTGGATAACGCGGTGGCGTTTCCCTCAGAGCTGGGCCGGTGACAGGAGAATAACGTGAAGGCGATCATTGTCGAAGATGAATTTCTGGCACAGCAGGAGTTGAGCTGGCTTATCAAACAACACAGCCAGATCGACGTGGATGCGGTGTTTGATGATGGCCTCGATGTGCTGAAATACCTGCAGGATAACCGGGTGGACGTCATCTTCCTTGATATCAACATCCCTTCGCTGGATGGGGTGATGCTGGCGAAAAACATCAGCCAGTTTGCGCATAAACCGCTGATTGTCTTCATTACCGCTTATAAGAATCATGCGGTAGAGGCGTTTGAGCTGGAAGCGTTCGATTATATTCTCAAGCCCTATCATGAAACCCGCATAGTCGGCATGCTGCAAAAG
>NZ_CM001977.1:2382623-2516492 GCF_000406165.1 Dickeya zeae NCPPB 2538 | reverse complement strand
AACAGCAATTACCGGCTCATCCCAGCAGCGACAGCACCCGTCCGGCACCGATGACCATCAATCTGGTCAAAGATAAGCGGATTATCGTCACCAACATCCACGATATCTATTACGCCGAATCCCACGAAAAACTGACCTTTGTGTACACCCGGCGTGATGAGTTCGTCATGTCGATGAACATTACCGAGTTTTGCAGCCGCTTGCCGGAGGCCTACTTCTTTCGCTGCCACCGTTCGTATTGCGTAAATTTGAGCAAGATCCGCGAGATAGAGCCCTGGTTCAACAATACCTATATCCTCAAACTGAGCGATCTGGATTTTCAGGTGCCGGTGAGTCGCAGTAAAGTGCGGGAATTCCGTCAACTGATGCGTCTGTAGTGGTTAGGAGGTCAGACGTCAGACATGAGAAGATAGATTTACTGTCATTAATACCGCTCTGGATGCATTTCATTCCCTGATTCATGCCGTTCATGCCGTTCTTTAATCCGTGGTTGTGACCCCTCCTTATACTGGTGCCATTCGCAGGCCGTTTTGCCTGCATTGTCTTCACACCAGAAAAATCGAGGCTACCGTTATGAACGGAAAACCAGTAAATCGCGGCGTTATTGTTGCCGGAACCATCCTGTCTCAAATGGGGTTGGGAACCATCTACACCTGGAGTCTTTACAACCAACCACTGGTTGATAAATTTCACTGGCCGCTCAGTTCGGTTGCCACAACGTTTTCCCTTACCAGCTTTTTCCTGGCTTTCGCGACCTTGTTCGCTGGCCGCATTCAGGAGCGTATCGGTATCCGCAAGCTGACATTGATCGCCGGTTTGGTGTTGGGTGTAGCGTTGATGGCGACATCCATGGTGTCGTCACTGCCGATGCTGTGGTTGCTGGTCGGGCTCGTGGTCGGGTTTGCCGACGGTACGGCATACATCACCACGTTATCCAATCTGATCAAGTGGTTCCCGAATCGCAAAGGTGTGATTGCCGGGGTGTCCGTCGGCGCATATGGCACCGGGAGTCTGGTGTTTAAATACGTCAATAGCGCGTTGCTGATGCATGTTGGTGTGTCCCAGACGTTTTTCTGGTGGGGAGCCATGGCGTTAGTGATGATCACCGGCGGCGCGATGCTGCTGAAAGACGCACCGGTACAGCCGGTCCAGACGGCAGCTCAGGGTGGCAACGTTAACTTCACGGTCAGTGAAATGCTGCGTCGCAAAGAAGCCTGGTTGCTGTTTGTGGTGTTTTTCACCTCCTGTATGAGTGGGTTGTACCTGATCGGTATCGTGAAGGATATCGGCGTCAAAATGGCTGGGTTGGATGTGGTCACGGCTGCCAGCGCCGTATCAGCGATTGCCATTTGCAACACAGCCGGTCGCCTGATTCTGGGGTATCTGTCTGATAAAGTCGGTCGCTTGCGGGTGCTGAACTTCACGCTGCTGGTCACTGCACTGGCGGTCACAGTGATGGCGTTCCTGCCGCTCAATGCGATGACGTTCTTCCTGTGCACCGGGGCGGTAGCCTTCTGCTTCGGCGGAAATATCACGGTCTACCCGGCGATTGTGGCTGATTTCTTTGGCCTCAAACACCACAGTAAAAACTATGGGCTGATTTATCAGGGGTTTGGTTTAGGCCCATTAGCCGGTTCCTTTATCGCTGCCGCACTGGGCGGGTTCCACAGCACCTTTATCGCTATTGCGCTGCTGTCGGTGGTCTCGCTGGTGATTACCCTGTTTATCCAGCCGCCGAAAGCGCCGCGTGAGCGTGATATCCCGCTGGTTGCCCAAGGTAGCCACGCCTGATAATCACCGTTTTCGTGTAGCCCAACGCCATCGCCAACTGCGGTGGCGTTTTTTATCTGGGACTGACGTTGTGTGGGTATGGCAGAGAGAAACATGACAGACAGAAACATGGCAGGGATAAGTCGAGGCAGAAGGCACAAACAAAAACGCCGCACAGTTGTGCGGCGTTTTTGCTGGCTCGTCGAAACGTTGTAGTGTAATTACACGCGAACGAAATCGATGTGAGTCAGTTTCGGCTTGAACGGATGACGCTGAACAGCCTGGATTTTTGCTTTAGTTTCTTTGCCATCGATAACCAGGACGATTTCACCGTACAGGCCTTCGCTGTTACGATCTTCCAGGTTTTTAACGATATCGTGGTCCAGTTCGATGGAAACCGGCGCTTCGCTGCCACCGTAAACGATAGCTGGGAATTTACCGGTAGTGCGCAGGCGGCGGCTCGCACCCTTACCCTGCTCTTTACGTACTTCTGCGTTGATAGTAATCATTGCTTTCTCTACTTAATAAAATGACCCTGTTACAGGCGACCCAGCAACAGGCAGGATAATCCGCTTTGTTCAAATAACAATACCCGTCATACTTCAAGTTGCAGGTGTGTTGGCGGCGTTCGTTCACCCGAATCACTTACCTGTGTAAGCTCATCGGGATTCACTCTCTTGCCGCCTTCCCGCAACTCGAATTATTTTGGGTATATATGTTGATATTCGAAATAAAAGCGGGCGAGATTCTAGCGGAATATGGCCGTGCGGGCAAATAAAACCGCCTAAGGCTAGCCGCGCAGTTCGTTTGCCCGGCGATAGCGGCCCTGATAATCGAAGATTTTTTCCCGCACCTGCCAGTATTTTCCCTGCAGACGTGCCACCACGAAGTCCGGTGCCCGCAGCAACGCCTGCTGGGCCACCACGTCGTCGGCGTGTTGCCACTGGAACGGGACGCCGGGCGCACGCTGATGCACTCGCAGAAACACATGGTTAAACGCGTTACGCTGGGCTGATGTATGCAGGCGAAAGCGCTCGCTGACATCGGCCCCGTCTTCGTCGTGATAGGTGATACGCAGCCATTCGCCTTTAGCATCGGTACCGTGTTGCAGTTGCATCCCGCTACAGCGTAGCACCAGTGCATCTTTAAGCTTCAACGCGGCTTTCAGCATGTCATCCGGGTCGACCAATAGCGCATCGCAGGTCTGGCAGCGTCGGGCGGCGATATCATTTTCCGCGCCGCAATGCGGGCAGCTCTTGAAGCGAAAACGGTAGTCGCACTGTTGGCGTTTGCCGTGTTCGTCCTCCTGCCAGCCCTGACAGCGGCGGCCGTAATGTTCTATTACGCTACCGTCATCGGTGCATTTCCCCCAGAACAGGTTGGCGAAACCGCATTGCGGGCAGAATACCTGCACGGGTTGGCTGTCACTGTGTGGTTTGCTGTTGCCGACTTCCGGCGTGTAGAGGTCAAAGGGATTACCAGCATAATCGAGTATCAGGCAGTCGGTTTTCCCAGGAAACAGACGCAAGCCACGCCCGATGATTTGCTGATAAAGGCTGACGGATTCCGTCGGGCGTAAAATGGCGATAGCGTCGACATGCGGTGCATCAAAACCGGTCGTCAATACCGACACGTTCACCAGATAGCGCAACTGCTGCTGTTTGAAGGCGCTGATGAGCGCGTCTCGCTGTGGGGTAGGGGTTTCCCCGCTGATAAGCGCTGCTTCGCCGGGCGGTAACAATCCTTCGATTTCCCGGGCATGCTCCACCGTGGCGGCGAATATCATCACGCCGCGCCGATCGGCGGTGTACTCGATAATTTGGCGGACTATCTGTGGCGTGACCCGCTGCTGACGTTTTACTTCCCGGTTTAAGTCCACCTCGCTGAATAAACCATGACTGCGGGCGACTAACTGGCTGAAATCGTACTGCACCACTGGCATATCGAGCCGCTCCGGTGGCACCAGAAAACCATGGCGTATCATGTAACGCAGCGGCAATTCGTAGATACAGTCGCGGAACAAACAGCTTTCGTCACCACGGATCATGCCATGGTAATGGTATTGATAGATCCACCCCCGACCCAGGCGGTAAGGCGTTGCCGTTAACCCCAGTAGCCGCAGCCGGGGATTGGCCTGCTGCAAGTGCTGAATAATTTGCTGATACTGGCTGTTTTCATCGTCGCTAATGCGGTGACACTCATCGATAATCAGCAGCGAAAACGCATCGTCGAATTGGTCAGGATGGCGAGCGACCGACTGCACACTGCCGAACACCACTTTGCCCGTGCTGTCACGCTGGTTGAGCCCGGCGGCGAAAATGTCCGCCGGTAAACCCAACGCGCAATATTTCGCGTGATTCTGCTCAACCAGTTCTTTGACATGCGCCAGTACCAATACCCGCCCACGCGCCAGCCGCGCCAATTCGGCAATCACCAGGCTTTTGCCTGCGCCGGTGGGTAAGACGATCACCGCCGGAGCGGTGTGCTGGCGAAAATAGGCAAGGGTAGCGTCAACCGCTTCTTGCTGGTACGGGCGCAGTGTAAATGACATCAGTGGCGGCAGATTTTGCTTTCGTGGGTCGTAAAGCCGTTATCTTGCGCAATGAATTTGCCTTTGTCAGCCAGAAATTGCACCAGCCCGGCGGCGGTCATGTCGCTGGCAGAGCAGGTATGAAAGCGGGCATCGCGGCCAAAGCGCGCCTCGATGGCGGCAATCAGTTCATCAGTGGTAAAGGATCTGTTGGCGGTCACCATCATATGTAATACTTCATGACCGTGAATCGATGACATAATAGGTCTCCTGATAATTATCGGGCGATTTATCGCCGTATGACGGCGAAGCATCGCTATAGACTTTACATGCAGTGCCGGCCGATAGCGGCAGGATGGCAACGTGGTAAAGTTGCTTTTATTATGCTTTTTTAAACGATACAGAGAGGCGGTCTGCATCAATATCTTTTCTGAAAGAGGATATTCGGTGTGAAAGACAACGCCTTATTCCTGTCAGGTGACGTTACGTTCGTACCTGACCGGCAATTCGTGATCACCATAGGCAGTCATTCATTAATGCGATTGGATAAATTTCTTTCCCAGCAGTTGGGAATCAGCCGTTCTCTGATAGTGCGCGAACTGCGTGCACAGCGTGTGACAGTAAACGGTGAGGTAGTAAAAAGCGGGGCATTCAAACTGTTGCCAGAGCATGAAGTGGCGTTCGACGGCAATGTGCTCGAGCAGCAAAATGGGCCGCGGTATTTCATGCTCAATAAACCGCAGGGTTATGTGTGCTCAACCGACGATCCTGACCACCCGACGATTTTGTATTTCATTGACGAACCGGTCGCGCACAAGTTGCATGCTGCCGGGCGGCTGGATATCGACACCAGCGGTTTAGTGCTGCTGACCGATGATGGGCAGTGGTCACACCGGATTACCTCGCCAAAGCACCATTGTGAAAAAACCTATCTGGTGACGCTGGAGCAGCCACTGGCGGCCGATACGGCGGAAAAATTTCAGGCAGGTGTTCAACTGCATAATGAGAAGAACCTGACCCGCCCGGCCACCCTGGAGGCGCTGTCTGAACATCAGGTCCGTCTGACTATCAGTGAAGGGCGTTACCATCAGGTGAAACGTATGTTTGCGGCGGTCGGCAACCACGTGGTGGCGCTACATCGTGAACGTATTGGTGCCATTACATTGGATGATACGCTGGAGCCGGGTGAATACCGGCCGTTGACACAGGAAGAAGTCGACAGTTTCGGGCAGTAACCAACGCGTTGTCGTCGGTCTGTCCTTATCTGGCTGGGGGTTTTTGATCTGGCCTGACGTTTTTGCCCCGCTGCTGTGGCGGCGGGAACTGTTCTTCTGTCTGGAGAAATGTTTGTCGTGCAACCACCCTCATCTTCGCGCGTCGGTCTGATTTTTATCCTGGGGTTGATATCGATGCTGATGCCTATCGCCATCGATATGTATCTGCCTGCCTTGCCCGTGATTGCAAAAGAATTTTCTGTTGATCCCGGCCGGGTGCAGATGACCCTCAGTTCGTATGTGCTCGGCTTTGCGATAGGGCAGGTGTTTTACGGCCCGATGTCGGACAGCATCGGTCGTAAACCGGTGATTCTGGGTGGCGTACTGATTTTTACGCTGGCTGCCGCGGCCTGCGCACTGTCGCAAACGGTCGAACAACTGATTCATATGCGTTTTCTGCACGGTCTGTCCGCTGCTTCGGCCAGCGTGGTGATCAACGCGTTGCTGCGTGACCGATTCTCGAAAGATGAATTTTCGCGCATGATGTCGTTTGTGATTCTGGTCATGACGGTCGCGCCGCTGCTGGCCCCGATTATCGGCGGCGCGTTGCTATTCTGGCTGAGCTGGCATGCCATTTTCTGGACAATTGCGGCGGCCTCGCTGGTGGCGACAGTTTTGGTATGGCTATGTGTGCATGAAACCTTGCCGGTAGAGCGACGGCAGCGTTTTCGCCTGCGTACCACGCTGAGGAATTTTTTCCAGTTGGTTCGTCATCGTCGCGTTTTCAGCTATATGTTAGCCAGTGGGTTGTCGTTTTCCGGCATGTTCGCTTTTCTCAGCGCCGGGCCGTTTGTCTACATCGATCTGAACGGGGTGTCACCTCAACACTTCGGTTACTACTTTGCGCTGAATATCGTGTTCCTGTTTCTGATGACATTGCTCAACAGCCGTATCGTGTCGCGCATGGGGGCGATGTTCATGTTCCGGCTGGGATTGATCATCCAATTTGTGATGGGAATATGGCTGGTGGCGGTTTGCAGTTTCCATCTGGGTTTTTTCCCGCTGGTACTGGGCGTGGCGGTGTTTGTGGGCTGTGTGGCTACCGTGGCGTCTAACGCCATGGCGGTGATCCTTGATGACTTCCCGCACATGGCCGGTACGGCGTCGTCACTGGCCGGGACGCTACGTTTCGGGCTGGGGTCGCTGATGGGTACGGTGTTGTCACTGGCAACCGCTCAAAGCGCCTGGCCGATGGTGAGCGCCATGGCCGTGTGCTCGGTTGCTGCCCTCGGTTTATTTGTGTACGCCAGTCGGCGTTAATACCCCCTTTCTGTCTTTTTTCTGATAAGACTGCCAGCACATCGCTGGCAGTTCACCCGCCTGTCGTTCTTGAATTGTGAAAATTTTGAACCAAAAGTGAACAACTAGAAGAAATGGGTTGAGATATTGGGAATAAAAGGTTACATATAGCGCAAAATCGATCAGGAACGTGATCTTGTTAACGTTTTGACCAGTGACCACATTGAGCGCCATGCGTCTGGGTTGGCCTCATTATGAAGATATGTTGATTTTTTGTATCTAAATCGTGGTAAAAGAAAGATGTCTGGCAAAAAATCCTATGAGTTTATGTTATAATTTTGTGAATTTATGGCTGCTTAGCTGAGGAAGACGCTGTGAATACTCTCCAACTTTCGGTAGTCCATCGCTTGCCGCAAAGTTATCGATGGTCATCGGGTTTTACTGGTGTCAAAGTTGAACCGATTCCGCTTTGCGGCCTGGATGACGACAGTTATCTGATTGGTTTTAAATTACTCAGCCATGACGGCGATGAAGCCCGTCAGATCATGCGGCATCTCAACCAGTCGCTGGATGAGATCCAACTGCAATGTGCCGTGGTGGAGTGGGAAGGCGAGCCCTGCCTGTTTTTATATCGTCAGGACGAGAGTGCGGCGATGTGTCGTTTGAAAGATGTGGGTGTGGCGATCGCCGAGTCGGTTTGCGCGCAATACCCATTCTGAACTGGCAGCATCGGTATCGATGCTGCCTGATTTCTGTTCTCATGTCCGTCTGACATGTACTTCTGAACCGTTGTCAGGCTGACAACTGTAATAGCGCTCGGGTGTAATCCTGCTGCGGATGTTCAAAGATTTGTCGGCAGTCACCTTGCTCGACCACCTCACCATGGCGCAGCACGATGACCTGATGGCACAGTGCGCGTACGACGTGTAAGTCGTGGCTGATGAACAGATACGCGAGCTGGTGGGTCTGTTGCAGGGTTTTCAGCAGAGTCAGAATCTGTGCCTGAACCGTGCGATCGAGCGATGAGGTCGGCTCGTCGAGAATCAGCAATTCCGGTTGCAGTATCAAGGCTCGGGCGATAGCAATACGCTGACGCTGACCGCCAGAAAACTCTGATGGGTAGCGGTGACGGCTATCCGGATCCAACCCAACTTCCTGCATGGCCTGAATAACCCGCTGCGTCTGTTCTGTCGCGCTCAGTCGGTGATGAACCCGTAGCCCTTCCGCGATAATTTGCTCCACATTCAGTCGCGGGTTCAATGAGCCGTTGGGATCCTGAAAGACGACCTGAATGCGGCGACGAAACGGCAGCATTTGCTTGCGGTTAAATTGGTGCAACGGCTGGCCATCAAACCAGATCTCGCCTTGACTGCGTAGTAACCGCAGCAACGCCAGCCCGGTAGTGCTTTTCCCTGACCCCGACTCACCCACCAGCCCGATGCTTTCGCCACGGCGCAGACAGAAGCTCAGCGCCTGCAATACCGACTTTTCCCCCACCGTACGGCGTAGCAAACCGCGTCTGATAGGGAAGTTAACACCCAGCCCCCGGACATCCAGCAGGGCTGACGTATCCGAGGTGAGCGGTAATGCTTCCCCGGTGGGCTCGGCATCCAGCAATTGTCGGGTATAAGGATGTTGTGGCGCACTGAACAGCGCATGAGTGAGGTTCTGCTCGACGCAGCGCCCTGCCTGCATGACAGCAACCCGGTCAGCCAACCGACGCACAATGTTCAGGTTGTGCGTAATAAACAGCAGGCTCATGTTCAGTTCCTGCTTGAGTTCGTTCAGCAGGTCGAGAATTTGCGCCTGTACGGTAACATCCAGCGCAGTGGTCGGTTCATCCGCAATCAACAGGCGGGGTTGAGTCAGCAATGCCATGGCAATCATTACCCGCTGGCGTTCACCACCGGAAAGCTGATGAGGGAAATCCGCCAGCCGTCGTGCCGCCTGACGAATACCAACACGTTCAAGACAACGGATGATTTCGTCACGGGCGGCCTCACGACGCATGCCCCGGTGCAGCGAGAGCACTTCCGCCAGCTGTTTTTCAATGGTGTGTAGCGGGTTAAGCGACACCATCGGTTCCTGAAAGATCATGGCAATCTGGTTGCCGCGCACCTGGCGCAACTGCTGTTCACTGGCGTGTAGCAACGACTCACCGGCAAACAGAATATCGCCCTGAGGGTAGACCACAGGCGGCGAAGGTAACAGGCGCAACACAGATAACGCGGTGATGCTTTTGCCGGAGCCGGATTCCCCCACCAGCGCCAGTGTTTCTCCAGCAGCAATACTCAGTGAGACGTTTTCGACCACACACCGTTGCTGGTCGCCGCTGCGAAACGCGATACTCAGGTCACGAATGTCAAGTAAAGGTTGTTCGGACATATCAATGCGCCTTGCTCGGGTCAAAGGCGTCGCGAACGGCTTCGCCGATAAAAATAAGCAGTGATAGCACTACCGCCAGCACGATGAAAACGGTGATACCCAGCCACGGTGCCTGTAGGTTGTTTTTCCCTTCCAGCAATAAACCGCCGAGTGACGCCGAACCCATCGGTAAACCGAACCCCAGAAAATCGAGCGAGGTCAGGGTAGTGATGGAACCACACAAAATAAACGGCAGGTAGGTGAGGGTAGCGACCATCGCGTTGGGCAGCATGCAGCGGAACATGATGGACCGATCGCTCACACCCATGGCCTGTGCGGCGCGAATATAGTCGAAATTGCGGGTGCGCAGGAATTCTGCTCGCACCACACCCACCAGCGCCATCCAGCCAAACAGCACCGTAATGCCCAGCAGCCACCAGAAGTTTGGCTGAATCACGCTGGAGAGCAGGATAATCAGGAACAGCGTCGGCATACCGGACCAGACCTCGATAACGCGCTGCCCCCACAAGTCGATACGCCCGCCGTAATACCCCTGGCAGGCACCGACCACGATGCCAATCAGGCTGGACAGCAGCGTCAACGCCAGCCCAAACAGAATGGAAATACGAAAGCCATACAGGATTTGCGCCAGCACATCACGCCCCTGACTGTCGGTACCGAGCCAATTCTGGCCCGAGGGCGGCGAGGGGAACGCATGCTGGGTAGCATAATTGATGGTGTCGTAACGATAGTGAATCAGCGGCCACACCACCCAACCGCCTTGTTCCAGCCGCTTCGCCAGCCAAGGGTCGCGGTAATCGGCCGCTGTCGCCAGTTGACCACCGAACGTGGTTTCACTGTAATCCACGATAAACGGCGTGTACCACTGTCCGTTGTAATGCACCAATAACGGCTTATCGTTAGCGATTAATTCCGAGCAGAGCGTCACCAGAAACAGCACCAGAAAAACCCATAACGACCAGTAACCACGGCGATTAGCGCGAAAACGTGCCCAGCGCGCCTGATTAATCGGGCTTAGACGACTCATTGGCGCTCCTCGAAGTCGATACGCGGGTCAACCAGCGTATAGGTCATGTCGCTGAGGATATTTAGCAACAGGCCGATGAGAGTAAAAATGTACAAGGTACCGAACATCACCGGGTAATCGCGCTGCAAGGTGGCGTCGTACCCCAACAGACCGAGGCCATTAAGGGAAAACATCACCTCAATCAGCAGGGAACCGGTAAAGAACATGCTAATGAACGTGGCGGGAAAACCGGCTATCACCAACAGCATGGCGTTGCGAAACACGTGACGGTAGAGGATCTGCTTCTCTTCCAGACCTTTGGCGCGGGCGGTGATCACGTACTGTTTGCGGATTTCGTCCAGAAATGAGTTCTTGGTTAGCATGGTCAGCGTGGCGAAGCCGCCGATCACGGTCGCCAGCACCGGTAACGTAATGTGCCACAGGTAATCGATGACCTTGTCGAACCCGGAAAGGCTATCAAAATGCGGGGATACCAGACCGCGTAGCGGGAACCAATCCAGATAACTGCCACCCGCGAACACGACAATCAGCAAAATAGCGAACAGAAACGCGGGAATGGCGTAACCGATAATAATCAGCGTACTACTCCAGACGTCAAACGCCGAGCCATTACGCACCGCCTTGTTAATACCCAGAGGAATCGATACCAGATAGATAATCAGCGTGCTCCATAACCCAAGGGATATCGAAACCGGCATGCTCTCTTTAATCAATGCAATCACGGACGAACCGCGAAACAGGCTGTTGCCGAAGTCAAAACGGACATAATCCCACAACAGTTTGAAGTAACGTTCATGCAACGGTTTATCAAACCCGTAGCGTTTGGTTATTTCAGCGATCACTTCCGGGTCCAGACCACGGGCCCCCCGATAGGTGTTTTCCACCGAGGGTTTGCCCCCCGGCCCACGAGCCAGCCCACCGCCGTCGTTGCCACCCATGCTAAAACCCGTGCCCTGACCCATTTCAATGGACGCAATGGCCTGATCAACCGGGCCGCCCGGCGCGATTTGCACAATAAAAAAGTTGATAGTGATGATGGCCCACAGCGTGGGGATCACCAGCAGTAATCGGCGTAACAGGTAAGTTCCCACATCGGCTCCTTATCGACGCGCTGCCGGCAGTGTGGCGGCTTTACTGGCGTCATACCACCAACTGTCGATACCCAGCGAATAGGCCGGGCGGGTTGCCGGCATGGCGAATTTGTTCCAGTAGGCGAAACGGTCGTGGTTGGAATACCACATCGGGATCGCAAACTGGTTCCAGGTGAGTACCCGGTCCAACGCCGTGCCCAATGACAGCAACGCGGCTTTATCACCTTGATGGCGAACAATATCGTCAATAAGCTGGTCGATAGCCGCGTCTTGTACGCCCGGCGAGTTGTAGGACGAGTTGATGTAGGCGGAGCTCCAACTGATTGCCAGATCGGAACTGGGGTAGGGCATCGCCGGATACAGTTTCGGGATCATGTCAAAATCACGCTTGCGAAACCGATTATTGAATTGCGGACTGTCGACGCTGCGTACTTCCATACGGATGCCGAGCCGAGCCAGATTGTGTTGGAACGGCAACACATAGATAGCGTTTGAGGCACTGGGTAGCAGTAATTCGAAACGAAAAGGCTGGCCGGTGTTCTTATTGACCAGCACCTGATTTTTCAATTCCCAACCCGCTTGCTGCAACAGGTGTAATGCCTTAAGCAGACCCGCGCGATCATAACCACTGCCATCGGATTCCTCCGGGCGGTATGCCGGGCCGAAAACCTCGGCGGGAAGACGGTCTTTCAGCGGTGTCAGTAAGGTAAGCTCGGCAGCAGATGGCATTCCCTGCGCGGCGTACTCGGTGTTCTGGAAAAAACTGTAGGGGCGTTGGTAGCTGCTAAAAAACAGGGCCTTGTTCATCCAGTTAAAATCAAAGGCGAGTGCCAGCGCCTGACGTACCCGTCGATCGCTAAACTGCGGGCGTTGGATGTTAAACACCAGCCAGCGGGTATCCTGCGCCGCCTGATTAGTTTCATCTTTCTTCAGAATATAACCCCGTGCGAAGTTACCGCCTTCATACTGGGTTGCCCAGTGCTTAGGTGAGCCTTCGATGCGCAGATCGAAGGCTCCTGCTTTGAAGGCTTCCAGCGCGACGCTGTCATCCAGATAGTAGTCGTAACGCAACTGGTTAAAGTTGTAGCGCCCCCGGTTGACCGGCAGGTCGGCAGCCCAGTAGTCGGTGACACGGGAATAAATCACGTATTGCCCCATGCGGTAATCGGTGATGCGATAAGGTCCACTGGCTAACGGTGGGGTGCTTAACGGGTCGCTGAGTTTGTGGTCGCGCCAGAATTTTTCCGGCATAACCGGTAGCGTTAGCATCCCCAGCATTTTTTCTTTGTCAGGCTCGGCGAAGGTAAAGCGCACCCGGTGCGGGTTAATTACACTGACTTCAGTGCCTTTGTAATAAAGACGAAACTGCGGCACACCCTGCGTCATAAACATCGTGAACGTGAACGCCACATCAGACGCGGTAATCGGCGAGCCGTCATGAAAACGGGCGGCTGGGTTCATGTCTATTTCTATCCAGCTGTAGTCACTGGCATAGCGGGCGTTAAGCGCAATCAGCGGGTAATAACTGCCTGGCTCGTCTTCCGAACTGACGTAGAGTGAATCGTAAAGGCTTTCAGTACGAGCGGCAGCCAGGCCACGCAACGCAAAGCGGTTAAAGTTATCAAAGGTGCCCAGCGCGCTGTACGTTACGTTGCCGCCCTTGGGGGCCGACGGGTTGGTATAGTCGTAATGGGTGAACCCCTGTGGGTATTTCGGCTCACCCAGGGTGGCGAACGCGTAGGTCTGCAGCGTGGTGGGTTCGGCATACGCCAGCCAGGCGCAGGTGGACAGTAAGGCGGCGATAATCGCACGTGTAAACATCGAAAGGGCTGACTCCTGATAACCTCATGTTTCTCCGCATGAAAGCAGACTGAACGGAGAAAAAGCCTGAAATTCCTGGCAATCGCGATGCCGGACGCTATGGCGTTCTGTTTTACCACGAAATAACACGTCGAACCTACTGTTAATCACCCCGGATGATGATCGGGAGGCAACCGACAGGTAATAAAAAAACGCCGCTGTTTGGCAGGCGGCGTTTTCTGATTGTCTGGACTATATCAAGGGAAAAGTAAATCAGCTGTGCGGCGCTTGTTCCAGCACCCGGCGAGCTTCACGGTAGCGAGGCCTCCAGTAGCTGTCATCCATGCTGGAAATAGTCACACCAATACTGGTGGAAGCATGAACGAACTGCTGGTTACCGAGGTAGATACCCATGTGACGGCCGGTTGAACCTGCATGGAAGACAACCAGATCGCCCGGACGCAGCTTGTTGCGCTGAATCTGAACACCGATGTCTTGTTGCTCATAGCTGGAGCGCGGCAAGTCTATACCAAACTGTTCGCGGAAGGTGCGTTGAACGAAACTGGAGCAGTCGATGCCTTTACGGCTGTCGCCCCCGAGACGATAACGTACGCCTTTCCAACTGGCGTATTGTTCAAGCAACTTGGATTTGACTTCCACGTTGCGAACCATCGCTTCGAATTCATCCTGAGAGGCTTGTAGTGAAGGGTCACCACCGTTAACCACACGCCTATCAGTTTGATTATTAACATTTGCATTGTTGCTGGTACAGGCAGAAAGCGCTATCGCTACTGCCACGGCAGGTAACACCCGCCAGATATATCTCAGAGTCGGTTGAGATTTGACCATTGTTGTTATGTTCCCTTGATGTCCTTAACGATTCAATCGTTATGCTGTGTTTATAAACACTGTTATCTATGCCAAACAAAACGAGTGTCAGACTAAAGCACTACTTTTCATGGGACAATTATTCGTCTGTTAATTTGTGCAACACCGCACATTATTATTGGTGTCGCAACATCTATTTAACTGGACGGATGTCTGCCCATGAATCTCGGACCTCGACGACCATACCTTAACGAAAACCAGATTGCGAGTTTTTTTGTCTTTTTTGTTTATATGATTTCGTGATGAAATATCCCACGTCAGCCCGATAAAACACTGCGATAGGCGTACAGAACGAGAAATAAAAGAGAGTATGGCGTTCTGACAGATATCCCTACTGCCGTTTCATGTCGGCCGTTTAACGTCGACACTACGCGCTACCGGTTGTGCTTACCTTTCGCGGCAATCTAACAGCTGTTTTTGCAGTGTGTTCCATTCCGCTTCAGAGTCATTAATGATTTCGATACGACTGTCGGGCGGTGATGCTGGCTGCGTTTCAATGCGCAGGTCGAATCCCTGACGGTTGACCACCAGCGTACCTTCGGCAATACGCATTACACCTTTAACACGGCTTACCGGTGCCAACCGCACCCAGTCGAGCAGACGAGCGGTGTTGAATTGAGTCTCGCCATCAAAAATCCAGCCGCAGGCGTAATACCCCTGGCCCTGATTTAGCGCACGACGCCAGCTTTCGCGACCCGTCAGTTTGAGTGCCGCCAGCCCGGTTTTAGCCGGAGCGTCATGATGGTGGTGGAGGGCATCCGGCAGTGCGGTGTGATTGTCCCGCGGCAGGTCCAGTAGGGTGGTATCGACCTGCCCCTGAGACAAGGTGATCAGTTGACGATCCTGACCCTGTTGTTGATGCCAGCGTTGCAGTGCGTCACGGTCGCTCTGCTGCCAGGTGTCTTCTTTATTAGCGATGATGACATCCGCTGCGGCAAGCTGATCGCGGAAGTTTTCATTGTCGGTATAACGGCTGTCGCCAAGCTGGCGTGGATCCAGCAAACACAAAGTGGCCTGTAGCTGAAGCCACGGCTGATAGGCTTCAGAGGTCAGTAGTGTCAGGATTTGCTTCGGGTGGCCCAGGCCGGTCGGTTCAATCAGTAACCGATGCGGTTTTTTCTGCAACAGCATGTTGAGTCCTACCTGCATTGGCAGGCCGTTGACACAGCACATGCAACCGCCAGGGATCTCTTTGAGCAGTGCGCCAGTGTCGCTTAACAACGCACCGTCGATACCGATTTCACCAAACTCATTAACCAGCACCGCCCAGGTTTCGCCTTCAGGTTTATGAGAGAGCAGGTGCCTGATGGTGGTGGTTTTGCCGCTACCGAGGAAGCCGGTAATCAGGTTTACTTTCGTCAACACAGGAGTCTCCTTGCGTGTGCGGGAAGCGTCTGACATGGTCTGTCAGACGCGGGGAAGGGGGTTTGGTTGGCTAACTCATTCAGTCCGCACGACCCATATAGCGGCGCTCAGGGATGTGAATACGGATTTTTTCGCCCGCACTCAGGTACTCAGGTACCTGAATCACCAGACCGGTAGTCAGTGTAGCCGGTTTGTTGCGGGCGCTGGCTGAAGCCCCTTTGATGCCCGGTGCGGTTTCGACAATTTCCAGATCGACAGTCTGCGGCAGTTCCAACGCCAGCAACTGTCCATCCATCGTCAATACCTGAATACCCGGCATACCGCCTTCCGGGATAAACAGCAGTTCGTCTTCAATCTGCTCTTTTTTGAAGGTATACGGGGTGTAATCTTCCTCGTCCATAAAGATGTACTCGTCGCCATCAATATAAGAGAAGGTGACTGAGCGACGGGTCAGGGTGATGGTGTCCAGAATGTCATCACCTTTGAAGCGTTCTTCTACTTTCAGCCCGGTACGAACGTCGGCGAAACGCATTTTGTACAGCGTGCTGGCACCACGTGCGCTGGGGCTTTGAATATCAATGTCTTTTACCAGCAGCAGTTTACCGTTGTAGTTAACGGCCATGCCGCGTTTGATCTCATTCGCTCTTGCCATGAAATGTACCTTAAATAAAGAAGAGAAATTTTTGTGGCGACACGTTACTCGTCAGGATGGGTTCAGGCAAGAGGGATTTGTGGCTGTCTGGCACCAGACAAACGGCCCGAGGGATAAAACGCGGCAGAAATGATAACGATGCCAAATACCAGCCATGAATGCCGCCAATAACTGCTGGCAATAAATGTTGGTAATAGAGTAGTAGTAGCCTTGCGGCCACCAGCCTGTTAGGCTCTGCGGCCTGCACTAGCGACGGGAATCCCCCGGAGGTCACTGATGGAATGCCGTTCTGATTGCGGTGCCTGCTGTACCGCACCGTCTATCTCCAGCCCGATTCCCGGCATGCCACAGGGAAAACCCGCCAATACGCCCTGTATTCATCTTGATGAGCGTATGCGTTGCGGCCTGTTCTTTTCGCCCTTACGTCCGGCGGTGTGCCGTGGTTTACAACCGAGTCGTGACATGTGCCGTAACAGTCGTGATGAGGCGATGCAGTACCTTATCGAACTGGAAGATGCCACCGCGCCCTGAGTACATCAAACGTCGCGGATGCGCCACAGGCAGACGGCAGCGCCCGCCAGCATCGCGATAGCGATGACAAAACCGGCATGATAACTCCAGACCTCGGCCACTATCCCGGCCAGTGAGCCGGAAATGATCCAGCCAACCCGGGTGGTATTGGTGAATAGCGTGGTGGCGGCACCGGCCTGACCCGGCATCAGATCCTGAAAATAAAGCATGCCCATTCCGGCCAGAATACCGATGAAAATTGCATTCAGCAGTTGCAACGCCAGCAACGCCCAGTCGTTGTTCAGCAACGTCAGGCCGGTATAGAAAACCAACCCGGCTATCACCGCTATACGCATCAGCAGGCGTTTTCCCAATCGACTGGCCAGATACCCTGCCAGCAGCATCACCGGAATTTCCAGCCCGGCGGCGGTCCCCATCATCAACCCGGCCAGTTTCTCCGGTAACTGTAATTCATGCACCAGATATAACGGCATATTGATCAGATAAATACCGTTGCAGGTCCACATCAGGGTACAGGCACTAAACAGCAATAGCGTATCGCGCCGGTTTTGCCGCGGTGATTCCAGCGTAGCGGCGGATTTAACCTTGGTCTTCGGCATAGAGGGCAGTAACAGCCATACCAGTAATCCGCATAAGACGAACACCGCGGCTGCCGTCAGGTACATCACCGGGAACCCGAATCCCAACACTAACGCGAAAGCAACCGGCGGCCCGATGACCCATGACAGTGAAATCTGCGCTCGCATTACGGAGCTGAACATGGCCGCGCCCCGGCCGGTGCGATCAGCGTGTTCCCTTGCCAGAGCAAACAGCTGTGGGTTGGCGGTGGAACCAAAACTCGACAGTAATACGCCGATGAACAGCAAAACAAAGTAGTTGCGGTTCCAGGCATACAGCAGACAGGAAAGTGCACCCAGCAGGCAACATTGCAGGATCAGCGTCTTACGGTCGCCCTGGCGATCGGAATAGGTTGCTAAAACCTGGCTGACGACGATACCGATCACCGCACTGCCGGTATAAAACAGCCCCACCATAACGGGGCGGACCTGTACTTCTGTGGACAAAAACAGGCTCAGTGTGGGGAGTTGCAGTGCACCGGCAATCCCGGTCAGGAAGGCAATCATCAGGAATGCCGAGGATGTCAGGTCGGGCAGACGCCGGGCTACACGGGTGGAAGAGAATGTCATGCTGAATTCAGGTTAAAAAAAGAACAGGGAGAAAACGGAACGCGCTATCTTACGCTGATAGGGTAGAAACGAAAGCCTGTTTCAACTTTT
Organism: Dickeya zeae NCPPB 2538; assembly: GCF_000406165.1. Lineage (NCBI taxonomy): Bacteria > Pseudomonadati > Pseudomonadota > Gammaproteobacteria > Enterobacterales > Pectobacteriaceae > Dickeya > Dickeya zeae. The sequence goes on along the minus strand of NZ_CM001977.1, from coordinate 2,498,663 downwards.
TTTCTTCAGCACACATTCAGCACAAATGTGACAACCTGTTAATGCGCACTGAATTTTCGGGTGAAAATGTGCGTGACCTCTAAGATCTGTCATTTCATCCATGCAGAATGCTTGCATAGCCATAATGAAAAACGCAGAATTTTTGAAACGTTTCAGCGAGGTTTTGCTGAAATTACCCTGAGCGAGTCAGCAAATTATTTCTCATAAAAGCTGAAACGATTCAAGTTCAGCAAGAGAGGAGCATTATGTTTCAGTTGTCACAGCACGACATTCATTTAGGTGCTTCCGCCGGTACGAAAGAGGAGGCCATCCGTCAGGTGGCCGCCGCTCTGACCGAAGCGGGTTGCGTGAGCGAAGGCTATGTTGCGGGGATGCTGCAGCGTGAGCAGCAGACATCGACTTATCTTGGCAGCGGTATCGCCATCCCGCATGGCACGACCGATACGCGAGATCTGGTGAAGAAAACCGGTGTTCAGGTATTCCAGTTCCCGCAGGGCATTGCGTGGGGGGAAGACCAGACCGCGTATGTGGTGCTGGGCATCGCCGCCCGTTCTGACGAACACCTGGCGCTGTTGCGTCAACTGACCCATGTGCTGAGCGATGACCGCGTTGCGGCCCGTCTGGCCAGCACCACCTCCGCTGACGAACTGCGTGGGTTGCTGATGGGCGAACAACTGGCGGGCGCATTCCGCTTCGATACGTCGCTGATTAACCTGAATGTGGCAACGGATAACCTGATGACCTTGCAGGCGCTGAACGCCGGTCGTTTACAGCAGATTGGCGCGGTTGACGCCAGTTTTGTCAGCCATGTCGTTGCTACTAAACCGACCCATCTGGGGCAGGGTATTTGGCTGAGCGATAGTCTGAACGGCAACCTGGTAAGTGCACTGGCAGTAAGCCGTCCAGCCCAGCCATTCGCGCTAGACGGTGAAACTGTTGCGCTGTTGCTGACCGTGTCGGCTGCCGACGAGCAAGTATTCGCATCGCTCGATTATCTCAGCAAGTTGTTGATTGCCGGTAAAGCTGACAGCCTGTTGTCTGCTGACGAAACTACGTTACTGGCGTTGCTGACCAGTGACGAGGCAACCGAAGGTGAAGCCGAGAGCGACGCACTGGAAGCCGAATTTACTGTCCGCAATGAGCATGGTCTGCATGCCCGTCCCGGCGCGATGCTGGTCAACGTGATTAAACAGTTCTCCAGCGAGATAACGGTGACGAATCTTGACGGCACCGGTAAACCCGCCAACGGCCGCAGTCTGATGAAAGTGGTCGCTCTGGGTGTGAAAAGCGGCCACCGCCTGCGCTTTACCGCCCGTGGTGAAGATGCTGAAGCTGCGCTGAAGGCTATCGGCGAGGCCATTCAGTCTGGTCTTGGGGAGGGTGCAGCATGAGCAGACGCGTTGCCACCATTACCCTGAATCCCGCCTATGATTTAGTAGGGTATTGCCCGGAAATCGAACGGGGTGAGGTGAATCTGGTTCAGACTACGGGGCTGCATGCGGCAGGTAAAGGCATCAACGTTGCCAAGGTACTCAAAGATCTGGGTATTGATGTCACCGTCGGTGGGTTCATGGGCAAAGACAATCAGGACGGTTTTCAACAGTTGTTCAGCGAGTTGGGCATTGCTAACCGTTTCCAGGTGGTGTCGGGACGTACGCGTATTAATGTCAAACTTACCGAGCAGAATGGCGATGTGACCGATCTGAATTTCTCCGGTTTTGAGGTGACCCAGCAAGACTGGCAGCGTTTCGTGAACGATTCGCTGAGCTGGTTGGGGCAGTTTGACATGGTGGCTGTCAGTGGCAGTTTGCCGAGTGGTGTTGACCCGGATGCGTTTACCGACTGGATGTCGCGTCTGCGTAGCCAGTGTCCGTGCATTATTTTCGACAGCAGCCGCGAAGCGCTGGTAGCAGGCCTGAAAGCCTCTCCGTGGTTGGTCAAACCCAACCGCCGTGAGCTGGAAATTTGGGCCGGGCGTAAATTACCTACGCTGGCGGATGTGGTAGATGCAGCGCATGCGCTGCGTGAACAGGGTATTGCTCATGTCGTGATTTCGCTGGGAGCGGAAGGCGCGCTGTGGGTCAATGCGTCCGGTGCCTGGCGAGCGATGCCGCCAGCCTGTGAAGTGATCAGTACGGTAGGTGCGGGTGACTCCATGGTGGGGGGATTGATTTATGGCTTATTGATGCGTGAGTCCAGTGAACATACGTTGCGTCTGGCCACTGCGGTGGCAGCGCTGGCCGTTAGCCAGAGTAACGTTGGCATTAGCGATCGTCCGCAGCTGGCTGCGATGATGGCGCGTGTTGATCTACAACCCTTTAACTGACAGCAGGAGATAAACAATGAAAACGCTGCTGATACTCGATAAATCACTGGGACTGGCGAAAAGCCGTCTGGTGAAGAATTTGCTCGGTGCTGCCGCAACTAATGCAGGACTTACCCTCACTGAGCAACTTGCTGATGCGGAGCTGGCGATCGTGCTGGGTGCTTCCGTACAGGCAGACAGTGGATTGAATGGCAAGAACGTGTTTGCCGGGGATGTGGAGTTGGCATTGAGTCAGCCCGCTCACTTCCTGGAAAAAGCGAAAGCTGAGGCGAAGCCGTATCAGGCTCCGGTTGCTGCGGCTCCAGCGGCAGCGCCGACTGCGGCCAAACGTATTGTGGCGGTGACCGCCTGCCCGACAGGGGTAGCGCACACCTTCATGGCGGCTGAGGCTATCGAAAGCGAAGCGAAAAAACGTGGCTGGTGGGTGAAAGTGGAAACCCGCGGCTCCGTAGGTGCCGGTAACCCGATTAGCCCGGAAGAAGTTGAACAGGCGGATTTGGTTATCGTGGCAGCGGACATTGAAGTTGACCTTAGCAAGTTCGCCGGTAAAAAAATGTACCGCACCTCGACAGGTCTGGCATTGAAGAAGACGGCGCAAGAGCTTGATAAAGCGCTGTCTGAAGCGGTGGTCTTCCAGCCATCTGCCCAAAGTGGTGCGGCGGCGGCTGACTCGGCCAAAAAAGGCGGCGCAGGTCCGTATCGTCACCTGCTGACCGGTGTGTCGTACATGTTGCCCGTGGTGGTAGCAGGCGGTCTGTGTATTGCCTTGTCGTTCGTATTCGGGATTACCGCGTTCAAGGAAGAAGGGACGCTGGCAGCAGCGCTGATGAAGATCGGCGGCGGTTCGGCGTTTGCACTGATGGTGCCGGTATTGGCGGGTTACATTGCGTTTTCCATTGCTGACCGTCCGGGTCTGACTCCGGGTCTGGTTGGCGGTATGCTGGCTGTCAGCACCGGTGCGGGTTTCCTGGGTGGTATCATCGCCGGGTTCCTGGCAGGTTATCTGGCGCGCGCCATCAGCAACCATGTGACGTTGCCGCAGAGTATGTCGGCGCTAAAACCGATTTTGATTATTCCGCTATTCGCGACGCTGATAACCGGTCTTATCATGATCTACGTCGTCGGTACTCCGGTTGCGAAAATCCTGACTGGCCTGACTGGTTGGCTGCAATCCATGGGTACGGCGAATGCGGTCATTCTGGGTGCCATTCTGGGCGGCATGATGTGTACCGATATGGGTGGCCCGGTAAACAAAGTGGCGTATGTGTTCGGTACTACGCTGCTCAGTAGCCAGGTGTATGCGCCAATGGCTGCCGTTATGGCTGCTGGTATGGTGCCGCCGCTGGCGATGGGGCTGGCAACGTTCATTGCTGCGAAGAAATTCACAGCGACCGAACGTGAAGGTGGTAAAGCGGCGGTGGTACTGGGGCTGTGTTTCATCTCCGAAGGTGCTATTCCTTACGCTGCCCGTGACCCGATGCGTGTACTGCCGTGCTGTATCCTGGGTGGCGCGCTGACAGGTGCCATTTCTATGGCGATTGGCGCTAAGCTGATGGCTCCACACGGTGGTCTGTTCGTCCTGCTGATTCCAGGTGCGATCACACCGGTAGTGGGCTACCTGCTTTCCATCGTAGCGGGTACGGTCGTGGCTGGCGTGCTGTACGCTGTGCTGAAACGTCCGGAAGAGCAACTGGCTAAAGCCTAACGCTTAATGATGATGCAGTGATAAAAACGCCGGTGCGATGTACCGGCGTTTTTTTTATGTTTTTTCGCGAGGTGCTGCACTTAACAGCGGTATGATTTCGTCATGTTAGGGTCGCTGAGAAGGAGAATGCCATGTCGCGTCATCATGCCAGCCGGGGGATTTTGGTGCTGGAGTCGCCCTGGGAGCTGGATGCGCTTGATGCCAACCGCTCATCCGTCGTGCCGTTTATTGAGGGTATTGCCAAGGTCGCCGGTGACACCGAGGTGTATTGCGCTAATTTCTACGACAAGACCAGTTTTCGCACCGCGTTACAGTGTCTGTGCAAGATTCCTTTTAAAAATATCATTATTTATGTCGCCGCGCACGGTCAGGGGAAAAGAGTGGGAGGTACACACATTCGGGATGTGCTGGTACCTATCGGCGAATTATCGCATCAGTTCAATATCACCGGGTTGCTGCTCGGTGCCTGCTTCGTGGGGGCTCATACCGAGTTAATCGAAACATTTACTCGCGGCAACCAGTTACGCTGGTGTGCCGGGTATGCCTGTGAAACCGAATGGCTCACCGGTACGTTGATCGACTGCGCTATCATCAATCAGATGTTGTCGGTAAAGAAAAACGCCTTCTCTTATCTCGATACGATTATTGATAATCTGGCGCTGGCGGTTTCGCCCTTTCACGATAAATATGCCATTGGGCGTGATGAGCAGGGAAAAGCGATGCAACTGCGCGATGCATTTCAGTGCGTTGTGCAACCGGACGGACAAGGGCATAAACCGCGCACGGTATCAAACCGAATATTCGAGCGGGCAGCGCAATTACGGCGGGAGGAAACGGCCTGATTACGCCGTGTAGCGGCCAGTGTCTGGCCGCGATTCCGGTGTTAGCCGACGAGGTTGACCGGCGATTGTTGTGATTTGAGCCAGGCGATTTCCTGCGGCCAGATATCTGGATTGATGGTTTCCAGAATCAGTGGAATGCCGTCAAAGCGCGAGTCGCGCATAATATAGCTGAACACGGTTTTACCGATGTTGCCTTCACCCAGACTGTGGTGACGGTCCACCCGACTACTAAACTCGCTTTTCGCGTCATTCAGGTGCATACCGCGTAAATAGCTGAAACCGACGATACGCTCCAGTTCAGCAAAAGTCCGTTCGCAGTCATCCTCGGTGCGCAGGTCATAACCGCCCGCGAACGCATGGCAGGTATCGATACAGACGCCGACCCGACTTTTGTCTTCCACCTGACTGATGATTTCCGCCAGATGTTCAAACCGAAACCCCAGGTTGCTACCCTGACCAGCGGTGTTTTCTATCACCGCGGTGACGCCGCTGGTTGCTTCCAGCGCCAGATTGATGGACTGGGCGATACGGCGCAGACAGGTGCTTTCGTCTATTTGACGCAGGTGGCTGCCGGGATGAAAATTCAGCAATGTCAGTCCCAGTTGCTGGCAACGCGTCATTTCGTCGATAAACGCCGCCTGAGATTTGCCTAAGGCCTCGTCATCGGGATGACCCAGATTGATCAGATAGCTGTCGTGCGGCAGGATCTGCGCCGGGGTGAAGTGATACCGGGCGCAGGCGGTCTGAAAACGGTCAATCACCTCCGCTGTTAATGGCGCGGCCTGCCACTGGCGCTGGTTTTTGGTAAACAGTGCGAACGCGGTGGCGCCGATGTCGTGGGCGCGGGCAACCGCCTGATCCACGCCGCCAGATGCACTGACGTGCGCTCCGACATATTTCATGGTTTTCTCCTTTTTATGCCCGCGCATTATGACATTACCGCGTCACGGTCTGTAGCCCCGTGTTTCACCCAGGCGTTATTTCACCCTGGGAGATTCATTCAGGCAAAAAGATGCTGTATCCCCAGATTGATAGCCGCGCCGCCTGCCACTAACCAGATGAACAGGACTGCCGCCAACAGTAAGGGTTTAACCCCCGCCTGTCGCAACGTGCTCAGACGGGTGGCTATCCCCAGTGCTACCATCGCCATGGTCAACAGCACGTTATCGAGTTGCGTGATCAGCGCGACCCAACGAGCGGGCAGCCAGTTCAGCGAATTAAAGCCACACATCAATACGAAGCCCAGCGCAAACCACGGATAACCGGTGGTAGCGGATGTCGCGCTCTGGTGGGCAGGTTGACGCTGCTTGACCCACAAGCCAAGCAGGAACAAAAACGGGGCCAGCATCATGACGCGTAACATTTTACCGATGACCGCTGTATTCTCCGTCTCCGGGCTGATAGCGTGGCCCGCGGCGACCACTTGCGCCACTTCATGCACGGTGGAACCGAGGTAGAGTCCGAAAGTCTGCGGGGTAAATAACCAGCCGCTATACTGGATAAAATGTTGGTACATCCATGGGTAAAGAAACATGGCGGTAGTACCGAACAAAACGACGGTGGATACCGCGACCGCGACTTTATCGGCGGTACTTTTCAGTACCGGGGCGGTGGCCAGTACCGCTGCGGCACCGCAAATACTGCTGCCTGCGCCAATCAGCAAAGCGGTATGACCGTCCAGTTGAAACCAGCGCCGTCCCAGCCAATAGGCGAGTAACAGGGTAGAGGTCAGCGTCAGTACATCGATAACCAGACCGGCGCTACCCACGGCGGTGAGTTGCTGGAAGCTCAGTCTAAAGCCGTACAGGATGATGCCCCAGCGCAGCAGGTAATGCCGGGACCACTGGACACCAGCATCACACCAGGGTTGCAGGTGCGAATAAGCCGTATTGCCCAGCACCATGCCAACCAGTATCGCCAACGTCAGGGAACCGAGTCCCAATCCGGCAATGGTCGGCAGGCCGGATAACCATAAGATGCCACGGGTCAGCAGGCCAATCAGGATGATGCCAGTCAACAGATGGCCCACCGTGGAGAAAGGGGAAAGTCGTTGTACCCTGGAAGAAAATGAAAACATAGCCATACCCGCTATCAATGTAAGGTTGAGGGCACAGCCTATGATCAGCGCGCTTAAAATAGAAATTGATTATATATTTATAACCTATAGATATTTACGATAAGAGCCCCTATGCACATTACGTTACGTCAACTGGAAGTGTTTACCGAAGTCCTGAAAAGCGGTTCAACCACACAGGCATCGGTGGTGTTGTCGCTGTCACAGTCCGCCGTCAGCGCCGCATTGGCTGATCTTGAAAGTCAACTGGGGGTACAGCTGTTCGATCGTGTGGGTAAACGATTGGTGGTTAATGAACACGGTCGGCTGCTGTACCCTAAAGCACTGGCGCTGCTGGAGCAGTCGGCGGAAATTGAACAGCTTTTCCGGCGTGATAACGGCGCGCTGCGTATTTATGCCAGCAGTACCATCGGTAATTATCTGATGCCGGCGATGATTGCCCGCTATCGTCAGGATTTTCCCGCCATCCCACTGGAGCTGTATGTGGGGAACACGCTGGATGTGGTCAATGCCGTGTCTGAATTTCGGGTTGATTTGGGCCTGATAGAAGGGCCGTGCCATCACCCGGACTTGCTCACCCAGCCCTGGCGGGAAGATGAACTGGTGGTGTTTTGCGCCCCCGGTAATCCGCTGATTGGCCATGATTTTACATTACCCATGCTGGCGGATGCGCCGTGGATCCTGCGTGAGCACGGGTCAGGTACGCGCGAAGTGTTGGATCATTTACTGCTGGCACGTCTACCGCATTTCCGGCTGGTGATGGAGCTTGGCAACTCAGAGGCTATCAAGCACGCGGTGCGTCATGGCATCGGTATCAGTTGCCTGTCGCGTCATGTGGTCGCTGAGCAGCTCGCCACTGGCGTGTTGGTGGAACTACCGGTTCCTTTACCCCGGCTGAGCCGCACGTTATATCTGGTACACCATCGTCAAAAACACTTATCTGGCGTGCTGCAATGCTTTCTGGAGTATTGCCGGGAAGGCGATCGCTCCTAACAGCCTGGCAACATCAGCATTACAAACCCGGCGTGTATTCCAGAGGGATTACTTATGATGCCGGGTGAGTTATGAAGGTCTCTTATAATCCGTGCTATGCGCTATCCAGCAGGTAGCAGATTGCCTACAATCCGCCCTCAAATTTTCAAGGGCATGGATAGTAATGGCTCAACATGATACTGACCTCGCGCAATCGCGGGGAACCACGCTACGCCGTGAGTTGAAAGCGCGGCATTTGACGATGATCGCCATTGGCGGTTCGATCGGTACTGGGTTATTTGTCGCTTCAGGTGCCACGGTGTCGCAAGCCGGGCCGGGTGGGGCACTGTTATCGTATGCGTTGATCGGCCTGATGGTCTATTTCCTGATGACCAGCCTTGGGGAGCTGGCAGCATTTATGCCGGTATCTGGTTCGTTTTCTACCTATGGCGCACGCTATGTGGAAGAGGGATTCGGCTTCGCGCTGGGGTGGAACTATTGGTACAACTGGGCGGTTACCATCGCCGTTGACCTGGTGGCGGCACAACTGGTCATGGGATACTGGTTCCCATCGGTGCCTGGTTGGGTCTGGAGTGCGTTATTCCTGTCGCTGATGTTTTTGCTGAACTACATTTCCGTGAAAGGCTTTGGTGAAGCGGAATACTGGTTCTCGCTGATTAAGGTGATCACCGTGGTTCTGTTCATCGCTATTGGGGTGCTGATGATTATCGGTATTCTGCGCGGTGGTGAACATGCGGGCTGGCATAACTGGCAGATTGGCGATGCGCCGTTTGCTGGCGGATTTTCCGCCATGATCGGTGTCGCCATGATCGTTGGCTTCTCGTTTCAGGGCACCGAATTGATTGGTGTGGCCGCCGGGGAGTCCCAAGATCCGCAGACCAACATTCCACGCGCTATTCGTCAGGTATTCTGGCGTATCCTGCTGTTTTATATCTTCGCGATTCTGATTATCAGCCTGCTGGTGCCGTATACCGACCCTAACCTGCTGCGTAACGATGTGAAAGATATCAGCGTCAGCCCGTTCACGCTGGTGTTTGAGAATGCTGGCTTACTGTCGGCTGCTGCGGTGATGAATGCGGTTATCCTGACCGCTGTGTTGTCGGCAGGTAACTCCGGTATGTATGCATCCACCCGCATGTTGTTCACGTTGGCGCAGGAAGGTAAGGCGCCCGCGTGCTTTGGCAAGCTCTCACAAGGTGGGGTACCGCGTAATGCGTTGTATGCGACGACGGTGGTCGCAGGGTTGTGTTTCCTGTCGTCGATGTTTGGCAATCAGACAGTGTACCTGTGGTTGCTGAATACCTCCGGTATGACCGGGTTTATCGCCTGGCTGGGTATTGCCATCAGCCACTACCGTTTTCGCCGTGGCTATGTCGTGCAAGGGCATGATTTGAATGCACTGCCATACCGCTCTGGCTTTTTCCCGTTAGGGCCTATCTTTGCTTTCATACTCTGTCTGGTGATTACCTTGGGGCAGAATTATCAGGCGTTTCTGGCTGATAAGATTGACTGGTATGCCGTGACGGCGACGTACATCGGTATTCCGTTGTTTCTGGCTATCTGGCTGGGCTATCGTCTGGTGAGAAAATCACGGGTAGTGAAATACAGCGAGATGACCTTCCCGGAATACAAGTAACGGTCCTATAGACCAAAAAGCCAGCCGGGTTACCGACTGGCTTTTTTTACGCCCAACAGACGTCGTACTCAGATGCGGGAATGCACCAGTTTCACACTGCGGTAAACCGTGAGCAGCAGGGCAACCAGCGCAAACAACACCAGCGGTGCGCCGACATAACCGATTTTATCCATGCCTAGATGCAGGCTCACCTGGCTCCCCAACAGTGCGCCGCCGCCGATACCGAGGTTGAACAACCCGGAGAAAATCGACATGGCGACATCGCTGGCATCCGGTGCCAGTGACAGGACTTTGGCTTGCATCGCCAGGCCAATCGCCATCATCGCCAGTCCCCAGACCAGACACAGCAACGTCAGGCTGAATGGATGGGCGGACAGTGGCATCAACAGTGTCAGACAGCCTAGCAACAACAACATAGCCGTAACCAGAAACGCCTGCGGGAAACGCTCGCTGTAGCGGCTGTAGAGCATACTGCCCACAATACCGGCGCACCCAAATAGCAACAGAATCAGGGTGGTGAAATTTTCCGGCAGACCGGCCACGGTCTGGATAAAGGGTTCAATATAGCTGTAAGCCGTGAAGTGTGCCGTCACGACCACCACAGTTAGCAGGTAAATACCGACCAACGCCGGGCGGCGAAACAGTTTCGGCACACTGGATAACGAACCGGAATGCTCGCTCGGCAGTAATGGCAGCAGGCGTGCCAGCAGGATCATGGCAATGGTCGCGCCTGCGGCGATGGTCAGGAAAGTGATTCGCCAGCCGAGGTATTGGCCGATAATCCGCCCCAGCGGCAGCCCCAGTACCATCGCCAGTGACGAGCCGGTGGCAATAAGCCCCAATGCCTGCGCCCGCTTGCCGTGTGGTGCCATCCGAATCGCCAGTGAGGCGGTAATAGACCAGAATACTGAGTGCGTCAGCGCGACACCGGCTCGGGAAATGACCAGCACGGTAAAGTTCCAGGCGATGGCAGACAGCAAATGGCTGAGGATAAACAGGCTGAACAGCCCAATCAGCAATTTACGGCGCTCAATGCCGCTGGTCAGCAACATGCAGATCAGCGAGGCAAGCGCCACTATCCAGGCATAAATGGTGATCATCAGCCCAACATCTTCGGTTTTCATGGCAAAGGTATTGGCGATGTCACTGAGCAGCCCCACCGGAATAAACTCCGTGGTGTTAAAAATAAACGCGGCCACGGCCAGCGTCACCACGCGTAACCAGGCGGTGGCGCGTGAAGGGGAAGCGGATGTCATAGTCAAATTCCAGTCGGGTATTACTTATGGGGAACGACCCCATTGTAATCAATGGATCGTGACAATGCGATGTAGATCACACTTATTAGCGGGTCTTTTTGTGGGCAACGAATAAAGCAGAGGGGGAATTCCCCGCCCTCAGAAACCGGGCAGGGGAGGTCAATCAGCGTTTATGAAAGTAAGTCATCGCCAGCGCCAGTGCCAGTACTAACCCTTTAATGATATCCATCGCGTAGTAGGGCACGGACAGCATGACCAGCCCGTTTTGCAATACACCGAGGATCACCGCACCCACCAGCGTACCCAATGCATTCGGTTTTCCGGAGCCTGCCAGCGAAAAGCCAATATAGGCGGCAGCGACGGCGTCCATCAGATATCCGCCCCCAGCGTTGACCTGCGAGGAGCCGATACGCGATGCCAGCAGAATGCCGCCCAGTGCGGCTAACAGCGATGAAAGCAGATACGCCAGCACCCGATAACGCGCGGTGCGGATACCAGCCAGACGTGCCGCTTCCGGGTTGCCCCCAATGGCGTACATACGTCGACCGTGTTTGGTGAGCGACATATACAACTGCACCAGAATGGTTACGACCAGCATGATTATCACAATCACCGGTACATGGCCGAGTGTAGAGAACACCTCGGGGATCACGCCTTCTGCCATCTCGCCGCTCGGCAACAGCATATTCTGGGTGATGGAGCCGCCGTAACTGTACGTCATGGCGACGCCCTGAATGACAAAGAGGCTCGCCAGCGTTGCCAGCATGTCCGGAATACGCAGTATCACGATTAAAAAGGCATTAAACAGCCCGACTAACAAACACAACGCCAGCGTCAGAACAATGGCACCGGTGGTACTAAAGCCGTGCCAGACGAACAGCGATATCACCAGCGCATTCGCCAGCGAGGCGGTCGACCCGACCGACAAATCAAACCCGCCAACCGACAGCGAAATGGACACTGCTATCGCTATCACCGTAACGATGGCGATAGAACGCAGGATGTTGATGATATTGTTCGGATCCAGAAAGTTGTCCGATGCCAGCCCAAACAGGGCAATCAACAAGACGACGGTAATCAGCATTCCCCATTTATAAAACAGGTCAAACAGACGATGGTGAAAGGGGATCGCGTCCTTAGGGGCGCTGTTGGATACGATTGGCTGACTCACGCGGGAGTTCCTCCGGTTGAATAAAGTAACAACGTTTCTTCGTCGGCATCGGCACCGTCGAGTTCAGCGACGATGCGTCCATCCCACAGTACACAAATGCGATCGCACAGCCCCACCAGTTCGGAGAACTCGCCGGAAGCATAAATCACGCCTTTACCCTGGCGGGCCAGGGAGTCGATCAGGGTGAATAAATCCTGTTTAGCTTTGATGTCCACGCCTTTAGTGGGCTCATCCAAAATCAGCACCTGCATGTCGCTGCGTAACCATTTGCCGATAGCGACCTTTTGCTGGTTGCCGCCGGACAGGCGTCGCAAACGCTGTTGCGGCCCGCTGGTGCGGATGGTCAACCGCTGGATCAGGGACCGGGCCCAGGCCAGCGCCTGACCGTGCCCGAATAGCCCGTAACGGGAAAAACTGTCGCAGTCGCTGATACTGAGATTCATGGTGACGGAATCGTCAATAAAAATGCCTTCTTTGCGCCGTTCTTCGGGTACCAGCGCAATCCCCTGCTGCACCGCGTCGGCCGGTGAGGTGGGGCGCCAGGGCTGGCCCAGATAGTGCCCGGCGTCAACCCGACTGCGGGTTGCACCAAACAGCGCTTTGCACAGCTCGGTCTTGCCGGCACCGGCAAGACCGGCAATGCCAAGGATTTCTCCCTTGCGTAGCCGCAGTGAAATGTTGTACAGCAGTGTGTCATCGTGCAGGCCGTCTACCTGCAACAGCACATGACCGTCATGCTGCTGGCGACGTGGCGGGAAAATATCATCCAACTGATGGCCCAGCATGCGTTCAACAATTTCTTCACCGCTGAGCCCTTGCATCGGACTGCAACTGACGAACTGCCCGTCACGCAGTACCGTCAATGTGTCGCAAATCGCGCTCAACTCATGAATGCGGTGTGAAATAAAGACGATGCCGATACCGTCTTGTTGCAGGCGACGCACCACCGCAAACAAACGCGCGCTTTCTTCCTGATCAAGCGGTGCGGTGGGTTCATCAAGAATTAAAAAGCGGCAACGATGAGAGAGCGCTCGTGCCAGCAGAATTTGCTGCTTTTCCGCCAGTGTGCAGCGTTCCAGTCGCTGGCGGACGTTAATGCTGACCCCTAACTGTGTCAACAACGCCTCTGCCTGCTGATAGAGCGCAGGCCAGTTGAGTACATGGCCGCTTTGCGCCAACTGGTCCAGCATAATGTTCTCCGCGACCGATAGCGTTGGCACCAGTGCGGCATCCACTTCTTGCTGCACCAGATGAATACCGTGGCGTTTGGCGTCTCGCGGAGAATGAATTGCGACTTTTTCGCCATCCAGCAGAATATCTCCACTGTAATGGTCATAAGCACCAGAAAGAATCGCCATCAGTGTGGATTTTCCCGCGCCGTTAGCGCCAGTCAACGCATGGATAGAACCGCCTTCCAGCGTGAAATTCACCTGTCTGAGGGCCGGAAATCCGGCAAAAGAGATGGAAATGTAGCGCATTTCCAGACGCGAGCGCGGGTTTATGGACATAATTGACAACAACGTGTTCTTAATAGCGATAATGACGAGATGTCGACGTTGAAAAATATCACATTAACCGCAGAATGGAATGCCTGAATGGCGCTCCAGACGTCTTAAGACAGAAATGAAAAAGCATAACTTAAGCAAAAACGTTATTAACACCGCGATCCGTTATGCCTAAATATGGTTTTCAATGTGGTGTTTCCGCACAGGGTTTCCGGTTAAACCGGAGGTTTATCCCCTCACTAGTCGAACAGGAACGTATCTGTAATGAGTACAACTGATATCCGCGTCCAGGTAGGACCGGCCAACTATTTTTCTTTTCCAGGGGCGATTGACCAACTGAGCGAGTTTTATCCACCCGAGATATTGTCGCGCGCATTTTGGATTCACGGTGAACGTGCTCTGGCGGCAGCCCGACCTTATTTACCTGCGGCGTTTTCCGCGCCGACGGCCCGCTCGGCCTGCTTTTTCGCGCATTGCAGTGAAAATGAAGTTGCACGATTAATCGCGGCAGCGGGCGATGATCGCACGGTGGTGATTGGCGTAGGGGGAGGGGCGGTGTTAGATACCGCTAAGGTGGTGGCGCGTCGTCTGGGCTTGCCGCTGGTGGCGATACCGACTATCGCGGCGACTTGTGCCGCCTGGACGCCGCTGTCTGTCTGGTATAACGAAGCCGGGCAGGCCCTGCGATTTGAAATTTTTACTGATGCTAATCATTTGGTGCTGGTAGAGCCGCGTATTCTGCTGGCGGCACCGGTGGCGTACCTGCTGGCAGGTATTGGTGACACGTTGGCCAAATGGTATGAAGCGGTGGTGCTAAGCCCCGAGCCACAGGCGTTATCACTGACAGTGCGGCTTGGGTTACAAACCGCGCAGGACATCCGTGATGTGCTGCTGCGCCAGAGTGAATCCGCACTGAAGGCGGTGGATACTGCCACGTTGAATCAGGATTTTCTGGATGTGATTGACGCGATTATTGCCGGTGGCGGCATGGTTGGGGGGCTGGGTGAGCGTTATACCCGAGTGGCGGCGGCGCATGCGGTGCACAATGGGCTGACGGTATTACCACAAACAGAGCCGTTTCTGCATGGGACCAAGGTGGCATACGGTATTTTGGTGCAATGCGCGTTGTTAGGGCAGTCTGATACGTTGCGCCAGTTGAAAACGGCATTCCAGGTATTCGGGTTGCCGGTGTCGCTGGCTGAGTTGGGGGTAGATATTGACGATACCGCATCAATTGAGGCGGTGATCGCACGAACGTTGCAGGCAGGCGAATCCATTCATTATTTGCCCGGTGCGATAGACACTGGAACGCTGCTGGCGGCGTTTCGGTCGGTAGAACAGACGGGCGTGTGATAAAACAACGGGGCGGTTTACAACACCGCCCCGTTGGTGTGGTATCGGGCAGGGTTACTGCAGCTTGTCATACGGAAAGGAGTTTCTGATGTAACGTGCGTAGTAGCGTGCTTTGGCATTAGATGCCATCAGCTCTTCATAAATCATCAGTGCCACGTTTTTGTACTGATACAGACTACCGTTTAGTAATTCTACTTCTAATATGCGGTTTTCCGAATCGTACCCCACGGCAAACAGCTCGGTGGAAGATACTCGCTTGCGTTCCAAAACAAATTACTCCCTGTTAGAGGTTGCAATACAACGTTGAATACAACGTTAATGTTACACGCTGTGGTGTTTTGATCAGTTCCGACCTCCAGAGGGCCGGTACGCACCATAAAAACAGACAAAGAATGAGATAAACATTTCCCTGGCTTTTTTAATCCGCACGCTGACAAACACACAGTAGCCGAGGATGCCACGGCTACAGGAATCTATCCCGCCGTCAATCATTGCCCGTCAGGGCAGATTCCCATCATCAGTGGCGATCTCACAGGTTAAATGCTACACCGACACAGACCGTGACAGCCTATGATGGACCGTCCCGTGCTGTGAGGTGATGTTATTAAACAACTCCGTTTAGTTTTCATGCAAGTGTTTTGCATGAAAACGCAGATGATCTTCAATAAAACTAGCGATGAAATAATAACTATGGTCGTAATCTGGCTGTATACGCAGCGTCAACGGCCACTGCCGGGCTGTGGCGATCGTTTCCAGTTGCTCGGGCTGGAGCTGCAGGTGCAAGAAGCTGTCACCATCGCCTTGATCGATAAGCGTCGGTAGCGGCGAGCTGCTATGGGCGAGCAAGTAGCAACTGTCATAGTCCAACCAATGCTGCGGGTCATCCCCCAGATAGGCGCTGAAAGCCTTTTGCCCCCAGGGTACCTGCGTCGGATTGACAATAGGGGCGAAGGCTGACACTGAACGAAACCGGCCGGGATGGCGCAGTGCCATCATCAGTGCGCCGTGTCCACCCATCGAATGGCCGCTAATGGAAAGCCGGTCGCTGGCACTGATGTGTTGACGCACCAATGCAGGTAGTTCATCGCTGATATAGTCGAACATACGGAAGTGCCGATCCCAGGGCGCCTGGGTCGCATTGACGTAAAAGCCTGCGCCTTTGCCCAGATCGTACTGCGCATCGTCTGGTACGTCATCGCCGCGGGGGCTGGTGTCCGGCATAATCAACACCAGTCCCAGTTCGGCGGCGAAGCGCTGAGCACCTGACTTGGTGGTAAAGTTCTCGTCGTTGCAGGTAAGCCCCGACAGCCAGTACAACACGGGCGGCGGGGTATCGCCTGCCACAGGCGGATAAAACACGCTGAAGGTCATGTCACAATTCAGCGTGCTGGACGCATGGCGATAGCGCCGTTGCCAGCCGCCGAACAGCCGGTGTTCTTCCAGCAATTCCAGTGACGTCGTCATGGCGAGTGGGTTCTCCGTCATCAGTTGAAATGCACCACAGAACGAATGGATTTGCCTTCGTGCATCAGATCAAATGCCTCATTGATTTGCTCAAGTGGCATGGTATGAGTGATAAAGTCGTTGAGCTGAAACTCGCCATCCAGATAGCGCTGGACGATCCCCGGCAGTTGGCTGCGACCTTTGACGCCGCCAAATGCGGAGCCGCGCCAGACACGCCCGGTCACCAGTTGGAAGGGGCGGGTGGCGATCTCTTCGCCTGCACCGGCCACACCGATAATCACCGATTCCCCCCAGCCTTTGTGACAACACTCCAGTGCGGAACGCATCACATTGACATTACCGATACACTCGAAAGAGAAATCCACGCCGCCGTCGGTCATCTCGACAATCACTTCCTGAATTGGCTTGTCGTAGTCTTTCGGGTTGATGAGGTCGGTCGCGCCCAGCTTGCGTGCCAGCTCAAATTTGCTGGTGTTGATATCGATACCAATAATACGACCGGCTCCGGCCATTTTAGCGCCAATAATGGCAGATAACCCGATGCCTCCGAGACCAAATACCGCTACCGTATCACCGGCTTTCACTTTAGCGGTATTGGTCACCGCGCCCATCCCGGTGGTGACGCCGCAACCTAACAGACAAACTTCTTCCAGTGGCGCGTCTTTGCTGATTTTTGCCACCGAGATTTCCGCCACGACGGTACGTTCTGCAAACGTTGAGGTCCCCATGTAGTGGAAAATCGGTTTGCCGTCTTTAAAGAAACGGTGGGTACCGTCTGGCATCAGGCCTTTACCCTGTGTGGAGCGGATAGCCTGACACAGGTTGGTTTTACCGGAGCGGCAGAATTTGCATTCCCCGCACTCAGGGGTATAAAGCGGGATGACGTGGTCACCGACCGCGACGCTGGTCACGCCTTCTCCCACGGCTTCGACGATGCCAGCACCCTCATGACCGAGGATCACCGGGAACACGCCTTCCGGGTCTTTGCCGGATAACGTGTAGGCATCGGTATGGCAGACACCGCTGGCGAGGATACGCACCAGCACTTCGCCTTTCTGTGGCGGCATCAGGTCCACTTCTTCGATTGACAGTGGTTGGTTAGGGCCCCAGGCGATGGCGGCACGGGTTTTAATCATTTGCATGGTGAAGCTCCTTTTATGCAGTCAGGTATAGTGAGGTATAGAGATAATTTTCGGTATTCGCGAGTTGATACGGCCTGTTGACAGCGAGGCATCAGGTGCCGAGTTCAATCATCAGTTTTTTCAGTGCCTCGACGCTGGGGCCAAACGCATCCCGCCGCCAGATAAGCCAGGTGGTGACCGACGCCACATCGCCCGGTAATTGATGCGGTTGAACCTGCTGCCCGGCAGGCAGGGCGTTCAGAACGTCGATCGGTACCATCGCCACGCCGCTTCCTGCTGCAACGCCTGCCAGCAGCGCGCTATACGATGGCATTTCTACGATAGTGATCGGGGTGATGCCTTGCCCACGAAACCAGCCTTCCAGTCGCTGCCGGTAGCCGCACCCGGCGGAGAACGTCAGCAAAGGCAGGTGTTTGACCTGTGAGGCCTGGGACACGGGCGGAATGCCTGCCGCGGTAATCAGCACTAACTGTTGTGAAAAAATGCGGCAACTGTTGATGGCATCGTGGGTGACAGGGCCGGTGACCAGCGCCGTTGCCAGCTCACCCGCATTCACGGCTTCCAGCAATGCGCCGCAGGTATCGCTACGCAGCGACACCTGAACCTGGGGGTAACGGCGATGGTATAGCGCCAGTAGTTCAGGCAGTGCTGTGGTAAGCAGGCTTTCTACCGCTCCCAGCGCAAACAGACCGGCAGGTTCACTGGTGTGTGCCATGGCTAGCGCTTCATCACTGAGTGACAAAATACGTTGGGCATAACACAGAAAATTATGGCCTGCCGGTGAAAGACGGACTCGCTGGCGTTCACGAATAAATAGATCGGTACCTAGCTCTTGTTCCAGCTGGCGCAGTCGGGTGGTGAGGTTAGACGGCACGCGTCCAAGCTGGGCGGCAGCTCGCACCAGAGAGCCGGTTTCCGCCACCAGACAGAACATGCGCAGTTGAGTCAGGTCCATGTATTCTCTTTTTGTGAACAAGTTTTACTGAGTTGTTTATTTTTATTGAGTGTAGCGGTTGTGAAGGCTGCTGACAACCCGGGTGCGTGCTGGTCTACTGATATAAAAAACGGCATCGCATACCGTATCGTTTTATTGGAATAGATTCTGCGGGCTCGGCATATTTTTAATAACGCAGGTTATTACCTGATTAATATCCCTGACATAGAGAGGGTAAATAAACGATGTCAGGCACTCATATTTATTTTTTGTGACATTTAAATGAGCCGCAATGTAACAGGACGGCTTTTTTTTTATCGCAAAGTGAGGATAAGATGAGATTCGGGTTTTGGCATGGAGCCTGGTTATCGCTCTTTATTTCTTATGACATCCTATGGACGGCATTGGCAGTCAGTATTGATTGCTATATTACCCGTCATACTTCAAATTGCAGGTGTGTTGGCGGCGTTCGTTCACCCGAATCACTTACCTGAGTAAGCTCATCGGGGTTCACTCTCTTGCCGCGTTACAAGGCTCTAATGAGCCTTGCCCTAAAGGGCCAACGCGTAGCGTTGTTCAACACGCGAGCGTGTTGTCCTGCAACTCGAATTATTTTGGGTATACCCACCCTATTTCAGGTCGCAGATGCATGATGTAGTCCTGGCTACTTACCCATGTAAGTGACTGGGAAATCATGCAATCACCGGTTTTATGCGACCCGGATTATTCAAGGGAATTACCTTATCCATATTCGTGCCATCGCGTTTTTCCGCGCTGTGGATAGGGCATTATTCAAACTACACATAATTATCTGGATATCATGATGAGCATTTTAAGAAATATCACCATCAGGGCTATGTTATTAATCATACTCACCGGATTTACTTTAATTTGGGGAGGCAGTGCGATTACGACGATCATATCGCTCAATAAAGTTGAATCATTATTGGACACAAATCAGACTGAGAAAAAAAACTACACTATTTTGGCTAATGGTCGGGAGGCTTTTACCCAGTCAATCGCGTTACTTAATCGCAGTACATTATTCCAACAACGCGGGGATACGGCGCAGGTTCAGGCTTTATTGCAAAAGGTGCAGAGTAACCTCGATACGACCCGTTCGCTGCTGAGTACGTTTCGTGCCGCCAGTCAGGATGGAATCAACCCGACACTGGCGGGGAAAATCGCCGATTCCTGGGAAAACGCGATTTCCCAGGCGCTGATTCCGATGCTCAATGCCAGTCGGGCAGGGCGTTTTGACGAATACCAACATGACTATCTGGATGTTTATCCCGCTTTGGCGCTGGCATTTGGCAACAATGTGGCGCAGTACGGCGAAACGATACAGGTTGATAACTCATTAGAGAAAGCAAACCATTTGGCGACTATCAGTCGAAATGTACTCAGTGCGGCACTGGTGTTGGGGGTTCTGATGTTGCTGTTGTGCGATCGTTATTTGGTTAACTATCTGGTTAAACCGATAGGCGACATCAAACGTCACATGAGTGCGTTGACGCAAGGGCGTCTTGGTGTTGAGTTGCAAGAGTTCGGGCGCAATTGCATCGGACAACTGATCCCATACGTCCGTCATATGCAAAGCAATCTGCGCGACACGGTGAGTGTTATTCGTGATAACTCGGCGGCATTGCATGTGGGGGCAAGTGAGATCAAAAGCGGTAACGATGAACTCGCCAGCCGGACAGAGCAACAGGCTGCTTCATTACAGCAAACCGCAGCCAGCATGGAACAATTGAGCGCTACCGTTATCCACAACGCGGATAACCTGAAACAAGCCAGCCAACTGGCACAGGATGCGACGAAACGGGCCGTTACCGGCGGTGAGGTTGGAAAAGCGTTGGAAGCGATGATGGCAGGGATATCCAGTAGTTCTCGTCAGATTAGCGACATCATTACCCTGATCAACGGTATCGCTTTTCAGACCAATATCCTGGCGCTGAATGCGGCGGTGGAAGCCGCTCGGGCTGGTGAGTCTGGCCGAGGGTTTGCTGTGGTGGCGGGGGAAGTGCGTAATCTGGCGCAGCGTAGTGCTCAGGCGGCTAAAGACATCAGTGCGCTTATCAGCGATTCCGTTCAGCGTGTGGAGGATGGAGCTGTCCAACTGGCGCAGGCGGGAGCGGCGATGGGCGATATCATCAGCGGTATTAGGGGTGTGGATGCGTTGATCCGGGATATTGCTTTGGCATCGGAAGAGCAAAAGCGTGGCATCATGCAAATCGGTCAGGCCGTGACGGAAATGGACAGCGTGACGCAGCAGAATGCCTCACTGGTGGAAGAGGCGGCATCGGCCGCTGCCTCGCTGGAGCAGCAGGCTGGGCAACTGGCCGATGCCGTCGCCGTATTCAGCCTGTCGGAAGAGGATGACCACTCGTATCACGCAAACCAGAGGCTGCCGTCATCACCCCTGGCATTAGGGGCGCTGTCATCTCGCTAAACGTGCAGTAACAGCCATCACCGCGTTGTGCGGTGATGGCTGGTCTATGTGTCGTCGTTACATTTCACCCGGTTCTTTTCGCATTGCCCGATTCTCTTCATATTCTTGTGGTCGTTATTTTACAGTTGGTTCGATTTTCTCTCTCTTGTCGCGGCATCACCGTTGATGATGGCGTTCTCATGGCGGTTAATTTAACGGAAATAGCAATTGCAGTAATCGGTATGGCCGATGAAAGGAAAACAGCTAATGATCTTAATAAGATAACAAAAGAATACCAGTCAAGGTTGCCATTCGTTATGTTGGTGATAACGGGTGTTAAGGCTCGCTTAATTTTCGCTGTTTACTCTCAACGTGAAAATTGTCGAGATTCGAATGGTGTTTTCGGGTGACAAAATAGATAAGTCAGACTTTTTATTTGTCTCATTGGCAATGATTCATAAAAGAGAGGTAAATGCTATGGCCGATCGTGACGCCATTATTATCCACTCTACCAGGGATTTTCTTGTCACTATACGAGTGCAAATAATGTGTGCTGAAGGTTTTTTGATGGCATTCAGTATAGCAGCCAGAGTGGGTGATGATGAAAATACGAGCTGAGCGCAAAAAATAATTCGGAGCCTGCTGCAATGTTTTTGAAAAATATTACCGTCAGAAGAATGATGTTAATCATTCTTGCCTTATTCAGTATTGTATGGGGAATTGCCTCTTCTTTTACGTTATATTCGTTAGGTAATGTTAGTCGATTATTAAACGATAATCAGGATCAGAAAAGAAGTTATTCCATTCTGGTCAGAGGTAATGATCAATATTCCCGTGCGGTAACGCGCATGTCGCGTGTACCGGAGTTTATTCAGCAAGGTGATACGGATAGTGCACAAAAAAACTCTGGTAAGTGCGGCAGAGGCGCTTAAGAATACCAAAGAGGCGTTGGCGCAATTTAAGAATAGTCGGCAAATAGGCGTTGGCGATGAGCAGGTTCAGAAATTGGTGACCTCGTGGGAGCAGATTCTTGCTAATGCGGTAGAGCCGATGATAACAGCGTTGCAAGCGGGGCGACTGGACGAATTTAAACGAATTTATCTGAAGCAATATCCGCCAATGAGTGTGGAACTCAGTGAGTTGACGGAAAAATATGCTGCCGCCATTCAGTCCGACAATACCATTGTGGATGCCGAGCATTACATTGCCATGAGCAAAAGTACGTTGCTGGTTGCGTTAATCATTGGTATTGCGGTGTTGTTCCTGAGCGACCGTTATCTGGTGAACTATCTGGTGAAACCAATTGGTCAGATTAAACGCCATCTGGAACTACTGACCAGCGGCAAACTGGGTGTGGAACTGGAAGAATTCGGCCGTAACTGTGCCGGTCAGTTGATCCCCTATATCCGGGCGATGCAGCACAACCTGCGTGATACGGTGCAGACCATTCACGCCAGCTCGACGGTGATTTATACCGGTACCAGCGAAATCCGCCAGGGGAATGACGAGCTGTCACGCCGTACCGACCAGCAGGCCGCTGCGTTGCAGGAAACCGCCGCCAGCATGGAAGAGCTGACCTCGACGGTAAAAAATAACGCCGATAACGTGCGTCAGGCCCGCCAGATTTCGGAAGAAGCACAGCAGATGGCGCGCCAGGGTGGGAACATTACCGACAACGTGGTGACCACCATGCAGAGCATCTCGGACAGTTCCCGCAGAATAGCGGATATCACTACCGTCATTAACGGCATTGCCTTCCAGACCAATATTCTGGCGCTGAACGCGGCGGTGGAAGCGGCGCGGGCCGGTGAGCAGGGGCGTGGTTTCGCGGTGGTGGCGGGTGAAGTGAGAAACCTGGCGCAGCGCAGTGCGCAGGCGGCGAAAGAGATTGAAACGCTGATTGGCGAATCGGTCAGCCGGGTAGATACAGGCTCGACACTGGTACGCGAGGCAGGCAGCGCGATGGAGGGGATTATCTCCTCGGTTTCGCGGGTGCATGACCTGATGGGTGAGATTTCGGCGGCGTCTGACGAACAGAGCCGGGGTATCGAGCAAATTGGTCAGGCGGTGACGGAAATGGACGGGGTGACGCAACAGAACGCGGCGCTGGTGCAGGAAGCGTCTGCGGCGGCAGCCTCGCTGGATGAGCAGGCGCAGAGTCTGGCGGCCGCGGTGGCATCGTTTGACCTGGGGTCGTCGTCGACGTTACACGTGCCACGCACTGCCACACCGGCGCTGAAACGACCGGCACCGAAAACGGCGGCACTGCCAGCCCGGTCATCGCGTGGGGACTGGGAAACCTTCTGAGCCTACACAGACCACCCTGTTTTATACGAAAATGCACCGGCAAGCCGGTGCATTTGGCTGTCTGCAGTGGGCCAGTGAGTCACACAGAAACGTGTCTCGACCATTTATGGTTCATTTAAGATTCAAAAAACGGTAACGTAGGAAATTAAAAATAAAATTGTTAAAAGTGAGATAACGTGATCATTGTCATTTTTATTTTGTTTATTTAAGGCTCACTTAATTTTTGTCCTGTAGCGTTAACCATGAAAACACAGTGAACGTGTTGGCAGACGTGGTAGAATAAATGTGATGTATAAAAAGGAAACACGGTTTTATTTAACCGTACTGCATGCCGGAATTAAAAAGTGTTATTCATTTTTTGAAAGTTTTAGCCAAGGTTTTTCTTGCCACGATATATGTCAGGTGTACAGTTTTAAAGTTTGCACATTATTTGAACTGGGGAATAACCAAACACCGGTGGCCATGACTACGCAAGCGCTAAAGGCGCGACTAATTATCCGGAGTCTACTATGAATATTTTAAGACACATCACCGTCAGAAAAATGCTGTTAATTATCCTGACGCTGTTTACTGTTATCTGGGGAATGGCTTCTGTCTTCACACTGAGTTCATTTGGTGACATGAATGATCTGCTGAATGACAACATGTCACAAAAAAGAAGTTACTCCATGCTGGTCAAAGGTAATGACCAGTATTTTCGTACCGTCACCCGGATGCTGCGCGCAGTGGACTACCTGCAGACGGGGGATACGGAGAATGCTCAGAAGACATTGAGCTCCGCTGATACCGCCTTGAAAAACAGCAAAGACGCGCTGGAGCAGTTTAAAAGCAGCGAACACGTCGGGGTCGATAAAGCAGTCGTACAGCAAATGACCGAAGTGTGGGGCCGGTTACTGCAAAGCGCGGTCGAACCGATGCTGACAGCGATTAAAGACGGTCGCATGGATGATTTTCGCCTGCTATTCCGTAAACAGTACCCGCCTTTGAGCGTAGAATTCGGCGCTATCGCGGAGAAATATGCCACGGCTATTCAGTCTGACGATGGCATCATCCAGGTCGAAAAACACATTACCGTCAATAAAAATATGCTGCTGGCGGCACTGATTCTGGGGGTTATCGTACTGTTCCTCAGCGACCGTTATCTGGTGAACTATCTGGTGAAACCAATTGGTCAGATTAAACGCCATCTGGAACTGCTGACCAGCGGCAAACTGGGTGTGGAACTGGAAGAGTTCGGCCGTAACTGTGCCGGTCAGTTGATCCCCTACATTCGGGCGATGCAGCACAACCTGCGTGATACGGTACAGACCATTCACGACAGCTCGACGGTGATTTATACCGGTACCAGCGAAATCCGCCAGGGGAATGACGAGCTGTCACGCCGTACCGACCAGCAGGCCGCTGCGTTGCAGGAAACCGCCGCCAGCATGGAAGAGCTGACCTCGACGGTAAAAAATAACGCCGATAACGTGCGTCAGGCCCGCCAGATTTCGGAAGAAGCCCAGCAGATGGCCAGACAGGGCGGTAACATTACCGACAACGTGGTCACCACCATGCAGAGCATCTCGGACAGTTCCCGCAGAATAGCGGATATCACTACCGTCATTAACGGCATTGCCTTCCAGACCAACATTCTGGCGCTGAACGCAGCGGTGGAAGCGGCGCGGGCTGGTGAGCAAGGGCGTGGTTTCGCGGTGGTGGCAGGTGAAGTGAGAAACCTGGCGCAGCGCAGTGCGCAGGCGGCGAAAGAGATTGAAACGCTGATTGGCGAATCGGTCAGCCGGGTAGATACAGGCTCGACACTGGTACGCGAGGCAGGCAGCGCGATGGAGGGGATTATCTCCTCGGTCTCGCGGGTGCATGACCTGATGGGTGAGATTTCGGCGGCGTCTGACGAACAGAGCCGGGGTATCGAGCAAATTGGTCAGGCGGTGACGGAAATGGACGGGGTGACGCAACAGAACGCGGCGTTGGTGCAGGAAGCGTCTGCGGCGGCAGCCTCGCTGGATGAGCAGGCGCAGAGTCTGGCGGCCGCGGTGGCGTCGTTTGACCTGGGGTCGTCGTCGACGTTACACGTGCCACGCACTGCCACACCGGCGCTGAAACGACCGGCACCGAAAACGGCGGCGTTGCCAGCCCGGTCATCGCACGGGGACTGGGAAACCTTCTGAGTCTGCACAGGCGTTCATGTTTTACACGAAAATGCACCGGTTAGCCGGTGCATTTTTTATTGGGTATTCCGACATAACAAGAGTGTGACAGTCGCGTGATATTGCCGTTTTTCTGACGTGGTTTTTATACGAATAACCGGTTGCGTCATCTCATTTTTTCTATCCCTGCCTATACTTGCTGATAAATCAGAACGTACGCGTTCACATAGTGATCATCCTGCTTATAACTACCAATCGGTATCATTTGCGCTATATGAAGAGCCGCGAGGTGGCATTTGGTGCAGTGCGTTCTGAATGGGTGACTGTTGTATTAAGGGGTAAAGGACACTCTGCTGCTCAGCAAATCCTGGAAAACGTCAAATAACATTCGGGAGTTAATTATGTCTTTTCTAAGAAATATCAGTATAAGAGTAATGATGTTATTTATTATGGGATTTTTCGTGGTGCTCTGGGGGAGTGTATCCGGCTACAGCCTGTATTCGTTAAAGCAGGTCACGCTGCTGTTAAATGATAACTCGACTCAAAGTAAAACCCAGAGCTATCTCACCTATGGCAATGACCAATACTTCCGTTCCGTCACCCGAATGGCGCGTGTGATGGATTATCTGCAATTTAACGATGCAGAGAATGCTAAAAAGACATTGGATATGGCGCTGACAGCCATTAATAATACCAAAGATGCATTGGGAAAATTTAAGGCAGCACCACAAATTGGTGTGGATAAAAAAATCACCGATGAAATGGTATCAAGCTGGTCGGCGTTACTTTCGACGGCGATCGATCCCATGTATGCCGCACTGCAGAAAAACGATCTGGAGGCATTTCGTAGCGTATTTCGTAAAGTGTATCCACCAGCCAGTTGGGCATTTGGTGATGCGGCGCAGAAATATACCGCGGCGGTGACGAATGCCGATTTTTTGGGGGCAGTGAACACGCATAACGACTGGACCCGAAATACCTTAATACTGGCGCTGATTATCAGTGTGATCATTTTCCTGATCAGTGAACGCTATCTGACCCGGTATCTGGTAAATCCTATCTCTATAATTCAGGCACACCTCGGGAAACTGATCGCCGGTCGGCTCGATCAGCATCTGGATGAATTCGGCCGTAACTGTGCCGGACGTATGATTCCCGACATCAAAAAACTGCAACTGAGTTTGAAAGATACCGTCTCGTTGATTCGTGATACCGCCGAGGCGATTTATCAGGGGGCGACCGAAATCCGGCAAGGTAACAATGATCTTTCCGGACGCACCGAGCAGCAAGCATCAGCGTTGCAGGAAACTGCCGCCAGCATGGAACAACTGAGCTCTACCGTGCAGCACAACGCAGAAAACGTCCATCAGGCCACCAAGCTGGCGCAGGAGGCTTCCGACGCGGCGATACAAGGTGGGAAAATCACCAATACTGTGGTGGAAACGATGGACAGCATTACCGCCAGCTCCCGCAAGATTGGCGATATTACCTCAGTCATTAACGGTATTGCCTTCCAGACCAATATTCTGGCGCTGAACGCGGCGGTGGAAGCGGCCCGTGCCGGCGAACAGGGCCGGGGGTTCGCGGTGGTAGCCGGTGAAGTGCGCAGCCTGGCGCAACGCAGCGCTCAGGCGGCCAAAGAGATTGAAGGCTTGATTGCGGAATCGGTATCCCGGGTGGATGTGGGCTCAACACAGGTCAAGCAGGCTGGGGAAGCGATGCAGACGATTATCGACACGGTATCGCACGTCAGTAATCTGATTGGTGAGATTGCCTCTGCGTCAGATGAACAGAGCCGGGGGATTTCGCAAATCGGTCAGGCAGTCAATGAAATGGATAGTGTGACCCAGCAGAATGCGACCCTGGTACAACAGGCAATGGCGGCGATTTCCTCACTGGAAGAGCAGGCACGGCAACTGACGCAAGCGGTGGAAGTGTTCCATCTTGGTACCGAGTACCGTTCGGCGGCGGGGAATCGGGGACAGGCCGACAACCTGGCGCTTAAACGCCCGTCACTTAAAGGAACGATGCCCGCGTTGCCACCAGCTGGTAAAACCGGTGGACAGGATAACTGGGAGAAATTCTAACGCCGCTATCTATTAATATATTTACGTCTAACGTATTAACTCTGCCGCATTCATCCGTGTGAATGCGGCCGGGTATATTACGATGGCAGGAGAGCGTGATGGCATGATGGCAAGCTCGTGATGGCAAGTTGAAGTCTTTTCATCAGCCATGACACACAATCACTGGATAATCATCAGGCACTCCATTAGAGTTGTGGCCGACGTTGGCTCTGGGCAACGTTAGAGTGAGAACACCTGCTGGAGAAAAACATGTCGGCTGTATTAACAAAAGAAGCGGCCCTGGTTCACGAAGCGTTACTGGCACGTGGACTGGAAACCCCACTGCGCGGCGAAATGCTGGAGCGTGAAACCCGTAAGCGCCTGATTGCTGAGCACATGACGGAAATCATGAACCTGCTGAACCTCGATCTGGAGGATGATAGTCTGGCTGAGACCCCTCACCGCATCGCCAAAATGTATGTGGAAGAGATCTTTTCCGGCCTGGATTACGCCAATTTCCCGAAGATCACTATCATCGAAAACAAGATGAAAGTCGATGAAATGGTGACAGTACGTGACATCACGCTGACCAGCACATGCGAGCATCATTTTGTGACTATTGATGGCAAAGCCACAGTGGCGTACATCCCGAAAGACGGTGTGATTGGTCTGTCCAAGATCAACCGGATCGTACAGTTTTTCTCTCAGCGTCCGCAGGTTCAGGAACGTTTGACACAGCAAATTCTGGTCGCGTTGCAGACGTTGCTTGGCACCAATAATGTGGCGGTATCGATTGACGCGGTACATTATTGCGTTAAAGCACGTGGAATTCGTGATGCCACCAGTGCCACCACGACAACCTCGCTGGGCGGTCTGTTCAAATCCAGTCAGAATACCCGTCAGGAATTTCTGCGCGCTGTGCGCCACCATCATAATTGATCGGCATTGCCGATGTTTTTCTGGCGGTTAATCGCCATCGCCAGAAAAACATGGGCATTTGTTGTCCCAGTCACTACAATTCGCGGACACGTCCCGGTATTTGCTGAAAACCATGTCGCCAACGCCGCCTTTCTCATCTCGTATTCCTATGCTGGACTTCGCCCGTGGGTTGGCGATGCTTGGCATTCTATTGATGAATATTGTGTCATTCGGTTTGCCGCATGCAGCCTATCTCAACCCGGCGTGGCAGGGGCCGCCTTCTGCGGCTGATGCCTGGGCGTGGGCGTTGATGGATATGGTGGCGCAGGGAAAATTTCTCACGGTATTTGCCCTGTTGTTTGGTGCCGGGTTGCAACTGCTACTAAGACGCGGTAAGCGCTGGATTCATGCCAGACTGTTTTGGCTGATGGTTTTTGGCCTGCTGCATGCACTTTTCCTGTGGGATGGCGACATTCTGCTGGATTATGGCCTGATTGGGCTGGTGTGTTATGGCATGCTGCGTCATGCCGACAGTACCCGTATGCTACTGCGTACCGGAGTGGCACTGTATCTGATGGGGCTGGCAATGCTGGTGGTCTTGAGTCAGGTGCTGAGTCAGGATGGCGGAAATTTCTGGCAACCCGGACTTGCCGAGGTGAATTATGAAGCCTGGTGGCTAACGCAGGGCGGGCCGGAGGCCTGGCGAAATCGCTTGTCATTATTGAATGAAAGCCTGTTGTCGCTGGGGGTTCAGTATGGCTGGTTGCTGGCTGGATCGATGTTGCTGGGTGCCGCGTTGATGCGTAGCGGCTGGTTGCGAGGTCAGTTTAGCCTGCGACATTACCGGCGTGTTGCCCTGTGGTTGCTGCCGCTGGCGTTGTTGATTAATGGCGCAGGCGTTATCGCCCAGTGGCAACTGCAGTGGGACTATCGCTGGTGCGGTCTGTTGCTACAAATTCCGCGAGAGACTGGCGCGCCGCTACAGGCGGTTGGCTATCTGGCGTTGTGCTACGGATATTGGCCGACGTTGACGAACTGGCGGCTTACCCGTTGGATAGCCAGCGTCGGGCGCATGGCGCTTAGCAGCTATTTGCTGCAAACCCTGATTTGTACCACGCTGTTCAATCGTCTGGGCGGGTTTATGCACTTTGACCGCTGGCAGTTGCTGCTGGTGGTGCCGCCTGTATGGTTATGCAATTTGCTGGTAGCACGTCTTTGGCTGGGCACGTTCCGACAAGGGCCGATTGAGTGGTTATGGCACTGGCTGACAGCCAAAGTCGCCGGTCCGATTTCAGCGCAGTCAGCCAATGAGTTATGACTAGCGGGAAGGGGATGCCGCTGGCTTCTGGCGTAGCGGCGGCTCTACTTTCGACTCCTGATCGGTCATGAATTCTGGCGGTACTGCCGGGTAACTGGGTTCGTCATGCGAAATTTTGTATTCGGACGGAATCGGAACTTGTGGCCCCAGGAAGCGGGGTTCACGCTTTAGAATATACAAATCAAACAACGTGCCAAGCCGGGCACCAAATTCCCGTAATCGTACCTGCCAGATATCCTTCGGTGAGGGGACAGCAAAACACTGTGCCTGAATGCCCTTGTGCAGCGCGATAAATAGCGCGCGCTCGCAATGGAAGCGCTGAGTAATGATCGTGAAATCGTTGGTATCGAATACCTTGCGGGTTCTGACGATGGAATCCAGCGTGCGAAAACCGGCATAGTCCAGCACGATGCTGGCGGGCGGGACCCCGGCGGCGATCAGGTCGCGCCGCATGGTCATCGGCTCGTTATAGCTGTGCTGGGCATTGTCGCCGCTCAGTAGCAAGTAACTGACTTTGCCGCTGTTAAAAGCATTAAGCGCACCTTGAATACGAAACAGGTAATACTGGTTGATCACACCAGCGCGATAGTACTTAGCGGTACCCAGGACCACCCCAACCTGACGCGGCGGCAAATCCTCCACGTCCTCGTAGATGTAAGGGGCTGTGCGCCAGCTGATACAGCGATCAAGCAGAAAAGCACTGCAGGCTAACACCAAAATGGTGGCGAAAAGACCGAATATCAGGCGTTTCCACATGCTGCTGCCTTCGTCCGTATGGAGTAGAGAGTCATTATGGCGTCGGTAATCATCAGGCAAGGCTACTTGAGGTACTGAAACGACGCAAGGCGAACTGTCTGGAAGCGGCAAGTGACGCTGTTTTTTTGAGCGGAATCAAGGCGAGGTGAATCACTGGCCGAGTGATCATCGGCCAGTGTCGTGACGATCAGACCAGTGAACCCCACAGGTCGTATTCATCGGCATGCTCAATTTTGACCGTCACCAGATCGCCCACCTTGACCCGGTTTTCGCCATTCAGATAGACCGCTCCGTCGATCTCCGGTGCATCTGCCATGCTGCGACCGATAGCGCCTTCTTCATCGACCTCATCGATCAACACTTTCAATTCCCGGCCGACTTTGGCCTGCAGACGCTGGCTGGAAATCTGCTGCTGTACCTGCATGAAACGATGATAGCGGTCTTCTTTTACGTCTTCCGGTACCTGATCCGGCAGGTTGTTCGCCGCGGCACCTTCCACCGGGCTATACCGGAAACACCCCACGCGATCCAACTGTGCTTCTTGCAGGAAGTCCAACAGCATCTGGAAGTCCTCTTCCGTTTCACCGGGGAAGCCAACGATAAACGTTGAACGTAAGGTGAGGTCCGGGCAGATCTCGCGCCAGCGCTTGATGCGCTCCAGCGTGCGTTCTACCGCGCCGGGGCGCTTCATCAGCTTGAGGATTTTCGGGCTGGCGTGTTGCAGCGGGATATCCAGATACGGCAACACTTTGCCTGCGGCCATCAGTGGGATCACATCATCTACATGCGGGTAGGGATACACGTAGTGCAGACGGACCCACAGCCCCAGCGTCGATAATTGTTCACACAGACTGACCATACTGGTTTTCACCGGCTGACCATTCCAGAATCCGGTGCGGTGTTTGACGTCAGCACCGTAGGCAGAGGTGTCTTGCGAGATGACCAGCAGTTCTTTCACACCGGCTTCTGCCAACCGTTTGGCTTCATCCAGCACCGAACCGATAGGGCGGCTATCCAAATCGCCACGCATCGACGGGATAATGCAGAAAGTGCAACGATGATCGCAGCCTTCGGAAATCTTCAGGTAAGCGTAGTGGCGTGGCGTCAGTTTGACCCCCTGAGCCGGTACCAGACTGGTAAACGGGTCATGCTCCGGTTTGGGAACATAATGATGCACGTGGCTGAGCACCTGCTCGTAGCTGTGCGGGCCGGTGATTTCCAATACTTTGGGGTGCACCTCGCGGATCTGATTCTCTTTCGCGCCCAGGCAGCCGGTCACGATGACCTTGCCGTTTTCATTGAGCGCTTCGCCAATGGCTTCCAGCGACTCCTGTACTGCGCTATCGATGAAGCCACAAGTATTGACGATAACCAGATCGGCATCGTTGTAGCTCGGCACCACCTGATACCCTTCGGTACGCAGTTCGGTCAGAATTCGCTCCGAATCCACCAGATTTTTCGGGCAACCGAGGCTGACAAAGCCAATTTTGCGTGACAGATCTTTGCTGACGTCAGCGGATTGATCGTTCAGCGCTTTTTGCGGTGCCGACAGTGTGGTGGTTTGTGAAGGATCGAAAGTGTTAACAGTCATAGCGTCTCATACATCGGGTTGGGGCGGAAAAATGCGGCGGATTATACCTGAATCGCCGTCAGGAAACAGTCCTGTGTGATTATAAAACAATCAGTGCACGGGGGTACCCCAGTCTTGGGGGCGATGATGGGCAGGATGCAAATTTGAGTAAATTCTGCCTGATGGTTGAAGCCAGCATGCTATTAATTTACCGTCTGCTCATTTTACCGTCCGCATCGTTTTTCATGTGGCTAGCGTCTTGCCACCACCAATAACAGGGAGAATCAGGCATGTCGTTTCCCCGCTTTCCTTTTTTTACTTTGCCGGTATTGGCGGCTAGCTGGTTGTTTTCTGCGGGGCTGTTTGCCGCGCCGACCGTCGCCGTGTTGCAGGATAATCTTGATCATCCCTGGTCGCTGGCATTTTTGCCGGACGATCAAGGGCTGCTGCTGACGGAGCGTTCAGGTCAGTTGCGACGCTGGCGTGCTGGTAAGGGGCTTTCTGCACCGATAGGTGGCGTTCCGGCTGTGTTTGCTCATTCGCAAGGTGGTTTGCTGGATGTGGTGTTGTCGCCGAATTTTCGTCAGGATCGTCGGGTCTACTTGAGTTATGCCGAAGCTGGACCGGGAGGGCTGGCCGGAACCGCCGTCGGGTTTGGCGTGCTGTCAGATGATATGCAACGGTTGAATCATTTTTCGGTGATCTTCAGGCAACTGCCGAAACGCTCGACCGGCGCCCATTTTGGCGGGCGAATGGTGTTCGATAAACAAGGACATTTGTTTATCGCACTCGGTGAAAACCAGCAACGGATGCTGGCCCAGGATTTGGGAAGCCTGCAAGGTAAACTGGTACGCCTTACACCGGACGGGGGTGTTCCCATCGACAATCCTTTTGTGAACCACACGGGTGCCCGGCCAGAAATCTGGGCCTACGGATTGCGTAATCCACAGGGACTGGCGCTGAATCCGTGGTCTGGCGATGTATGGGAAAGCGAACACGGCCCGCGTGGCGGCGATGAGATCAATATTCCCCAACCGGGAGAGAATTACGGTTGGCCACTGGCGACCTATGGTATCGACTACTCCGGGCAGAAAATCCCGGAATTTCAAGGGGCGGAAGTGGCGGGTACGACCCAGCCTGTCTATTACTGGAAAGTCTCGCCAGCTATCAGCGGGATGGCATTTTATAACAGCAGTCGTTTTCCTGCCTGGCGTCACTCGCTATTTATCGGCGCACTGGCGGGAACCAGCCTGATTCGTTTATCGCTGGAAGGCGACCGCATTGTCTCGCAAGAACGTCTACTGACGGAACTGGGGGAACGTATCCGTGACGTGCGGGTAGGGCCAGACGGCTATCTTTATGTGCTGACCGATCAGGATAATGGCAAGTTGCTAAAGGTGGGGCTGTCGGACTCCTGACTGTGGATGTGCGCCCGGTGTGGGGCGCACGGCAAGCGATGATATGACGTCGGGTGAGATGTATAAGAAGAGGGGTTACGTTAACGGTAGCATGACGGTCTGGCGGAAGGCTTCCCGCTCAGTCAGTTGCTGATACCAACGCTCCAGATGGGGCCGAGGCTGGCGTTCAATCGGCAGGTTGAACCAGCTATACGCGATGCACCCAGTCGGGATGTCGCCGATGCCGAACTCTTCGCCGGAAAGCCATCGCTGTGTCGCCAGTACGCTATCAGCAATAGCAAATAACTTTTCACAACCGGCAATACCGGCTTCGACCGCTTGCATGTTGCGTTTTTCCGGCGCAGTACGCACCAGATTGATAAATACCTGCTTGTAGGGCTCGGAGAACCCTGCTGCCCAGTCCAGCCATTTGTCGATGCCAGCCTGCGTTTTCGCATTGGCATGATAAAAACGCCCCTGGCCGTACTGTGCTGCCAGATAACGCACGATGGCGTGCGACTCCCACAGTACCAAATCGTCGTCCTGCAGGCAGGGTACCAGCCCGTTAGGATTCATGGACAGATAATCCGGGTCATGGTTACGACCGAATTGCCCGCCTGCCAGAACCAGCTCATAGGCCAGTCCAAGTTCTGCCGCGCACCAGCGTGCTTTTTTCACATTGGTCGAGTTTTCACGACCCCAGATTTTCAACATGGCACTACTCCTTTGAGTTGATTTTTGGCGCAACAAAGCAGGTGGTGGGATGCCGCACGCTGCTCATGCCAATGTCAGACTATTGCCACTATATCCACAGCAAGGGTTTGATGTCACCGATTGTTCTAAGGTCTATGGTTCTGAGGTCGGCTGTTCTAAAGCAGTGGTGCTAACGTCAGGCAATGGAGGAAACAGGCGTTAAAAATGCGGGAATATCAGCGATAAGATCGATAAGTTAGTACTGTTTGATAATCAGCTTAGTGATTAGGCTGCTGGCAGTTATCCAGCAGCCTGACGGCGATAACGGTTATGCGAAAAACGAGATTATTTTCTCTGCAACTTGCTTTGCCGCTTTCCTGTTTTCAAGGTCGAGGAAGTGGCCCGCTTCGGGAATGGTGCTGAATTCACAGTGATGAATGTATTGCCCCATTTTTTTGATATCGTCAGCGGTAGTGTACTCGTCATTTTCGCCATTCAAGAAAAGTATATCAGCGTTAATATCCTTGAATATTTCGATATAGTTCTCTTCTTTCAGTGTGAGCACTTGATCTATATGAAAGTTAACCTGTTGAAAGGCGAATTCACTCATCGAAGAGATGTGTTTTAAATTAATGTGCTTTAATAAAGGTGGTAAAAATTTACCTACTTCATTATTGAGTAACTCTGCCGCTCTTTCGAATTCTTTCGAATGAATATAATACCTGGCGCGTTGGATATAATCGCGCATTTTATCGTTAAGATGTGCCGAAAATGATGCGATCACGGCCTTCTTGATATGTCTGGGTTTGTTCGACAAAGCCAGCATCGAAGACAGCCCGCCCCATGATATCGACAGTATGTGGTCTGGTTCAAAGGTATCGATGAGGTGGAGCAGGATGTTGACCTCATCGTTTTTGGTTATGACTCTGTCCAGCGTGTTATGCGGCAATGATTCGCCAATAAACGGTAAATCAAAGAGAATGATATTAAACCTGCCAGACAGATTTTTGACGGTGTTTTTGAACGCTGCCGTTGTCGATAGTGCTCCGTTAACCATAATGATGGTTTCATGTGCAGGATCGGAAATATGCCTTTCAACATATATTTTCCATGAGTCATATGTGACAATGCATTTTTCTATTGACATGATAAAGTCCCTTTTGTTTGCCCGACAGGGCATGGCGCTATCGTTAGATTGTTTTTCGTCGTGAAATTTAACCGAATTAATAACGCTCCCGCTTAAAAAAGCCGAAGAAATCTTCCTTCCATCGTTTTTGTTAATATATTGACATGATTAATTTAACACATTATTTGGGATGAGATAAATGCCAGTTAATTTATTTGCACTATTAAACTTTCGAAGTGGAAATAACAGAATAAAAATGTTGGCCTAAGTAGTATGTGAAGACTATTTTATAAAAAATTTTAATCATTTCGATAGATATGCGGGACGACTGAGTCATCGGTGGTGTAATCAAGGGGTTTTTCCCCATTTTGCAGTGGCTGTGACTGAGTCTGTCGACAGATTCCGCTGATTTTTTCTTTTTCTTTGATGAACTTTACAGTGTGGTCGGTTTTATTCTCAGATATGTCAGGCTACCTTGTACCCGTTAGGCCCAGTAAACTGTTTGATACTCCTCATTTTTAACAATTTATGGACAGCGCGCATGAAGATAGTGACACCTCGCATTTCCTGGCGACGCATCGTTGCCGCCGCTACCGGGATATTGATGGCGGTTTCGCCAGTACTTCAGGCCGAGCAGATGCCTCCTCCACCACAAATTGACGCCAAAGCATTTATCCTGATCGATTACGGCAGCGGCCGGGTGTTGGCTGAGTCGAATGCAGACACCAGACTCGATCCCGCCAGCCTGACCAAGATCATGTCGAGTTACGTGATTGGTCAGGCCATCAAAGTGGGTAAGATCACGCCAGAAGATAAAGTGACGGTTGGAAAAGACGCCTGGGCTGGCGGCAATCCGACGTTACGTGGGTCGTCACTGATGTTTCTTAAACCGGGCGATCAGATTTCGGTGTCCGATCTTAATAAAGGGATAGTGATTCAGTCAGGTAATGATGCCAGCATCGCACTGGCGGATTATGTCGCCGGGAGCCAGAATGCGTTTGTTAGTCTGATGAACCAGTACGCTGCGACGCTGGGACTGACGAACACCCACTTTTTGACGGTACATGGTCTGGATACGCCAGGACAATACAGTACGGCTCGTGACATGGCGCGTCTGACACAGGCGTTGATTCGCGATGTACCGAGCGAATACGCCTTACACAGCGAGAAAGAGTTCACCTTCAATAATATCCGCCAGCCAAACCGTAACCGTTTGTTGTGGAGCAGTAACTTGCGTGTCGATGGGGTGAAAACCGGTTATACCGATGGGGCGGGTCATAGTCTGGTGGCTTCGGCTGTCGATGGTGACATGCGGCTCATTTCGGTGGTATTGGGTGCGCCTTCCGACACAATACGTTTCCGGGAAAGTGAAAAATTGCTGACCTGGGGGTTCCGTTTCTTCGAAACCGCGACGCTGATACGCAGCGATACCCCATTTACGACCCAACGGGTATGGCTTGGTAGCGAAAAACAGGTCAGATTAGGGGTAACGCAGGATGCCGCGATGACGGTGCCGAAAGGGCAGGCGAAGAACCTGAAAGCCAGCTTTACGTTGGCGCAACGACAGTTGCAAGCGCCGCTGAAAAAAGGGCAGGTTGTCGGCACGATTGATTTCCAACTCGATGGCAACAGCATCGGCCAACGCCCACTGGTGGTGATGGATGACATACCGCAGGCAGGCTTTTTTGGCCGGTTGTGGGATACCGTGTTGATGACGTTGTCCGGCTGGTTTGGCGGATTATTTGGCTGACAGGAATAAGGCGCTGCAGTAGGGCGTAAAACGCCGACTGCAGCGAAGGGGCTAAGGGGTCAATAACTCAATGTTGTTGGCTTTGAGGTAGTGGAGAGCGTCACTATCCGGTATACGGTTAGTGATAATCGTATCAAAGAGCGTCAGCGCACCAATGCGGGCGGGTTTACGTTTGCCGAACTTGCTGCTGTCCGCTGCCAGAATGACCCGTTGAGATAGCGCCATAGCACGATGTTTTATCGCCAGCTCGGCGAAGCTAAAGCAGGTGGCGCCGGCTTGTGTGTCAATGCCGCCTGCTGAAATGAAGGCCTTGGTTGGACAGATCTGATCCAGTTCATGCTGGTGCCCCAATGGGGTAAAAATGGCATTATCGGGATGAAACTCCCCGCCGCACAAAATCACCCGACCATTCGGTTTGTCCTGCAATGCCATAAACGTATTGAGTGAATAGCAAATCGCGGTAAACGGCAGGTCGTCTGGAATGGCGGCAATAATAAACGGGATGGTCGTGCCGCAGTCGAAGAAGAGCGTATCGTTAGGTTCGATGCAGGCAGCTGCCAGTTCACCCACGATGTTCTTTTCTACCACGTGTTTGGTCTGCTGGTCGGAGACAAAATAACTGGTAGCGCCGTTGGTTTTCGGGTCACAAACGACATAGCCGCCCAGCAACACAACAGACGCATCGGGGCGTGCATTCAGGTCACGCCGGACCGTCATTTCAGAGACGCCGAGCAGTTGTGCAGCATCCTTCAGATGCAGTTTATCGGCCTTTTTTAAAGCCTGAGCCAGTTTGTTGAGCCTTGCTGCGCGACGCGTTTCCATGTTTTCCTCAATAAGACCGGTCAAACGCGTTCCAATGCAGGATCACCCCACACTGTGCCATCGTTCATGGCTACACCTGAATCAGGATAGAAATGGGGTAAAAGGAAATGCACCGGGAATGGTTAACCGCAGGCAATGTGTGCTGATTGCTCAGCAGACGGAGCATTAATATAACCTTCATGAAATACAAGGCGCAAATCTATCGTGCAAATGTTATAACGCGGCGGTGCTTATTAGACTGGCTTATTAACGTAACGCATCGGTTGTTTACAGCGAGTACGAAGATAAAAGAATAAGACAGGAAGCACCAGGGCTGCGTATGTGACGTAAGGTGTCGAAGGACTCTTGGGCCACACATAATGGGGCATACCTAAAAGAAAATGCCCGTCGTTCTTGAACCTAACCGGCGTGAACGACGGGCTCCTCAATTCAGGGATATCAAAGAAAAGCAGTGGCATTAACTCAGACTTTACCCCTGGAAAAAAGTTCTGCGTAATTTGAAAAAAAATTGACGTTGCTTTACAAAATCACCTCAGCCGGGCAATTGCGGCCAGATAACCACAATCAACGAACCGGCCAGAGTCAGCAGTACGTTGGCGATGGCATAGGTTCCGGCATAGCCCAACGCCGGGATATTACTGCGAGCGGTATCGCTGATAATCTCCATGGCGGGTGCACAGGTGCGCGCGCCCATGATGGCACCAAACAGCAACGCCCGATTCATGCGCAGTACATAGGCACCAAACAGGAAACAGACCACGACCGGCAGCAGGCTGACAATCAACCCGGACAGCACCATCTGAACGCCGACATCACCAAAGCTGTGATTGATGGTGCTGCCTGCGCTGAGTCCTACCCCAGCCATGAACACCATCAGCCCGAACTCTTTCACCATATTCAATGCGCCCTGCGGGATATAACCGAACGTCGGATGGTTGGCGCGTAAAAAACCGAGCATGATGCCGGAAAACAGTAAACCGGCGGCGTTGCCGATGCCGAAAGAAAAATTGCGGAACTGGAAGGTAATCAACCCAACCATAATACCGATGATAAAAAAGGCGCAAAATGCCAGCAGGTCGGTGACCTGGCTGTGAATAGAAATAAAGCCGATGCGATCCGCAATGCTTTTTACCCGGCGAGCGTCGCCGCTGACTTGCAGGACATCGCCTTTGTTCAGCACCACGCCGTCATCGATTGGCATTTCGATTTGGCTGCGGACGATGCGGTTGAGGAAGCAGCCGTGATCGGTCAGTTTTAACTGACTGAGGCGCTTACCCACGGCGTTGTGGTTTTTCACCACAATCTCCTCGGTCACGATCCGCATATCCAGCAGTTCGCGCTCGAACACTTCTTTGCCGTCGCGGAAGTTGGGGTTCAGGCGTGCGTGCGCGTCGGGATATCCCACCAGTGCGATTTCGTCCCCTAATTGCAGTACGGCGTCGCCGTCGGGCGTTGCCAGAATGCCATTGCGCCGGATACGTTCGATATAACATCCGGTCTGGCGATAAATGCCCAGCTCACGCAGGTTTTTACCATCGGCCCAGGCCACCAGTTCAGGGCCAACCCGATAGGCACGAATGATCGGCAGATAAATTTTGCGCTGGCTGTCGGTGTCCAGCCCGCGTTCACGGGCAATCTGCTGGGCGCTGGTCGGCAAATCCTGATGCTGTAATTTAGGCAGATAACGCGCGCCGAATATCAGGCTGACCAGACCAATCAGGTAGGTCAAGGCGTAACCGAGGCTTAACTGCTCTTGCGTTATCGACAACTGTGGCCCAAGACTAATGGTGTTACGCAGCGCATCGCCAGCCCCCACCAGAACGGGGGTTGAGGTCATAGCACCGGCCAGCATACCGGCGGTCAGACCTATCCCCCAACCGAATACCTTACCCAGCACCAGCGCTATCAGCAATGCACTACTGACCATCACCATCGCCAGCATCAGGTAATTTTTACCATCCCGGAAAAAAATCGAGAAAAAGTTGGGACCGGCTTCAACACCGACGCAAAAAATAAACAGCATAAAACCGAGGTTCAACGCTTCGGTATTGATGGCGAAATGTTGTTGTCCCAGTAACAGCGACACCACCAGAACGCCAATAGAATTGCCAAGTTGAACCGAGCCGAGCCGCAATTTCCCCAGACAAAGACCTAAACAGAGAACGACGAATAACAGCAGAATGTAATTCCCGTTTAACAAATCAGCGACGTTTATATTCATGGAATGTAACTTGTTGTTTACTGGTAAATTATTGATATAAAAAATAATTTAGACTAAATTTACCCCATTAAAGGGGCGCTGACCATGTCTGGACGACACTATGATGATAAGAAAGGAGCGAACCCCATTATTTTTTATCTGGCAACGTCTCAAAAGACGGGAAATACCGTCTGGCATGACGCGGCTATTTTAGTGATTTCTCCGGCGGACAACCAGCCGGTGATGCTGATAAATCACCACGAAGCTGGCTTTTCGTCCCATCAGGGATACCTGCTGCGCATGATAGTGGTGGGCGACGACCGTTGCTCCGTCATGCGCAGGTTTAGTCTATTTCGGGGAGGCTCACATGACAGGCAATAGAGGGTGGCTGGGTGTAGTCAGCTGTTTTGTCTTGTTTACGTTAGTATTTTTAAGTCAAAAGATGCGTATCGTGGGGACATCGCTGGAAGACGGCTTTCATGGTGATCCGGGGATGCTGTTGTTTTTACTGCCTGGAATGGTATCAAGCTACTTGTCGCGTAACCGGCGATTGCGTTATCCCCTCATGGGCGCGGTGGTGGCGATGCCGGTTTGTCTGTTGGTGTTGCAACTATGGTATTTCCCCAGTTTGTCGTTCTGGCAGGAACTGGCTTATCTCAGCAGCGCGGTGTTCTGGTGTCTGATGGGGGCGTTGGCGTTTCTATT
The DNA here is from genome assembly GCF_000406165.1 of Dickeya zeae NCPPB 2538. Classification (NCBI taxonomy): domain Bacteria; kingdom Pseudomonadati; phylum Pseudomonadota; class Gammaproteobacteria; order Enterobacterales; family Pectobacteriaceae; genus Dickeya; species Dickeya zeae. The sequence continues at coordinate 2,458,053 of NZ_CM001977.1, read as the reverse complement.
TTTACGGGCGGTGAGCCTGCATTACTTACGCTAAACACCAAAAAATCACCAAGGTACGCTTGGTGCCTTGGTGATGAGCAGATAAACGGCGCGGGATTAATTGAACAGATGCTCTCTGGCATAGGCTTCAAAGTCGGTGCAGCCGCCAATGTGTTTTTCATCCAGGAAAATCTGAGGTACGGTTTCTACCGGTTTGCCTACCGTTTTAGACAAATCAGCTTTGCTGATGCCTTCTGCATGGATATCAACGTAACGGTAATTGAAATCGTCGCGCTCTTCGGTCAGTTTTTCAGCCAGTTCTTTGGCTCGGACACAATAAGGACAACCAGGACGACCAAAAATAACTGCGTACATGTAAACTCCTTAACATCTCTATGTTATCTGGGTATCTCTGCTATCAGGACCTATCCATAATTGTAAACGGTTTTAGCCAACCGCGTTACTATGCCCGCAATCTGCGGTGATCTGAAGTAGTCATTGCCTGTTATAACGATTAGCGTCATCTATGTCTTGCTTTGTTTGTCCATATTCATGTTGTGTCGTGGGTCGTCGCATCTAATGACAACGGTTGACTAAAATCGCTCGTAACGTTGGTCTACCGACTGGTCTGACATATACTCACTGATGTTCTTGATGGCGTGAGACTGTGGTGGTGTCGGGGTGTAGCCTATTGATGCGTGACGTTGATGGGGAATGTGACTGGGCAATGTGAAAGCCAACGCCTCTGCAACGTGACGTATGGCGGATACAGTCGTTTATTGCCAAACGACGCGCCCCAAGCCCTGTAATTTGTGCAGCCCACGCCGTCAGAGTGTGTCATCTCACCATCGTTTTTCAGGGATATTCAACGTGACGCCAACCATTTCACTGTTACGCCAACATCGTTCCATCCGATCATTTACCGACCAGCCGCTTAGCGATGAGCAGCGGACCGCGATTATTGACGCTGCGCAAAGTGCGTCGACGTCCAGCTTTCTGCAGTGCAGCTCGATTATTCGTATTACCGATCAGGCGTTGCGCTCGCAACTGGTACACCTGACCGGCGAACAGCCGTGGGTGGGGCAGGCCGCGGAGTTTTGGGTATTCTGCGCCGATTTTTATCGGCATCAGCAAATCTACCCACAGGCGGAACTGGGGCTGGCCGAACAATTGCTGCTTGGCAGCGTTGATACGGCGCTGATGGGGCAAAATGCGCTGGTGGCGGCAGAATCGCTGGGGCTAGGCGGTGTCTTCATTGGTGGTATCCGTAATCAGATTGCTGAAGTTACGCGCCTGCTGGCGTTACCACAGCAGGTTCTGCCGCTGTTTGGGTTATGCCTTGGGTATCCGGCGGTGCAGCCTGACCTCAAACCGCGTTTACCGGCGGCGCTGGTCGTGCATGAAAACTGCTATCAGCCGTTGGATAGTGCCTTACTGGCACAATACGATCAGCATATCGTTGAGTATTATCGCCATCGCGACAGCAATCAGCGTATGGAGAGCTGGAGCGACCAAATTCGGCGCACCCTGAGCAAAGAGCGCCGTCCGTTCATGCTGGACTACCTGCACCAGCAAGGTTGGGCTACTCGGTAGTACTGGAGCGCTATGAAAATCGCCATTCTGTCACAGGACGGTTCTCTCTATTCTTGCAAGCGGTTATGCGAGGCGGCGGAAGAACGGCAGCATGATATCGAAGTGCTCAACCCGCTGTCGTGTTACATGAACATTAACTCTGCCGCACCGTCAGTGCATTACCGCGGGCGTCATCTCGGGCACTATGACGCCGTGATCCCGCGTATCGGTGCCGCCATTACTTTTTATGGCACGGCGGTGTTACGCCAGTTCGAAATGCTGGGGAGCATGGTGCTAAATAATGCGATGTCGGTCATTCGTGCTCGCGACAAACTGCACTCATTGCAACTGTTGGCCCGCCAGGGTATTGACTTACCGATCACCGGATTTGCTCATTCACCGGATGACACCGCGGATCTGATCAAAATGGTCGGTGGCGCACCGCTGGTGGTGAAGCTGGTGGAAGGCACGCAGGGTATTGGCGTGGTATTGGCGGAAACCCAGCAGGCGGCGGAAAGTGTCATTGATGCTTTTCGGGGCCTGAATGCACATATCCTGGTACAGGAATACGTTCGTGAGGCACAAGGGAAAGACATCCGTTGTCTGGTGATCGGCGATCGCGTGGTCGCGGCTATCGAGCGGCAGGCTAAACCGGGTGATTTTCGCTCCAACCTGCACCGGGGCGGAACGGCCAGCCGGGTTCGCATCACGCCGCAAGAGCGTGCAACTGCGGTAAAGGCCGCAAAAACATTGGGACTGAATGTGGCGGGTGTTGATATACTGCGTTCGGCGCGAGGGCCTCTGGTCATGGAGGTCAACGCCTCACCCGGGTTGGAAGGTATCGAAACCGCTACCGGGCTGGATATCGCAGGGATGATGATCGAATATATTGAACAACATCACCGCTCTGTATCCCGGGTAGCGAGAACCGGATGACGCTAGTGTGGGTGAGTGGCCGAGGATGGCTGTGTTGTGATAACAGTGTTGCGCCCATTCGGTTTTTAGCGCGTCGACGCGCCGTAATGGCCAGTTCGTGATGACGATTGGCCTGCTATTCCTGAGTTAGGCATTGCGTAGGTCAGGTTTTTATCTCTATGAAATATGAGGCGGTCAAGATGGATTCAATCATCGTTCCTGATTTGAATTTGCTTCGGCGGTGGCTGGATCAACTGGGCATTATTTACTTCGAATGTGATTCTTGTCAGGCGTTGCATTTGCCGCACATGCAGAATTTTGACGGGGTGTTTGACGCCAAGGTTGATATGGCGGACAGTGTCATCCTGTTTTCCGCGCTGGCGGAAGTGAAACCCACTGCATTGATCCCGTTAATGAGTAACCTGAGCCAGATCAACGCCAGCTCACTGACGGCTAAAGCGTTTCTTGATATTCAGGACGATAACCTGCCCAAATTGATCGTCTGCCAGACATTCAGCGCAGGCGCGGGCATGACGCTGGAACAGTTCCGTCATTTCATGGAGCAGGCTGAGCAGCAAGTTTCCATGGTTATTATGGAAGCCAGCGCCAATAATCTGCTGTTTTTGGGTGATGAGGAAGAGAGCCCTGCTGAACGATTCAACACCTCCAGCCTGCATTGATTACGTTATGGATCAATAGCTGGTCATCAGCTTTGCTTATTTATTCAAACCGCATTTAATGCGGTTTTTTGCTATCTAAGCCGAATGTTTTTCTGCCTTTGTCGTTTCAGGGCGTAGCACATAGATAAATTGTGAATAAATAATCGATAAAACCTGTTTTTTCCTTTCCGGTATGGTACGGGCGGAATAGTGCGGTTATGCTTTATTTCTGTGTGGTTCAGATAATAACGTCATAGCGGATTGCGTATTAACGATGAAAGACGCGGGTGCATAGCCATGCATCATCGTTGTTATTCTGAGCCTGTTGTTATTCTGAGCATGAAGAAACACAGAACGGTGTTATTTGCTGACACTGTGCATTCACCCCCCTGTATTTACCCCTGGTATGGAGGAAGGAACGGATGTTCACCCAACGTAAAAAATGGCTTTCGGGTGTGTTAGCCGGCTTAATGGTGGCCGCGTCCGTCACCGCATCGGCGGAAGAGAAAACGCTGCACGTCTATAACTGGTCTGATTATATTGCGCCGGACACGCTGGAAAACTTCCAGAAAGAGAGCGGCATTAAAGTTGTGTATGACGTGTTCGACTCCAATGAAGTGCTGGAAGGCAAACTGATGGCCGGCAGCACAGGGTTCGACCTGGTAGTACCTTCTGCCAGCTTCCTGGGGCGCCAGATCAGTGCCGGTGTCTTCCAGCCGCTGGATAAGAGCAAACTGCCGAACTACAAAAACCTCGATCCTGAGCTGATGAAGCTCATCGAAGAACACGATCCGGGTCATAAATACGCGGTGCCGTATCTGTGGGCAACCACCGGTATTGGTTATAACGTTGATAAGGTGAAGGCCGTACTGGGTAAAGATGCGCCGGTGAACAGCTGGGACCTGGTGTTGAAACCGGAGAACCTGGAGAAGCTCAAGAGCTGTGGCGTATCCTTCCTTGACGCACCGGCCGAGATTTATGCCACGGTGTTGAACTATCAGGGTAAAAACCCAAACAGTACCAATGAGTCGGATTACACCAAAGACGCCACGGATTTACTGCTGAAACTGCGTCCGAACATCCGTTATTTCCATTCATCCCAGTACATTAACGATCTGGCCAACGGCGATATTTGCGTGGCGATCGGCTGGGCTGGCGACGTCCTGCAGGCCGCCAACCGGGCGAAAGAGGCGAAAAATGGCGTGAATATCAGCTACAGCATTCCGAAGGAAGGCGCGCTGGCATTCTTTGACGTCTTCGCCATTCCGAAAGATGCCAAGAACCTGGATTCAGCCTATCAGTTCCTCAATTATTTGCTGAAACCGGAGGTGATTGCCAACATCAGTAACCATGTGTATTACGCCAACCCCAATAAAGAGGCGACTGCACTGGTGAAAGATGAAGTGCGTAATAACCCGAATATTTATCCGCCAGCGGATATTCGTGCCAAGTTGTTTACGCTTAAGGTGCAATCACCCAAGATTGACCGCGTGATTACACGCTCGTGGACCAAGGTAAAAAGCGGGAAATAACCGCTGTCCTTGACTCCACTTTCATGCAACAGGCGGCTTACCCCGCCTGTTTGTGCTATTTGTGTCGCAGTCATGTGGCTGCGATTTTGTTCTGCTTTTGCCGGAGAGCAAATTAAGTGAACGAAGCGATCCCCCGCCCCAAACCCCAGAAAGCGGCCACGCCGTTGCTGGAAGTGCGCAACCTGACCAAAGCGTATGATGGTCAGTTTGCGGTTGATGACGTCAGCCTGACCATCTATAAAGGCGAAATTTTCGCCCTGTTGGGGGCTTCAGGGTGTGGTAAATCCACACTGCTGCGTATGCTGGCGGGTTTTGAGCAGCCTACCCAGGGACAAATTGTGTTGGATGGACAGGACCTGTCTTTGGTGCCGCCTTACCAGCGCCCGATCAACATGATGTTTCAGTCCTATGCCTTATTTCCGCACATGACGGTGGAGAAAAATATCGCTTTCGGCCTGAAGCAGGACAAGTTATCGCGCGGTGAAATCAACGATCGCGTCGAAGAGATGCTGACGCTGGTGCACATGCAGGAATTCGCCGGGCGCAAACCGCATCAACTTTCTGGTGGTCAGCGTCAGCGTGTGGCGCTGGCGCGCAGTCTGGCGAAACGTCCGAAATTGCTGTTGCTGGACGAACCGATGGGCGCACTGGATAAGAAATTGCGCGATCGCATGCAACTGGAAGTGGTCGACATTCTGGAACGGGTGGGGGTGACCTGCGTGATGGTGACCCACGATCAGGAAGAAGCCATGACCATGGCAGGCCGTATCGCTATCATGAATCGCGGCAAATTTGTGCAGATTGGCGAGCCGGAAGAAATATACGAAAACCCGAATACGCGCTTTAGCGCTGAATTCATCGGTTCAGTCAATATGTTCGAAGGGCTGTTGAAAGAGCGTCAGGACGATGCGCTTATTGTGCAAAGCCCGGGGTTGGTGCATCCGTTGAAGGTTAATTCTGATGTATCCGTGGTGGATGGCGTGCCGGTTTATATTGCGCTGCGCCCGGAAAAAATCATGTTGTGCGACGATGTCCCGGCAGATGGATGTAACTTTGCCGTGGGCGAGGTGGTGCACATCGCCTATTTGGGTGACCTCTCTATTTACCATGTCCGGTTAACCAGTGGGCAGACGATCAGTGCCCAGTTACAAAACGCCGACCGTTTCCGCAAAGGCTCGCCCACCTGGGGAGATGAAGTGCGCCTGTGCTGGGATGCGGACAGTTGCGTGGTGTTGACGGTATAACGGGAGAAGACGCAAATGGCGATGTTATCTGAACAACATGAACCGCCGGGCCAGCCGATGAGCCCGTTGCGTGCGACGCTGGCGCGGCTGCGTCTGGCGCATGGCCGTAAACTGGTGATCGCACTGCCTTATCTATGGCTGTTATGCCTGTTTATGCTGCCGTTTCTGATCGTCTTCAAGATCAGTTTTGCCGAAATGGCGCGTACGGTGCCGCCGTATACGGATCTGATCACGTGGGCGGAAGATCGGCTGCAAATCAGCCTGAATATCGGCAACTACCTGCAATTGTTGTCTGATCCGTTATATATCGATGCTTACCTGCAATCGCTGAAAGTCGCGGCGGTCTCTACGTTGTGTTGTCTGGTGGTCGGGTATCCGATGGCCTGGGCGGTAGCACACAGTAAGCCGTCTACCCGCAACATTCTGCTGCTGTTGGTGATCCTGCCATCGTGGACTTCGTTCCTGATCCGCGTGTATGCGTGGATGGGGATTTTGAAAGATAACGGTATCCTGAATAATTTCCTGCTTTGGCTTGGGGTCATCGATCAGCCACTGGTGATTTTGCACACCAATCTGGCCGTGTATATCGGCGTGGTTTATTCGTATTTGCCGTTTATGATCTTACCGATTTATACCGCGCTGACCCGACTGGATTATTCGCTGGTGGAAGCCTCGCTGGATTTGGGGGCTCGGCCGGTCAAAACCTTCTTTAGCGTCATTGTGCCGCTGACCAAAGGCGGCATTATTGCCGGGTCGATGCTGGTGTTTATCCCGACAGTAGGGGAATACGTGATCCCTGAGCTGTTAGGTGGGCCAGATAGCATCATGATTGGCCGTATTCTGTGGCAGGAGTTTTTCAATAATCGTGACTGGCCGGTCGCGTCGGCGGTAGCGATGGTGATGCTGTTCCTGCTGATTATTCCGATCATCTGGTTCCACAAGCACCAGAATAAAGTCGCGGAGGATCAGGCATGAATAATTTACCGGTTGTGCGTTCACCGTGGCGGACGCTGATTTTGGTGCTGGGATACAGTTTTCTGTATGCCCCGATGCTGATGCTGGTTATCTATTCCTTCAACAGTTCCCGACTGGTGACGGTGTGGGCCGGGTGGTCTACCCAGTGGTACAGCGCGCTGTTTGAAGATTCAGCCATGATAAGCGCGGTGGCGCTGAGCCTGACTATCGCGGCGGCCTCGGCGACCATGGCGGTGGTATTGGGTACGCTGGCGGCGGTGGTGATGGTGCGTTTTGGCAATTTCCGCGGTTCTAACGGGTTTGCGTTTATGCTGACCGCACCGCTGGTGATGCCGGACGTCATCACCGGGTTGTCGTTATTACTGCTGTTTGTGTCGCTGGCGCAAGCCATTGGCTGGCCTGCAGAGCGCGGAATGCTGACCATTTGGCTGGCGCACGTCACTTTCTGTTCGGCGTATGTCACCGTGGTGATCAGTGCCCGCTTGCGTGAGTTGGATCATTCGATTGAAGAAGCGGCAATGGATTTAGGCGCAACACCGCTGAAGGTCTTTTTCATCATTACCGTACCGATGATTGCTCCGGCACTGGTGTCTGGCTGGTTGCTGGCCTTTACCCTGTCGCTGGATGATCTGGTAATTGCCAGCTTTGTTTCCGGCCCCGGTGCTACGACCCTGCCGATGCTGGTGTTTTCCAGCGTAAGAATGGGCGTTAACCCGCAGATTAACGCACTGGCATCTCTGATATTGTTGGTGGTAGGCATTATCGGTTTGATTGCCTGGTGGTTTATGGCTCGGGCGGAAAAGCAGCGCCAGCGTGATTTGCAAAAAGCGAGGCGCGGCTGACAGCATTTTGCTTTCCTCCTGAACTTGCCAATTCTCACCACGCCGCCATACTTTTGGTGGCGTGGTCATTTCAGGGGGAATGCAATCATACTGTACGGCAAACGGGAACTGCTACAGCGTGGCGTATTCGCACCTGTCGCGGTGATGGTGGCGGGATGGGCGATTATCGCCACCCGGTGTTTGGGTATCGTCCTGACCATCAGTGAACTGGGGTGGAGCGGCTTTGGTGGCTGGCTTAGCAGTAGCGCAAAGCAGTGGGACAGTACGCTGGTGTTGCTGGCGGCCCTGCTGGTGGTATGCCTTGAAATCCGCTGTGGGTTCGCGGTTCTCAGCGGGCTTAACTGGGGGCGTTGGTGTTTTCTGATAACCCAGTGTCTGGTCACAGTGTATATGCTAACGGCGTCGTTAGTGGAGTTTTTGCCACCGATTTTTCACGTCAGTGGCGACGGCGTCGGTGAAATTCTTCACCATTTGTTGATGCAGCGACTGCCGGATTTTCTGCTGATTTTGCTGCTGTTCCTGCCCCGGCGCAGCCAGCGTTTTTTTACTCGTCATCCCTAACTTTCCCGCGTGGGGGTGATACAATCGGCCCCCCTTGATGTTAACGACAGATGTCAGATTTTCCATGCAATGTTCCCGCTATAACGACGGTTCGTGCCGTTCCTGCCAATGGTTGGAAACCGACTACCCGCAGCAGATCATCGATAAGCAACAGCATTTGTCGACGCTGCTGGCCGATCATCCGGTTCAACGCTGGCTGACGCCAGTCACCTCGGCACAGACTGCGTTTCGCAATAAAGCCAAGATGGTGGTTAGCGGCAGCGTGGAACGTCCGCTATTGGGGATGTTGCACCGTGACGGTTCGACGGTAGATCTGTGTGACTGTCCGCTCTATCCCGAGAGTTTTGCGCCGGTATTTAGCGTGTTAAAAGTCTTTATTGCCCGGGCAGGATTGACGCCTTATAACGTCGCCCGGCGTCGGGGAGAGCTGAAATACCTGCTGCTGACGCAAAGTACCCTGAGCGGTTGTTTTATGTTGCGGCTGGTTTTACGTTCCGAAACGAAACTGGCACAACTGCGCGCTGCATTACCGTGGTTACAGCAGCAGTTGCCGCAGTTGACGGTGATATCGGCGAATATTCAACCTGTTCATCAGGCGATACTGGAAGGGGATCAGGAGATTCCGCTGACGCCAGCGCAGGCGTTGGAAGAGCGCTTTAATCAGGTGCCGCTGTATATTCGACCGCAAAGTTTCTTCCAGACTAACCCGGTGGTTGCCGCCGCATTGTATGACACGGCACGCCAGTGGGTGTCGACGTTACCGATACGCAGCCTGTGGGATCTCTTTTGTGGCGTGGGTGGATTCGGTTTGCATTGCGCCGGGTCGGATAGGTCGCTTACTGGTATTGAAATCAGCCCAGAGGCGATTGCCTGTGCGCAACACTCGGCGACACAACTGGGGCTTGAGAATGTCAGCTTTGCCGCGCTTGATTCCACCCGCTTTGCGGTTGGCGAAATGCAGACGCCGGATCTGGTGATCGTTAACCCACCGCGGCGGGGGATTGGTGCTGAACTGTGCGACTACCTGAGCCGCATGGCACCGCCGTATCTGTTGTATTCCAGTTGTAATGCCGAAAGTATGGCGAAAGATATTGCACGCTTGCCTGCCTACCAGATACAGCAGGTGCAGCTGTTCGATATGTTCCCGCATACCGCGCATTATGAGGTGCTGACATTGCTACAACGGCGTGTCTAATCCGGGAGATACGTCAGTGATGGGCGTTTGCAGATGTAATCGTTGCCTTTAGTCCTTCCACTCTCCACCGTTTTTTCCTCAGTACGCTGCCGGCAGCCACCGGCAGCGTGAAGGTCACATATTTTATTGCTGCGGGAACCACTTGTCGTTGATGGCTTTGTAGGTGCCATTGGCCTTGATGGCATTCAGCGCACCGTTCAGTTTTTCTAGTAACGCCTGATTATCCGGGCGAACGGCAATGCCTAACCCTATGCCGAAATAGGCTGAATCAGTGATCTTCTCGCCGACGGTGGCTAAATCCGGATTGTTTTTCAGCCATTCGTTGACCACAGCAGTATCGCCGAATACGCCATCAAGGCGGCCGTTTTTCAGGTCGATCAGCGCATTCTGATAGCTGTCGTACGGAACGGTTTGCACTTCCGGGTGTTTTTCCTGCAGGAATTTCTGGTGGGTTGTCCCATTTTCCATCCCAATACGCTTACCCTTCAGGTCAGCCAGCGAATGGAACTTACCTTTCTGGGCGATGACGATAGCCGAGTTAGCATAGTAAGGCTGGGTAAACGCCACCTGTTTGCTGCGTTCTGGGGTGATATCCATACCGGAAATGATCGCGTCGTACCGACGGAATTTCAGCGCCGGAATCAGGCTGTCAAATGCCTGATTGGTGAAGCTACAGGTCGCCTGTAATTGTTTACACAGCGCATTGGCGAGGTCGATATCAAACCCGACGATCTGGTTGTTGGCATCCAGTGATTCGAAGGGGGGATAGGTAGCTGATGCAGCAAAACGAATGGTTTCTGTTGCCAGTGTGCTAAAGGTGGTGCTGGCCAGCAGTGCGGCAAGAATAAGTTTTTTCATGGGGTACTCCAGATTATTTTATATATACCAACATAATAACCGTTGGTAAGGATGCCGATACCATGCCATTAAATGTATTTATATGCAAATAATATGACTATAAATTCATTCTATTTTGCGTGTTACTGGCTTGGGTGCCACAATCAGGGGCTAATCTGAGTAAAAATAAAGCATAATTTACGTTGGGTTTTTCCTGACAGGGATGTGCTTCGTGCATAAAAAACGCCAGCGTAAACGCTGGCGTAATCAGTTATTACGTTATGTTAGCTGATGATTCAGGTGTTGCGTTGTTCAAACCGCAGTGCGCGTCGTTCGATCAGGCGCATCAATAGCGTCAGCAGGCCATTGACGCACAGATAGACGATGCCTGCCGCGCCAAACACCAATACATCGTAAGTGCGACCATACAGCAACTGGCCGTAACCCATCACTTCCATCAGGGTAATGGTGTAAGCCAGCGAGGTTCCCTTGAACACCAACACCACTTCGTTGGAATACGAGGAGAGTGCGCGTTTAAACGCAAACGGCAGCAGGATACGCAGCGTCTGGCGCTGATTCATCCCCAGCGCGGCGCAAGACTGCCATTGGCCGGGTGGAATCGCCCGTACGGCACCATAAAACAGCTGTGTGGTATACGCGGCGCTGTTCAATGCCAGCGCGCTGACCGCACACAACCACGGCTGCGATAACAGATTCCATAGCCAGTCTATATGGCGAATGGACTCAAACTGACCCGGACCGTAATAAATCAGGAATATCTGCACCAGCAGCGGGGTACCGGTAAATAAGGTGATATAGCCTTTAGCCAGAACGGACAGTACCGGGGTTTTTAGCGTCAGAATCACCGTCAGCACTAGCGAGAGCACTAACGCCAGCAGTAACGACGCTAGCGTCAGCATCAGACTGGTGTGCAACCCTTTAAGCAGTTCGGGAATGTAACCCAGCATCAGGACGGCCTCCGTTCAAAGCGTGTGGCGCGTGTTTCAATTTTCTTCAGGATCACCTGGCTTAACAGCGTAATCGCCAGATAGATAGCGGCTGCAATCATGTACCAGGTAAAGGGTTCCTGCGTGCGGGTGGCGATACTTTTGGTTTGCAGCATCAGGTCATTAACGCTGATAAGCGAAACCAGCGCGGTGTCTTTGAGCAGCACCAGCCACTGGTTGCCTAATCCGGGCAGGGCATGACGCCACATCTGTGGCATGATCAGGCGGCGGAAAATTACGCCTTTGCTCATGCCCAGTGCCTGACCAGACTCCCATTGCCCTTGTGGCACCGCTTTCAGCGCGCCACGCAGCGTTTGCGACGCATAAGCGGCATACAGCAGCGACAAGGCAATTACGCCACACAGAAACGGGCTGACTTCAAAGTTATCTATCGCCAGCTTAACGGGGATCTGTACCACACCGAGATTGAGTGTAAAGCCATCTGACAGCATCAGCATCAATTGCGATGAGCCGAAATAGATAAACAGCACCACCAGGATTTCTGGTAAACCGCGCAGTAACGTGACGACGGCAGTGCCGCAGGCACTGATAACTTTCCAGCGTGCGGTTTCCCACAGGGCAAACAGCATAGCCAGCAGCAGCCCGAGCACCAGAGCGCAAACGGCAAGGCCGACGGTCATCCCGGCGGCGCTTGCTAGAGGTTGAAATTCAATCATTGATTTTCTATCGGATTACTGCTGGAACCATTTCTTGTAGATGGTCTGGTAGGTGCCATCCTGCTTGATGTTGTTCAGCGCATCGTTGAATTTTTTCACCAGCTCATCATTGTTCTGGCGAACCGCAATACCCAAACCGATGCCAAAGTAGTCTTTATCGGTCACTTTAGTGCCAACAGATGCCAGGTTCGGGTTCTCTTTCAGCCACTCGTTCACAACGGCAGTGTCACCAAAGACGGCGTCCAGACGACCATTTTTCAGATCCAGCACAGCATTCTGGTAGCTGTCATACGGCACAACGGTGATGTCTTTATGCTTATCCAGCAGGTATTTCTGGTGTGTGGTGCCATTCTGCACGCCGACGCGTTTGCCTTTGAGCGCGGCGATATCAGCCAGTTTGTCTTTCTGAGCGATGAACAGCGCTGAGTTCTCATAGTACGGCTGGGTAAATGACACCTGCTGCTGGCGTTCCGGGGTGATGTCCATACCGGCGATGACCGCATCGTAGCGACGGAATTTCAGGCCCGGGATCAGACTATCGAATGCCTGATTGCTGAAGGTACAGGTAGCCTGAATCTGTTTACACAGTGCGTTAGCAAGATCGATATCAAAACCGACGATCTGGTTGCTGGCGTCTACCGACTCAAACGGAGGGTAGGAGGCTTCCGTGGCAAAACGAATGGTCTCAGCTGCGCCAGCGGAAAGACTTAAGCCGCCGAGCAGGGCGGCAACGAGCAGTTTTTTCATGTTATTATCCTTATCTATCAGTGAGATAAATAGCCAGCAAACTCGGGCGTTTGTGGTTGGGAAAAGTGTGAGGCGTCGCCATGTTCCACAATGCGGCCATTTTCCATATACACCACGCGGCTGGCGGTTTTACGTGCGAAATCGACTTCATGGGTGACGATGACCTGAGTAATACCGGTTTCGCTCAATTCTTTAATGATACTCACCACCTGAGCGGTGATTTCCGGGTCGAGGGCCGCAGTCGGTTCGTCAAACAAGAGTACCTGCGGTTCCATCATTAGCGCGCGGGCAATGGCAACGCGCTGCTGCTGGCCACCCGAAAGGTGAAGCGGGTAGCGGTCGGCAAAGTCGCTCAGTCGCAGGCGGCTCAACAGTTTTTCCGCCCGGGTATGTGCTTCCTGACGGTTGAGGCCCAGTACGCGGCAGGGGGCTTCGACCAGATTTTGCTGCACAGTAAGATGTGGCCACAAATTATACTGCTGGAACACCATGCCGACATTGCGGCGCAGTTCTCGGATCGCGTTCTCACCGGGTGTCTGGCTAAAATCAAACGTCGTACCGCCGATGCTCAGGGTGCCGGAGCGAGGCGTTTCCAACAGGTTCAGTACCCGTAATAATGAACTTTTGCCAGCCCCACTGGGGCCGAGCAATACCAGCGTTTCGCCGGATTGACAATCAAGGGTGACATCGAACAGCGCTTGGTGTGCGCCATAGAAACAGTTAATGCTGTTTAGTTGAATACTCATGCGCAAGAATTGAATAGACATTGATGCCGCAAATGGTAGCCTCGGCAGAATAGTTATGCAATCGCCACGGGTTAAAATTTGCGAATACACGACTTATTGTCGCTATTTTAGCACAAAATCTTGCTTTGCCGCGATGGTGGTGGATTTGTCAAGGCAATCGCCGTACTGTGGCACACAATCTTCAGCTATAAGGTGGCCCGGTTTTGGCGCAGTTCGTTGTTAAAACAGGTGATTGATGACGTCTGTGTTGTAAAATGCATTGTTAATGGCGGAAATTGCTATAAAAGCGTAAGAAGACTGTGAAAAACACGGTTGGTCATGAAAGTGAACATCGGATGCGAGGAGGCATGATGCTGTTATCGACAACACCCACGCTGGAAGGACAGGTTATTGAAACCTATTGCGGTGTGGTGACGGGAGAAGCCATTCTTGGTGCCAACATCTTTCGGGATTTCTTTGCCGGTATTCGAGACATTGTTGGTGGCCGCTCTGGTGCCTATGAAAAAGAGTTGTGCCATGCCCGGCAAATCGCCTTTCGTGAACTGCAACAGCAAGCTGAGGAACTGGGGGCGAATGCTATCGTCGGTATCGATATTGATTATGAAACCGTGGGGAAAAACGGCAGCATGCTGATGGTGTCCGTCAGCGGCACGGCGGTTGTGGTTCGTGGTTCATGACAAAAAAAGCGATTCGGTTGGTGTGGCGAAGCGCAGTGCTGCTGACCGTGATAGTGCTGGCAGGCTGTCAGGCGCATAAGCGGTATGTCGATGAAGGCGATTACCAGCTGGATCTGTCGTCGAAGGCGGTCAGTCGTGGTGAACGAGTCCGTTTTCTGGTGCTGCACTACACAGCCGAAGATCTGGATTCGTCGCTGGAAACACTCACCGCTGAGCAAGTCAGCGCACATTATCTGGTTCCCGCTTATCCTCCGCTAGTAAACGGTAAACCCGTGGCGTGGAAACTGGTGCCAGAATCACAGGCTGCCTGGCATGCGGGCGCCAGTTACTGGCGCGGCTACAGCCAGTTAAACGCAACCTCCGTCGGCATCGAGCAGGAAAACCCCGGTTGGCGTCAGACGGCGTCTGGCACGCATTGGTGGCAACCCTACACACCGCAGCAAATTGTGCTGGTCACCTCTCTGGCGCGTGACATCATCGCACGTCATCATATCGCCCCGCAGGATGTGGTAGGCCACAGCGATATCGCGCCTCAGCGCAAGGTTGACCCAGGCCCGTTGTTCCCCTGGCGCCAACTGGCTCAGTCGGGCGTCGGTGCCTGGCCGGACGCGGCACGGGTGCGTTTTTATCTGGGTGATAGAGAAAAAACGATGCCGGTCGACAGAACCATGTTGCTCACAAAACTGGCGTGTTATGGCTATGAGGTCAAAGAAGGGATGACCGAACGTCAGCAGAAACGGGTCGTGGCGGCATTCCAGATGCATTTCCGGCAGCAGCGCTACGACGGCGAGGCTGATGCGGAAACTGAAGCGATTGCTGATGCCCTGTTGGAAAAATACGGTGCGGCGTCTTGTAAGGGCGCGGCATAGGTTTTTTGCTTATCGGCGTGTCACGGACGATATGGGGCATCGCACGGCGTGAAACCTGCCTTGTTGCCCAAGGCAGGTGTGCGGTAGAGGCTGGTTCAGTCGTGATGAGAGAGGCGATGGATATCCCGTTGTTCCGCTTCCTGCGCCAGCGCTGCGATACGGCGTGCCATGCCACGGAATATGAATAAATGTGCGGGCATCATCAGGAACCAATAGCCTAATCCGTTGCAACCCGCAGGATGCCACCAGGCCCGAACATCCAGTACCCGGTAAGTGCCGCGCTCGTCAATAGAAAACGCCAGTCGCCCAAGCCCGGGTGCTTTCATGCCAAACAACAGCACCAACTGCCGCAGCGGTTTCAGCCGAATGACTTTCCAGCCATTGATAAGGTCGCCTTCCATCAATTCAGACCGTTCCGGACGGTTATAACTCACCTGATTGCCGCACAAGTCATCTATTTTGGCCCGCATTGTCCATAATGGGTTGGCGTAAAAATAACCGTGTTTCCCACCGACTTGCTGCACGATGTTCCACAGTGCCTGACTGCTGGCGTTGGTCTTGTAGCTGCAACCGGCTTGCTTCGGGTAGAAGGCGTAATCAGGGCGCCAGCGCGCCTGTACATCCGGGTCAAAGGCCCAGTCAGGATGCTGTGCGGCGGCTTTTTCGTCATCCAGCGTGGCCCGTACCGCGTCGTCAAAGGTCAATAACCGTTGCGGAATCAGACGCCGCAGTTCGCTATCGTCCATGGGTAAATCATGCCGCAGCCCTTGCACCAGCGCCCGGGCGGTGGAACTGGACACCGAGGTTATCAGGTTGAGAAACCAGGCTGAGATCAACGCGGTCGGTACGGGAACCGGAAGCAACAGACGGCGTTTACCGGTCAGGCGAATAAATCGTTCGAATAGGGTTTGATAGCTGAGGTATTCCGGACCGGCGGCATCGAAAATGCGGTGCTGTTCGGCTGGGTGGTGCCGTATTTCCGTCAGGTAGGTGAGCAGGTTTTCCAGCGCGATCGGTGAGGATTTCGAGCGCACCCAGCGTGGTGGTGTCAGCACCGGCAAATTGTTGACCATATCACGCATGATTTCGAATGCAGCGGAGCCTGGGCCGACGATGATCCCCGCACGCAGTTCGGTGACCGGGATACCGCTACTGCGCAGAATATCGCCGGTTAGTTTACGTGCCTGCATGTGGGTGGATGGGTGCTTGTCGGTTTGTGCTGACCCCAGATAGATAATCTGTCGGATCCGGCTGGTGCGTAACACCTGTCGCAGGTTTTGCGCCGATTGATATTCCCGCTCCAGAAAATCGGCACCATCGCCCATGCTGTGCGCCAGATAATAGAGCGTCTCTGCCTGCCATAACCCTTCAGGCAGTGTATGGGGCTTCATTAAATCGATGTGTTCACAGCGCACACCAGAAAGGTTGAGCGCCGCCAGCGAGTCGATATGGCGTGAGGCGGCAATCAGCGGTTGACCTTGTTGACTCAGTCGTGTGAGGAGGTGTCGGCCAATATAGCCACTGGCGCCAAGGATAAGAATCGGGGCGGGTTTGACGGTCATCATGTATTTTTTGCTCCTGCCACAACAACGCAACTTAAAACGGCAGCGGTGTCCCTGTCGATATTTACGTCCGCCATGCAGACCCTAAGAAACAATAGATTATGTAAAAACAGATTATGTAAAAATGGGTTATGTAAAAATAGACTATGTAAAAATCAGCTATTCAAATGTAGCCTAAAAACAGGCAGTCAGCGTATGGCATGCCTTAGCGAGTAGGCATGCCATAGCGCGGTGATTGCGCCCCGCACCGGGCGTGTACCGCTTAATATAGCGGTAAGCTGAAAGGGGAAAAACCCCGCTTTAACGGTTTTGTAACGAAAATGCGGGGTAGGTCCAGAGGCTGATGGAGCCGTAGGTGGGTAGATAAGGGAAATCAGGCTAGCTCGACGTCCCCTTTTAGCTGGCAACTGCAGGCCAGTACATAGCCGTTTTCAATTTCTTCCGGCGTCAACGTCATGGTGCTGCTGGTGGTGTAGTGGCCGCTGAGAATTCGTGTTTTGCAGCTACCGCATACGCCAGCGCGACAGGCGGCATTCACCGGTAACTGATGACTTTCCAGTGCCGCCAGCAGGCTGATACCGACTGGAACTTTCACTTGCTGTAATGAATGGCGAATAGTCATCGTGAGTTGTTCGCCGTCATCATCCCCCACCATATCCGGGGCACCGAACTGCTCTTTAAATATACGATCGCGTGGCACACCGGCCTGTAAGCAGAACGTTTCTACCTGCTGCATATACGGCTGCGGACCGCAGGTCATTACGGTACGGCGGGTGATATCGGGTACCTGCTGTTGCAGCACCGATTCCGTCAGACGTCCGCTGAGGAAACCGGCATTTGCCTGTTGCTCTGCCATCAGCGTGAGTTGCAGTTGCTGCGGGTAACGCTGACAGAGCGTTTGCCACTCCGCAGCAAAAATCACGTGTTGCGGGTCGCGGACGTTGAAAATGACCTGAATGTCGGTGTGTGGGCGATTCGCCAGCAGCCAGCGGGTCATCGACATAATCGGCGTGACACCACAACCCGCAGCCAGCATCAGGTAATGGTCACTGACGGCGTGGGTGCAGGTGAATTCGCCTTGTGCGTCGGAGATCCACAAATAATCACCGGGTTTTACCTGTTCTGTCAGCCAGCGTGAGCCGACGCCGTTTTCCAGCCGCCGTACGGTGAACGTGATAAAGGGACTGACTCCCGGTGACGAAGACAAGGTATAGGCACGCAGCGTTTCGCTACTGTTGGCGATGCTGACCAGTGCGTACTGGCCGGGTTGCCAGGGATAAAAATCGTGGTTAATCAGCGAAATCGTCCAGACATCCGGCGTTTCCTGATGAAGGGAGTGCACCTGCATGCGGTTAGGGCATTGCGGGGTAGGCATAGTCATGGGGAGTCTCCATAACAGCCTTCCGCCGGGTTGCGGCGGAAGGTGAAGGTCAACAAACCGATCAGGCGGTGAGGATATCGTTCAGGTCTTGCTCAACGGTCGTGATGGAGCGCATACCGAATTTCTCGTTCAGGATGGCCAGCAGCGACGGTGTCAGGAAGCCCGGTGCGGTAGGGCCGGTGTAGATATTTTTCACACCCAGCGCCAGCAGTGTCAGCAGGATGACAATCGCTTTTTGCTCGAACCATGACAGCACCAGACTCAGCGGCAAATCGTTGACGCCGCAGCCCAGTTTTTCTGCCAGATTGACCGCCAGCATGATGGCGGAGTAGGCGTCGTTACACTGACCGACATCCAGCAGACGCGGTAAGCCTTCCAGTGTACCGAAATCCAGCTTGTTGAAGCGGTATTTGCCGCACGCCAGCGTCATGATCAGGCAGTCTTGCGGTACGCTACGGGCGAAATCGGTGTAGTAGCTACGTTCGGTACGGCTACCGTCGCAACCGCCAACCAAAAAGACATGGCGCAGTTTTTTGCTGGCGACCAGATCAATCACGGTATCTGCCGCATTTAGCAGCGTCTGGCGGCCAAACCCGACGGTAATCAGGTGTTCAATCTCACTGTACGGGAAGCCCGGCAGTTGTTGTGCCTGGGCGATGACGGCGCTGAAATCGTCTCCTTCGAGATGTTGAGCGCCCGGCCAGCCGACGATACTACGGGTCCAGATACGGTCGGTATACTGGCCTACGTTAGGGTCGATGATGCAGTTGGAGGTCATCAGGATCGGGCCGGGGAATTTGGCGAATTCGGTTTGCTGGTTCTGCCAGCCGCTGCCGTAATTACCGACCAGATGGGAGAATTTTTTCAATTCCGGGTAACCGTGCGCTGGCAGCATTTCACCGTGGGTATAAATATTGATCCCGGTCCCTTCGGTTTGTTCCAGCAGCATGCGCAGGTCTTTCAGGTCGTGGCCGGAGATCAGGATGGCTTTGCCTGCCACCGGACGGACGTTAACCTGAGTCGGTTGCGGATGGCCGTAGGCGGAGGTTTCCCCCTGATCCAGAATCGCCATCACGTTGAAGTTCATTTTGCCGATAGCCATGGCATTGCCGAGCAGCGTATCGACATCGGTAGGCGCGGTGCCAAGCCAGGCCATAAATGCATGGTAGTCGGCGTATAAGGCGTCATCATGTTGCCCCAGTACGTGGGCGTGTTCCATGTAGGCCGCCGCGCCTTTCAGGCCATACAGGCACAGCATGCGCAGCCCGTGGATATCGTCGCCAATCGCGGCTTTATCTTTGTTCAGCGCGAACTCGGCAGACTGCTGTAACAGGGTCGGGATGTCGTCGCCCGCCAGTTGCAGTTCCGCCATCGGGTGGTCGACGGTAACACTGGCGTCTTTCAGACGGCAACGGGTTGCCAGACCTTCGCGCAGACTAATGGCTTCGCGGGCATAACCGATGATGCGCGGCGAGTCAAAGTTTACGTTGGTCAGGGTAGAGAAGAAGGCGCGAGGAGCAAAGCTGTCGATGTCGTGATCGATAATGCCCAGCGCGCGTGCCTGCAACGCCCAGGCCGATAATCCCTGGAGAACAGCGACCAGCAGGTCTTGCAGGTCAGAGGTTTCAGCGGTTTTACCGCACATGCCTTGCGCGTAGGCGCAGCCGTTGCTGGCTGGGGTTCGGATGGTCTGTTCACATTGCACACAATACATGATGGCTTCCTTTATTAAAGTTGCATTTGTAATGCCTGTTATGAGAATAGAACGGTTGCGGGTGTCTAAAAAGGCTTTTTATATGCAATTTAAGGTGAACTTGATTTAGCGCAATTTTCACCTGTGGATGAAAATCACTCGCATCTGTGGGGCATTTTTATGCGTCGCGAGGCAGATCCGAGGCATAGGGCTTGACCCTGTTGTGCTTTTATCGTCATGCTCATCAGGAAAGCACAGCACTGGAGGCACGGATGTATCTGGAAAGAGTCGAGATTGTTGGATTCCGGGGCATTAACCGACTGTCGCTAACACTGGATGAGAATACGGTTCTGATCGGTGAAAACGCCTGGGGAAAGTCCAGCTTGTTGGATGCGCTTTCGCTGCTGTTGACACCGTCGCCGCCGCTTTATCACTTCGATCTGCAGGATTTTCATTTTACACCCGGCGATGAAACCAGCCGGGAACGTCACCTGCAGGTGATCTTTACGTTTTGTGAGTCTGCCCCGGGTCATCACCTGGCTCCCCGTTACCGCTCTCTATCACCGGTCTGGATTAAAGGTGAAGGACGATTGCACCGTATTTTTTATCGTCTGGAAGGGGAAATGGATGAAAGTCAGGCGATTTTTACCTGGCGCAGTTTTCTGGACGCTAATGGACAGGCGTTGGCGTTGGACAATATCGACTGGCTGGCCAGCGAAATCGTGCGCCTGCATCCGGTGTTGCGGCTGCGCGACGCCCGTTTTATCCGCCGCTTCCGCACCGGTACATTGATGCCGCAAGTCGATGATAATGAGCTGTTATCACGCCAGTTCGAAACACTGGTGCGAGAATTGGCGCAGAATCCCAATCGGCTGACGAATCAGGAACTGCGTCAGGGGTTGGTGGCGATGCGCCAACTGGTGGAGCACTATTTTTCTGAGCAGGGTGCTGACCCGAACGACAGGCGCCATCATCGTCATGCGCGGGCTGGTAATGGCCGGGCCTGGCGCTCGCTGGATAACATCAACCGTATGATTTCCGGCTCTCACAATCGCAGCCGCCGCATTATTCTGCTGGAGCTGTTTTCTACGTTGTTGCAGGCCAAAGGTTCCGCCGTGTTAGACCCACACGCCAGACCCCTGCTGTTGATAGAAGACCCGGAAACCCGCTTGCATCCGATCATGCTGTCGGTGGCATGGGGACTGCTGACGCAATTGCCATTACAGAAAATCACTACCACGAATTCCGGCGAGCTGCTGTCACTGGTGCCGGTAGAGCAGGTGTGCCGCTTGGTACGCGAGTCGGCGAAGGTGGCGACCTATCGTATCGGTCGGCAGGGCATGACGCAGGAAGACAGCCGCCGTATTACCTTCCATATTCGGTTTAATCGCCCGACATCGCTGTTTGCGCGCTGCTGGTTGCTGGTAGAAGGCGAAACCGAGGTCTGGATGCTTAGCGAACTGGCGCGTCAGTGCGGGCACCATTTTGAAGCGGAAGGGGTGCGTGTTATCGAATTTGCGCAGGCAGGGCTAAGACCGCTACTGAAATTCGCCTATCGCATGGGGATCGAATGGCATGTGCTGGTGGATGGCGATGACGCCGGGAAAAAATACGCGGCTACTGCTCGTAGCCTGTTGCAGTCGCAAGGGGAATCCGAGCGTGACCACCTGACGATGTTGCCAGCCCTGGATATGGAACATTTTATGTATCGCAATGGGTTTAGCCAGGTCTATCACCGGGTGGCGCAATTACCGGAACCGGTGCCGTTATCAGCGGCTAAAATCATTACCAAGGCAATTCATCGGACGTCGAAGCCGGATCTGGCGATTGAGGTCGCGATAGAGGCTGCATCACTGGGGGAATCGGCAATCCCGCCGCTGATTCGCAGCATGTTTTCTCGAGTATTATGGCTGGCGCGCGGACGGGCGGATTAAGAGCCTGGCGTAGTAGGCTAAGAATACCGGCCACCCGAGGGCGGCCGGTATGGGAGTCGTTTGACCTGGTCTCAGGAATTAAAGGAGAAAGACCGGAAAGCGTAAGGTGAGCATTCAGGCGACCGTTTCACCGGCGATCGGTACGATCAGACTGGCGTGATTTCCTTTCGGTCCCTGGTGCACGGTAAATTGCACGACCTGACCTGCTTTTAGCGTCCTGTAGCCGTCCATCTGAATGGTTGAATAGTGGGCGAAAATATCTTCACCACCGCTTTCGGGGCAAATAAAGCCAAAGCCTTTGGCGTTATTGAACCATTTAACAGTACCTGTCTCCATGCATCTTCATCCTTCGCTAGAGTGTTCTCTAAGGTGAGTTTATTGGGTTAAGGCAAACCGAATTGATTAAAACATCATCAATCCAACTCTACACTCTATTGAAATCACCTTTGCCGTCAAGCGCCCGGTTCGGACACGTTGCAGCAGGTTTGTGAAAATTTGATGCAGGTAACGCTATCGACAGGTTTTATTGCCGTTAATATCAGGAAGGGAGTTTGTGGGGCCAGAGCGATTTTGAGCGGGCGGTGATACAATAAAAATCAGGTATGCTGCTGTAATGACAGACAGCGATTAAGTATCAGAACTGATTTTGGGTAGAAGATGGGAAATCATAGCACTGGGCCACAGACCGACGACTTGACTAAAGAGCATTATACTGAAGCCTTGCAACCGCCATCGATGTATAAAGTGATACTTAACAATGACGATTACACGCCGATGGAATTTGTTATTGACGTTCTGCAAAAGTTCTTTTCTTATGATATTGAACGTGCAACGCAACTGATGCTTACGGTTCACTATCAGGGCAAGGCCATCTGCGGTGTATATAGCGCCGAAGTGGCTGAAACCAAAGTGGCGCAAGTGAACCGCTATGCCAGGGAGAACGAGCATCCGTTGCTCTGTACGCTGGAAAAGGCCTGAATAGAGGGCAATTTATTGGGGGAGGTGCCTATGCTCAATCAAGAACTGGAACTCAGTCTCAACATGGCTTTCGCCAGAGCGCGCGAGCACCGGCATGAGTTTATGACCGTGGAGCATCTGTTGCTGGCGTTGCTCAGTAACCCCTCCGCACGAGAGGCCCTGGAGGCCTGTACTGTCGATCTGACGGTTCTGCGTCAGGAACTGGAAACCTTTATCGAACAAACCACGCCTACGCTGCCACAAAACGATGAAGAGCGTGATACACAACCCACACTGAGCTTTCAGCGCGTGTTGCAACGCGCGGTGTTCCACGTGCAATCGTCGGGGCGCAGTGAGGTGTCGGGTGCCAACGTTCTGGTCGCCATCTTCAGTGAGCAGGAGTCACAGGCCGCCTATCTGCTGCGTAAACACGACGTCAGCCGGTTGGATGTAGTGAATTTCATTTCCCATGGTACGCGCAAAGAAGAGTCCGGCCCGGCTGCAAATCCGGAGAATCCGGTTAACGAAGAACAGGCTGGCGGGGAGGAGCGTATGGAAAACTTCACTACAAATCTCAACCAGCTTGCCCGAGTGGGTGGCATCGACCCGTTGATTGGCCGTGACAGCGAGTTGGAGCGCACCATTCAGGTATTGTGCCGCCGTCGTAAAAACAACCCCTTGTTGGTCGGCGAATCCGGTGTGGGGAAAACCGCTATTGCTGAGGGGCTGGCCTGGCGCATTGTGCAGGGCGACGTACCGGAAGTCATGGCTGGCTGCACGATCTACTCGCTGGATATCGGCTCCTTACTGGCCGGTACCAAATACCGTGGTGACTTTGAGAAGCGCTTTAAATCGCTGCTCAAACAACTGGAGCAGGATCAGAGCAGCATCCTGTTTATCGATGAAATCCATACCATTATCGGGGCCGGTGCGGCGTCCGGTGGTCAGGTGGATGCGGCTAATTTGATTAAACCGTTGCTGTCTAGCGGCAAGATTCGCGTGGTAGGTTCCACCACTTATCAGGAATTCAGCAATATCTTTGAAAAGGATCGTGCGCTGGCCCGCCGCTTCCAGAAGATCGATATCACTGAGCCGAGTGTGGAAGAAACGGTACAGATCATTAACGGTCTGAAGACGAAATACGAAGCGCACCATGATGTGCGGTATACCGCTAAAGCGATTCGCGCCGCAGTAGAACTGGCGGTGAAATACATCAACGATCGTCATTTGCCGGATAAGGCCATCGACGTTATCGATGAAGCGGGTGCGCGCTGCCGTCTGTTGCCAGCCAGCAAACGCAAGAAAACTGTCAATGTGGCGGATATTGAATCGGTGGTTGCCCGTATCGCGCGTATTCCGGAGAAAACTGTCTCCGCCAGTGATCGTGATGTGCTGCGTAGTCTGAGTGACCGTCTGAAAATGCTGGTCTTTGGACAGGATAAAGCTATCGAAGCGCTGACCGAAGCCATCAAGATGAGCCGTGCAGGGCTGGGCCATGAGCGTAAGCCTGTCGGGTCATTCCTGTTCGCCGGGCCTACGGGGGTGGGGAAAACCGAAGTCACGGTGCAACTGGCGAAAGCGCTGGATATCGAGTTGTTACGCTTCGATATGTCAGAGTACATGGAACGCCATACGGTCAGTCGTTTGATTGGTGCCCCTCCGGGTTATGTCGGTTACGATCAGGGCGGTTTGCTGACCGATGCGGTCATCAAACACCCGCATTCGGTATTGTTGCTTGATGAAATCGAGAAGGCACACCCGGATGTATTCAACCTGCTGTTGCAGGTGATGGATAACGGGACGCTGACGGATAACAATGGTCGCAAAGCGGATTTCCGTAATGTGATCGTTGTGATGACCACTAACGCCGGGGTGCGTGAAACCCAACGTAAGTCGATTGGCCTCATCCAGCAGGATAACAGCAGCGATGCGATGGAAGAGATCAAGAAGGTCTTTACGCCGGAATTCCGCAACCGTCTCGATGGCATCATCTGGTTCAACCATTTGTCGGCAGAGGTGATCCAGCAGGTTGTCGACAAATTCATCGTCGAACTGCAGGCGCAACTGGATGCCAAAGGCGTGTCGTTGGAAGTCAGCGAGGAAGCACGCAACTGGCTGGCAGAAAAAGGCTACGACAAAGCGATGGGTGCCCGGCCGATGGCGCGAGTCATTCAGGAAAACCTCAAGAAACCGTTGGCGAATGAGTTACTGTTCGGCTCGCTGGTGGACGGCGGCTCTGTGAAGGTGGAACTGGATAACGCTGCCCAGCAACTGACTTACCGTTTCCTGAGCGCCCAGAAAAACAAGGCGGAAGGTGTGGTTCACTGAGTGGGTTTAACGGAGTGTGTGGCACTGAGGTAAGCACACTCCTCAAACCAAATAGGTTTCACACCGATATACAACACCTCGAATGAAAATAGAAAGGGCATCGACAGATGCCCTTTTTCATGACGGTATGACCGTCTTTGTGTGCCCACGGGCACCCGAGTCGTTTGAATTAATAGGTGGGTAAGTAACGTGCCGCCTTAAAATGCAAACGCCCTCGCCAGAGGCAAGGGCTGAAAGGTAAACATACCGGCCTATCGCTTCAGACGATAGTGCGGTTGTTAACGGCTACGGAAGACAATGCGGCCTTTGCTCAGGTCGTACGGGGTCAGTTCCACAGTCACTTTGTCACCCGTCAGGATGCGGATATAGTTTTTACGCATTTTACCGGAGATATGAGCGGTAACCACGTGCCCGTTTTCCAGCTCAACGCGGAACATGGTGTTGGGCAGCGTATCCAGCACGGTGCCTTGCATTTCAATATTGTCTTCTTTGGCCATCGAGTCCTCTAGGTGTAATTACCTTAGTTTTTAACCGGCAAGATAATGCCGAAAAACCCTCATTATGTAAAGGCGCGTGAGCAGCCACCGTTCATTTATCGCCCGCGGATGTCGTCCCGACAAGGGGAGAAGGCAGTGACTGCGGGTGCCAGCATCCGTCGAGTAAGACCTTATGTTGCAACTGCTGCAGCCAGTGCAGAAACTCGCGTCTGGGGATATCTGTCGCTCCCAGAGAGGCTGTGTGGTCGTTAAGTACCTGACAGTCAATCAATTGGCCGCCGTGATGCACAAAGTGCTGCAGAAACGTCGTCAGAGCGTATTTGGAGGCATTGTCCGCCCGGCTGAACATGGATTCGCCGCAAAACAGCGCACCCTGAGCGATGCCGTATAACCCACCGACCAGGTGTTCACCGTGCCAGACCTCAACCGAATGGGCCACACCTGCCGAATGCAACTGGCAATAGGTACGAATAATCTCTTCACCAATCCAGGTACCTTCTTCGCGTTCACTGGCACACGCAGAGATCACGGCCTCAAACGCCTGATTGAGCGTGACACGATAATCGGCGCGGCGCATGAATTTCCGCATGCTGCGGCTAAGGTGAAATTGCGCCGGAAACAACACCGCCCGTGGGTCAGGGCACCACCATAGAATGGGGTCGTCCTGAGAAAACCACGGGAAAATGCCTTGCCGATAGGCACTTAAGACCCGTTCTGGCGACAAGTCGCCGCCGTAAGCCAGCAGACCATTAGGGTCGCGCAGTGCCGTTTGTGGATCGGGAAACTGCAGTGAGAACGGGGAGAGTTCACACAGTAGCATGCTCACCTCAGCCTACAGGTGTTGATGAAATTGCCAGTAGCGCCCCTGCAGCGCCATCAGGCTGTGATGTGACCCCTGTTCTAGCAGTTTTCCACCATCCATCACGAACAACCTGTCCATGCTTTCCAATCCGTTAAGACGGTGGGTAATGACGATCAGGGTCTTACCAAGACAGTGTTGCCGCAACAATTGCAGTATACGCTGTTCGGTATCGGCATCGAGCCCTTCGGTAGGTTCATCCAGTAACACTAACGGGGCCGGGTGGAGTAGGGCTCGTGCCACGCCAATACGGCGTTGTTCGCCGCCGGAGAGCTGGCGTCCCCCTTCGCCCAGCCAGGCGTTCAGCCCCTGGTCATCCAGCAATTTTTCCAGCCCAACCTGAGTGAGCACGGTGCTGAGCTGCTCGTCGCTGGCAGACGGTGCCGCCAGACGCAGGTTTTCCCGCAATGTCGCACTGAAAATATGCACCCGTTGTGGCACTACGCTCATGGCATCACGCAATGTCGATTCCGGCCATGCCGCAAGCGGCGTGTCATTCAGGCGAATTTCGCCAGTGCTGCAATTCCAGGCCCGGGTCAGTAACTGCAACAAGGTCGACTTACCACAGCCTGTGCGACCAAGCAGAACGACATGCTCGCCCGGTGTCAGCGTGAGCGACACGCCGCTCAGCGCCGGTTGGTTTTGTTCCGGGTAGGTAAAACTCACGTTATCCACCGTAAGCTGAACCTGTTTTACCTGTTCAGGCCCCTGGGTGGGGAAAGTGACCGATGGGCGTAATGTCAGTAATTGGTTAACCCGTGTGGCGGAGGCCACCACATGGCCGATGTGTTGAAATGCACCCGCCACAGGGGCGAGTGTTTCGAATGCGGCAAGGGCGGTAAACACAAATAGCGCAATGAGCGCTCCTGGCTGACTATAACCACCTACGCCACCAGCAGCCAGCCATAACAGCAGGGTGGCGGTCAGGCCGCTGGCCGCAATCAGGACAGCTTGCGACAGTGCACTGAGTCCGGCTTGTTGGCGCTGTCGTTCAAACCAGCGCTGTTCCAGCATTTCCAACTGCTGACGAAAAAGTGTCAATGCGCCGAAGACAGCCAGCTCCGCCTGCCCCTGAATCCAGGTCGTTAGTTGTACCCGGTAATGCGCACGCAACACGGTCAGATCAGTGCCGATAGGTTGCCCGGCACGATAAAAAACCAACGGTAGCACCACCAGCAACGCCATCATGATGGCTGCCAGCGTTAACGCCAGCGAAGTATCCAGAAAGCTAAGCCCATAGGCCAGCGCCACAATTACCACCAGTGCGCTGATCAGCGGTGAAATGACGCGCAGGTAGAGGTGATCCAGTGTATCTACGTCTGCGACCAGCCGGTTGAGCAGTTCTGCCTGGCGAAAACGAACCAACCCACCAGGTGACAACGGCAGAATACGGCTAAAGGTGAACACCCTAAGATGCAGCAAGACGCGGAAAGTCGCGTCGTGGCTTACCAGCCGCTCAAAGTAACGGCTGACGGTACGCAGGATAGCCGCGCCCCGCACACCCGCAGCGGGCAGCATATAGTTGAACGTGGCTAATCCGGCCAGTCCAGCCAGCGCTGACGCGGCCAGAAACCAACCTGACAGTGTTAACAGACCGATACTGGCCAGCAATGTAAGAATCGCCAGAATGATGCCCAGTCCGAGCCGAAAAAAGTGGCGGCGATACAACGCCAAAAAGGGTTTAAGTACCTGCATTACGCGAATTTTTTCCATCTTACAGTTCCCCCCGGCGGTGCGTCAGTAGCGTGGCGAAGGGGCCGGCTACCTGACTCAGTGTGAGGTAATCGCCTTGCTGGACTAACTGCCCATCGACCATGACCCAGACGGCATCGTAGTCGCGAATTTCGCTGAGCTGGTGTGTCACCAGCAGAGTAGTCTGCGAACGTGAGGCATCGTTTAGTGCACTCATCACCCGTTGCTCACTGTGTGCATCCAGACTGGCGGAAGGTTCATCCAACAACAGCAATCGACATGGATGAAGCAGCGCACGCGCCAGCGCGACCCGCTGTGCCTGACCGACCGATAGTCGGGCAGCACCGTCGCCCAGTGGCGTGTCCAGGCCTTGCGGTAACTGCGGCAAAAATTCGTGGACATAAGCGCGCTCAAGCGCCTGTTGCAGCGCCTGCTCCGAGGCATCTGGTCGTCCCAGCAACACATTCTGTCGTAAAGTCGATTCGGGCAAATGCGGATTTTGTCCCACCCAACTTAGGTGTTGTCGCCATGACGTGGGTGATAGGGTGTGCAATTCTTCACCGTTGACAGTGATTGAGCCGCGATACGGCAGGAAACCTAACAGCAGATTCAGCAGCGAGCTTTTCCCGGCACCACTCGGACCGACCAGTGCGACGCGTTGACCGGCTTCCAGCCTGAAGCTCAGCGGTCCTGCCAGCGTCTTGCCTTCAGGCGACAAGATAATGAGTTCATCGGCGATGAGCGTGACAGGGGCATCACTGTGAAAAAGGTGCGTACCGCTTCCGGTTTCTTCGCTAGCGGCCATCATAAAGCGGTGCAACGCTTCTGCGGCACCAATCGCCTGCGCTTTGGCATGGTAGAAGGTGCCAAGGTCGCGTAACGGTTGAAAGAATTCCGGTGCCAGAATCAGTACCAGGAAACCGGCAAACAAGGTGACTCCGGTACCGTAACTGCCGAAATGTAACTCGCCAAGGTAGGAAAAACCAAAATAGACGGCGACTACCGCGATGGAGATGGAAGCGAAAAACTCCAGCACGCCGGAAGAGAGGAAGGCCATACGCAATACTTCCATGGTCCGGCTGCGGAATTGCTCGGATGCCTGACGAATCTGTTCGACCTCTGCTTCACCGCGATGGAACAGGCGCAGCGTGTCCAGACCGCGTAATCGATCAAGAAAGTTACCGCTCAGTCTGGCCAATGCCTGAAAATTACGGCGGTTAGCGTCGGCTGCACCCATACCAACCATCGCCATGAACAGCGGGATCAACGGCGCGGTTATTAGCAGGATTAACCCTGCCGCCCAGTTCACCGGAAACACAACAATCAGTATCAGTACCGGGATGATCACGGCCAGATACATTTGCGGCAGGTAGCGAGCATAGTAATCATGCATGTCGTCGACCTGCTCCAGAATCAGCGTCGCCCAACTTCCCGCCGGTTTACCTTGAATCCAGGCTGGCCCCAGTTGCTGCAGGCGGTCCAATACTTGCTGGCGGATATGTTGGCGAATGGTTTGTCCGCAGCGAAAACCAACACGCTCACGTACCCAACTGACTAAGGCTCGTAATACGAAAGTGGCTGCCAGTAGCAGGAATGTCATCACTACGTGATTTCGCGGCGTATGGTCGATAATCAGTGCGTGCAGCAGTGATGCCAATAGCCATGCCTGCGCCATAATCAGCAGGCCGCTTACCATGCCCAGCAGGAGAGACAGTCGTAGCCAGCGATGTGCCAGGCGGCTTTGCTGTTTCAGCCAGTGGGTCAGTTCTCGTTGTCGGGTGTCTTTCATCAGGTGCCGATCGGTTCCAGTTGCTACATGAAAATAACGCTTATGTAGCCGTTACTTAACACAATCATGTGTGTAATGGCTGTTGTGGCGTCATGTTACCTCGGTGTTGGGGTTGTGCAAATGAAAAGCCGATGCCGGGGTGGGGAGCGATCAATTTTTATCTCGGCGGCAGGCAATAAAAAACCCGGTCATGATCACGACCGGGTCTGGAAGGCGGGCAAGGCCAGTAATGATTACTTGGCGAGCGCGTCTAAATAGCGTTCAGCATCCAAGGCCGCCATGCAGCCGGTACCGGCAGAGGTAATGGCCTGGCGATAAATATGGTCCATCACATCACCAGCGGCGAAGACACCGGGAATGCTGGTTTGTGTGGCGTTACCGTGAATACCGGATTGCACCTTGATGTAGCCGTTTTCCAACGCCAACTGGTCGCCAAAAATAGCGGTATTCGGGCTGTGGCCGATAGCGATAAATACCCCAGCGACATCCAGCTGTTCGGTTGCTTCGCCAGTGGCTTCACGTAGGCGCACACCGGTTACGCCCATTTCGTCACCCAGCACTTCATCCAGCGTGCGATTGGTGTGCAGAACGATATTGCCGCTGTTGACCTTGGCCATCAGACGGTCGATCAGAATTTTTTCTGCACGGAAACTGTCGCGGCGGTGAATCAGATGCACTTCAGCGGCGATATTGGACAGGTACAGCGCTTCTTCGACGGCGGTGTTGCCACCGCCGACGACCGCCACTTTCTGGTTGCGATAGAAGAAACCGTCACAGGTAGCACAGGCAGAGACCCCTTTGCCTTTGAAAGCGTCTTCAGACGGCAGCCCCAGATAGCGGGCAGATGCACCGGTAGCGATGATCAAGGCATCACAGGTGTACTCGTCGCTGTCGCCAAACAGGCGGAATGGGCGAGTTTGTAGATCAACGCGTGTGATGTGATCAAACACGATTTCGGTATTGAACTTGACTGCATGAGCGTGCATGCGCTCCATGAGCAACGGACCGGTGAGGTCATCCGCGTCACCAGGCCAGTTTTCCACTTCAGTGGTGGTCGTCAACTGACCGCCTTTTTCCATCCCGGTGATCAGCAGTGGACTTAGGTTTGCCCGCGCAGCATAGACCGCGGCGGTATAGCCTGCCGGGCCTGAACCCAGAATCAATAGTTTACGATGTTTGGCAGTGCTCATGAGTTCCTCATTTCACTCGAACGGACGATGTAGCCGATTGTAAGGAAATTACCTGCGTAAAAAAAGTGTGGAGAAATGTTGTTGGCTATTAGTCCAATCGTTACGAAATATCAGCAGGCGCGGGTAACGCGTCTACTTGGCGGCAGATGACGTATGAAAACGCTGCACTAATGGAGTGCAGAGGCTGAATCTGGCACTTTCTTCTGATTTTAATTGTTTTACTTTGACAATCGGCTGCGCTTTTGCGAAAACATCCTTGGAAGAGGAAATATTTTGTATGTGAATAGTTGAATGCTCCAGCTTTTATGCGTTTAGGGTCTGAATCGGCGGCGTCGGCCCGGTTATTGATAACCGGTATCTTTATAACGTTTCCGTAAACGTGGTTGGAACAGAGCAGGACCACATTACAAAAGGCAGGGGTCTTCTTTAGGGGTGGCTCTGGTACATTGAAGTTGGTCAGAGACAGCGGTTTAACAGGGAAGGGTGAAGAGAGACAATAAGAATGGTAGACACGAAAAAGCGTCCGGGAAAAGATCTTGATCGTATCGATCGCAACATCCTGAACGAATTGCAAAAAGACGGGCGTATCTCCAATGTGGAACTTTCCAAACGGGTCGGCCTTTCGCCAACCCCGTGTCTGGAGCGCGTTCGGCGTCTGGAACGACAGGGTTTTATTAATGGCTATACCGCACTGCTGAATCCGCATTATCTCGATGCGTCGTTGTTGGTGTTCGTTGAAATCACCCTCAACCGTGGTGCGCCGGATGTATTTGAACAGTTCAATGCAGCCGTGCAAAAACTTGAGGAAATCCAGGAGTGTCATCTGGTTTCTGGGGATTTTGACTATTTGCTCAAAACCCGTGTACCGGATATGTCGGCATACCGTAAGTTGCTGGGAGAAACGCTGTTGCGTCTGCCGGGCGTGAACGATACCCGCACCTATGTGGTGATGGAAGAAGTGAAGCAAAGCAACCGGCTGGTCATCAAGACCCGCTGACGGCAAGGGTGCATAACCTGATAAATTCAGCTACACTCCTGTGAATCTGTACAGTATGGCGCCGGGTGATACTCGGCGCTTTATCATGAAACATTTACAGGGAACCTGGAGAGACGCTTGAGCCAGGAATACACAGAAGATAAAGACATCACGCTGAAAAAACTCAGCGCGGGTCGACGTTTACTGGAAGCGATGTTAATCGTCGTGGTGCTCTTTGCCGTTTATCTGGCAGTAGCGCTACTGAGTTTCAGCCCTTCGGACCCCAGTTGGTCACAGACTGCCTGGCATGAGCCGATTCATAATCTGGGGGGCGGGGTAGGGGCCTGGCTGGCCGATACTCTGTTTTTCGTTTTTGGCGTACTGGCGTATGCCATTCCTGTGGTGATGATCTCGCTGTGCTGGGTTGTCCATCGCCAGCGCGGGCAACGTGCCACATTGGATTATTTTGCCCTCTCATTGCGCCTTATCGGCACACTGGCCTTGATACTGACTTCCTGTGGGCTGGCGGCGCTTAACGTAGACGATATCTACTATTTCGCCTCTGGCGGCGTACTCGGCAGCCTGCTCAGTAGCTCAATGATTCCGCGCTTCAACAATATTGGTGGCACCATGATTTTGTTGTGCGTGTGGGCGGCAGGGTTGACCCTGTTCACGGGCTGGTCCTGGTTGACGATTGCGGAAAAGATCGGTGCCGGTGTCATGGGGTGTCTGACACTCTTTTCCGGCCGTCGTCGTGAAGATGATTACCTCTACGATGACGATGATATCGATGAACAGCCAGTAGTAGACGCGAAACACGAATCCTCCCGTCATGATAGTTTGCGTGAAGAGCGCGCGCATGACGTCGCACATGCTGATAAAGACGATGTGCTGATGGCGTCTGCACCGTCCCCGGCAGACGATGACGAAGATGACGTGCTGTTTTTCGCACCTGCTGTGACGGCCATATCGGCAGGGGCGGCGGCATCAGCGCAGGCGGATACGCCAGCCACCCCAGTCGCTGGTATCGCTGCGACCGCAGAGGATGTGCAGAGGGAAAATCAGAGTCAGAACATGGCGGCGACGCCTGATGCGGAACCGGTGCTGAAGCCACATCCTGAACCGATAGCGATGACGCCGTTGCCAGAGCCGACCGCTTACTCGGTGCCGTCGCCCATAAAACCCACACCGGAAGTCGCTCCGCGAGCGGATGTTCCTCCGGTGACGACGTCCTATCCGCCATCGTCTGTCTCTGGCGGCGTAATGTCCTCATCGTTCGGCTCTGCGCCATCATTACCGGAGTCCATGCCGGACTGGCAACCGCTGACATTACAGGTAGACGATCGTATTGGCCGAACAGCAGCAACAGTGACAACCGTGGCCGCCGTTACCCATACTGTCGCCGCAGTAGTGAGTGAACCGGAGCCGAAGAGTGCGACGCCGTTTATGCCGGCATTCACCACCGATGAAGAGAATAATCCACAGGTGAAACGCGGTATGGGGCCGGAATTGCCGCGACCCAATCCGGTACGCATTCCTACCCGGCGTGAGTTGGCATCATATGGTATCAAACTGCCTTCGCAGCGGCTGGCTGAACAGCAGGCTCGTGAGGCAGAACGGGCGCAGGCATCCCATGCAGAGCAGCCGACAATCGATTCAACTACGCAAAATGAGCTAACCGCACCTGAGGGGCTGCTGGCGCAGGATGGTGTCACGCCATCGGATACGGTGGTGGCATTGGCTGCTCAATCATCGCTGCATTCTGCGCAACCGTCACCGACAGGTTTTGCTGACGAGGATCAGGAGGCGTTGGCCCAGGAAGCAGCATTGCGGCAAGCCTTTGCTGACCAGCAACGTGAGCGCTACGGCGACACCTACCCGGACCACGAAGAGGCACAAGATGCGCTATTGCAGGCGCAACTGGCGCGTGATTTCGCTGCCATGCAGCACTCCCGTTACGGTGAAACCCATGAGCCAGAACCGCAAGAGATGGATGTGCCGCGTGCCGTCGTGGCTGAACCACCCGTAGACACAGGCAGTTATGTCTCTGGCAATGTGCTGAAAACCGAAGCACCACGCCAGCCAGCAGTACATCAGTCTACAGTACATCAGGTGGAAGCACCTCAGACAGAAGTACCCAAGACAAAAGACAGCGTTTTTGCCATTTCGCCGTTTGCCGACCTTGTGGATGATGGTCCATCGGAGCCGCTGTTTACCCTTTCTGCGCAGGAGTCGTTCCCGGATGATGAGCCATCCTCAGCGCCGGTTGAGCCTAAACCTGCACAAATGGAATCATCGCCGTCGATTATGGATAGCCTGATCCATCCCTTCCTGATGCGAAATGATCAACCGCTGCAAAAACCGACAACGCCATTGCCGTCGTTGGATCTGCTAACGCCTCCGTCGATGAATGACGCGCCGGTTGATCGCGTTGCACTCGATGAGATGGCGCGTTTGATTGAAACCAGACTGGCGGATTACCGCGTCAAAGCAACGGTAGTGGATTACCATCCCGGGCCGGTGATCACGCGGTTTGAGCTGGACTTAGCCCCTGGCGTCAAGGCCGCCCGTATTTCCAATTTGGCGCGTGATCTGGCACGTTCGTTGTCGGTGGTCGCGGTGCGTATTGTCGAGGTTATCCCCGGCAAACCTTACGTGGGGCTTGAACTGCCTAACCGCCACCGTCAGACCGTTTTCCTTCGGGAAGTGCTGGATTGTGACCGATTCCGTGACAACGCGTCGCCGCTGGCTGTGGTATTGGGCAAAGATATCTCTGGCCAGCCAGTGGTGGCCGATCTGGCGAAAATGCCGCACTTACTGGTGGCCGGTACCACCGGTTCCGGGAAATCGGTTGGTGTGAACGCCATGATCATCAGCATGCTGTATAAAGCGACGCCAGCGGATGTTCGCTTTATTATGATCGACCCGAAAATGCTGGAATTGTCGGTATACGAGGGTATCCCACACTTGCTGACTGAAGTGGTGACCGACATGAAGGACGCCGCTAACGCACTGCGTTGGTGTGTGGGTGAGATGGAGCGTCGCTATAAACTGATGTCAGCACTGGGCGTGCGTAACCTCAGCGGTTATAACGAACGCGTGATGCAGGCGGAATCGATGGGGCGGCCGATCCCAGATCCGTTCTGGAAACCGGGCGACAGTATGGATACCCAACCGCCGGTGTTGGAGAAACTGCCTTATATCGTGGTGATGGTTGACGAATTCGCTGACCTGATGATGGCAGTGGGCAAGAAGGTGGAAGAGCTGATCGCTCGTCTGGCGCAGAAGGCCCGTGCTGCTGGGATACATCTGGTGCTGGCAACGCAGCGTCCGTCGGTCGACGTGATTACAGGCCTTATTAAGGCCAACATCCCGACCCGAATTGCCTTTACCGTATCAAGCAAGATTGATTCTCGTACCATCCTCGATCAGGGTGGCGCAGAATCGTTGCTGGGTATGGGGGATATGCTGTATATGGCGCCCAACTCGTCGATCCCGATTCGTGTTCACGGCGCGTTTGTGCGTGATCAGGAAGTGCATGCGGTGGTTCAGGATTGGAAAGCGCGTGGCCGTCCTGAGTATATCGATAGCATTATTAGCGGTGATGACGATGGCGAGGGCGGTAGCCTGGGCTTTGACGGAGACGAAGAATTGGATCCGTTGTTCGATCAGGCGGTAGCGTTCGTGGTGGAAAAACGGCGGGCTTCAATTTCTGGGGTACAGCGCCAGTTCCGCATCGGTTATAACCGCGCAGCGCGTATCGTCGAGCAGATGGAAATGCAGGGGATAGTCAGCAGCCCCGGCCATAATGGTAACCGTGAGGTGCTGGCTCCACCACCGATGGAGTAATGTTCAGTGGTGATGTCGCTTCCTGCACCCGTCCTGCAAAGAAGCGTAAAATGTCGTAGATAACAGATAATTCGTCTGTCATGCCGCTTCCGGCTGGGATACAGTAGCGCCCAGCCGAGTCGCGTTCGGTTGAGCGCGACGCCTGTGGTTAGCCGCAGTCGCGGTAAGAACACGCAAAGGATTTTTTGTATGATAAAAATAGGGTTGATAACGGGCTGTTTGCTCACCAGTCTGGTTTCCAGCGCAGTCTATGCTGATGCTGCCAGTGATTTGCAGAGCCGTCTTAGCAAAGTGAATAGCTTTCATGCCAGCTTTGCGCAGAAAGTCACGACGGATGATGGTGCGGCAGTGCAAGAAGGGGCCGGTGAACTATGGGTAAAACGCCCGAATCTGTTCAACTGGAAAACCACGTCACCGGATGAAAGCACGCTGGTGTCTGACGGCAAAACGTTATGGTTTTATAACCCTTTCGTGGAACAAGTCACGGCAACTTGGGTGAAAGACGCGACAGGTAATACACCGTTTATTCTGATTACTCGTAACGACCCGAAAGACTGGGGCAAATATAACGTGAGTCAGAAAGGGGATGAGTTTGATCTGACCCCCCGGGTGGCGAGCGGTAACCTCAAGCGGTTTTCTATCAACGTGAGCAGCGATGGCACGATTCATGGTTTTACCGCCACCGAACAGGATGGGCAGCGCAGTGCCTATACGTTGAAGAACCAGCAGAATGGCGATGTGGATGCCGCGAAGTTTCGTTTTACGCCGCCGAAAGGCGTAGCGGTGGACGACCAGCGTCAGTGAGGCGTGTGTGAGTAACCTGTCCCTCGACTTTTCCAGCCAACAGTTTCAGCCACTGGCCGCGAGAATGCGGCCGGTTACTCTGGCACAGTATATTGGCCAGCAGCACCTGTTGGGGCCAGGTAAACCGTTGCCGCGTGCGATTGAAGCCGGGCAGCTTCACTCCATGATTCTGTGGGGACCGCCAGGCACCGGGAAGACGACGCTGGCTGAGTTGATTGGTCATTACGGTCAGGCTGATGTCGAGCGTATTTCTGCAGTAACGTCGGGTATCAAGGAGATTCGCGAGGCGATTGAACGGGCTCGTCAGAACCGTGATGCCGGACGGCGTACCATCCTGTTTGTGGATGAAGTGCACCGGTTTAACAAAAGTCAGCAGGATGCCTTTTTACCGCATATCGAAGATGGCACCATCACATTTATTGGTGCTACCACGGAAAACCCATCGTTCGAACTCAATTCGGCGTTATTGTCTCGCGCACGTGTTTATCTGCTCAAAGCATTGAGTGTCGACGATATTGAGCAGGTACTGTTGCAGGCGTTACAGGACAAAGCGCGCGGATTGGGTGGGCAGCAGATTGTTCTGCCGGATGAAACCCGCCGCTTGCTGGCTGAACTGGTTAACGGCGACGCTCGCCGTTCGTTGAATCTGCTGGAAATGATGGCGGATATGGCTGAAGTCGATGCCACCGGCCGTCGCCTGCTGACGCTGGAATTACTGAAAGAAGTTTCTGGCGAACGCAGCGCTCGTTTTGACAACAAAGGCGATCGTTATTACGACCTGATTTCAGCATTGCATAAATCGGTTCGTGGTTCGGCACCGGATGCCGCGTTGTATTGGTATGCCCGTATTATTACCGCTGGCGGTGATCCGTTATACGTTGCCCGGCGTCTGTTGGCGATTGCATCCGAGGATGTCGGTAATGCCGACCCGCGGGCCATGCAGGTGGCGATAGCCGCCTGGGATTGTTTCACTCGGGTCGGCCCGGCAGAAGGCGAGCGGGCTATCGCTCAGGCGATAGTGTATCTGGCGTGTGCGCCGAAAAGTAACGCCGTGTATACCGCGTTTAAATCGGCGATGCGTGATGCCCGAGAAAAACCGGATTACGATGTGCCGGAGCATTTACGCAATGCGCCCACCCGCCTGATGAAAGAGATGGGGCTGGGTGCAGAGTACCGCTACGCGCATGATGAAGTTAACGCTTACGCCGCTGGCGAAGTGTATTTTCCCCCTGAAATGGCAGAAACACGCTATTACCAGCCGACTTCTCGTGGTTTAGAGGGCAAGATTGGTGAAAAGCTGGCCTGGCTCGCTGCTCAGGATCAAAATAGCCCGACAAAACGCTACCGCTAGCATTAACGTTGCGGTAAGGTTATTGCGAGATTTTCTGCTGCAGGGGGCCGCCACCGGCACCCTGCATTATCTATATCCCCTTAATAATACAAGCACAGGACTAGCATGCTCGATCCCAACTTGCTGCGTAATGAGCTAGACGCAGTTGCCGAAAAATTACTGGCTCGCCGAAATTTTAAACTGGATGTGGAAGCACTGCGTAAACTAGAAGAACGCCGCAAAGTGCTTCAGGTCGAAACAGAAAATTTGCAGGCAGAACGTAACTCCCGATCGAAAGAGATCGGAGCGGCCAAGTCGCGTGGGGAAGATATTGAGCCATTGCGCCGAGAAGTGAATACGCTGGGTGAAAGACTGGATGCTGCTAAAGTTGAGCTGGAACAGATTCAGAATGAGATCCAGAGTATTGCACTGACTATTCCCAATATGCCGGATGACTGTGT
The DNA here is from genome assembly GCF_000406165.1 of Dickeya zeae NCPPB 2538. Taxonomy (NCBI): domain Bacteria; kingdom Pseudomonadati; phylum Pseudomonadota; class Gammaproteobacteria; order Enterobacterales; family Pectobacteriaceae; genus Dickeya; species Dickeya zeae. Next base: position 2,419,717 of record NZ_CM001977.1, on the reverse strand, counting down.
ACCGTTGGGTAAAGATGATTCTGAAAATCAGGAAGTCATGCGTTGGGGTGAACCACGTCGGTTTGATTTTCCGGTGCGTGACCATGTCGATTTAGGGGAGCTGACCGGCGGCCTGAGCATGGCGCTCGGGGTAAAACTGACGGGGTCTCGTTTTTCGGTGATGAGGGGTCAGATTGCCCGGTTACATCGTGCGCTAGCGCAGTTCATGCTTAACTTGCATACCGCTGAGCATGGCTATGAAGAAGCGTATGTTCCTTATCTGGTTAACCATGCCACGTTGTATGGCACGGGGCAGTTGCCTAAGTTTAAAGAGGATTTGTTCCATACTCGCCCGCTGGAAGAAGAAGCGGACAGCAGCAACTATGCGTTGATCCCAACAGCGGAAGTCCCACTGACCAACCTGGTGCGTGATGAAATTCTGGATGAAGAATCTCTGCCGATCAAAATGACCGCACATACACCGTGTTTCCGCTCTGAGGCCGGGTCGTATGGCCGGGATATGCGTGGTCTGATACGTGTACACCAGTTTGATAAAGTGGAAATGGTGCAGATTGTCCGCCCCGAAGACTCTATGCAGGCGCTGGAAGAACTGACTGGTCATGCAGAAAAAGTGCTGCAACTGCTGAAACTTCCTTACCGCAAAGTATTGCTGTGTAGCGGCGACATGGGCTTTGGTGCTTGCAAAACCTACGATCTGGAAGTCTGGCTGCCGGCGCAGAATACTTACCGTGAAATTTCCTCCTGTTCCAACTGTGGGGATTTTCAGGCCCGCCGTATGCTAGCGCGTTGCCGCAGCAAAGGTGATAAGAAAACCCGGCTGGTACATACCCTGAACGGCTCTGGTCTGGCGGTTGGGCGTGCGCTGGTGGCGGTGCTGGAAAATTATCAGCAAGCCGACGGCCGGATCGAAGTGCCAGAAGTGCTGCGTCCGTACATGAACGGTGCGCAGTTTATTGGCTAACCCTCGCCTATTTCAACGTTCTCATTAAAGCGCCCTTCGGGGCGCTTTTTTTATCTTTTGAAATTCATCCTGGCATGATGACGTGGTGTGGAATTGTCTGATTCCGTGCCGATCACGACGTTGATTAGAGGATTCAGGCATCCTCTTATGGAGCGTAGGCTCATCGGGTTCTAAGTTTTTTGTCATTGCACTGACCGAGTGGCTTTCAAAAGAAGAAAGGCAAGGGCAGCACGATGAGAACAAGGGGAAAACTCCTGAGGATTGAGCCAGCGAGGTGATTTATGCCACGACATATTGTTAGTCTGACCGGGCGCTTACTGGGTGCGCTACTCTATTATGCACCTGATGATGAACACAATGTCGCGTTGATTGAAAGGTTGAGGCACTCCGCGTGGCAGCAGACATGGCCGTGTGGTAACCAGGCCGATATTGCCATTGTTGCCCGACAAATTCATAGCGGGTTACAACCCGGTTACGATGAGCGGTTATCGCTTGCCTGGAAGCGATGGCTCAGTGGTGATGAAGGCATGCCCGTACCCCCCTGGGGGTCGGTATACCTTGACAGGCAAAACGTGTTGTTTGGTGATTCGACACTGGCGCTGCGGCGCTGGCTGCGGGAGTTGGGTATTGAGCCGCGTTGTGATCGCCATGAACCGGAAGACCACATTGGGTTGATGCTGATGCTGGCCGCGTGGTGTGCGGAAAATCAGCCAGACAACCTGCCGGAACTGCTTAGTGAACATTTGCTACCGTGGGCGATGCGTTATCTGGATTTACTGGAACGCCATTGCTGCCATCCGTTCTATCAGGGCGTGGCTCGCTTGACACACATTACCTTGCAGGACTGGCAGGGGCGTTTTCAGTTAATCCAGAAGGAGAAGTCGCTTTTTTATTAATCCGCATTGAGTAATATCCCCCGGCTCACTCTGTGAGTAGTGGGGGGATTGATGTGTATAGTGTCTGTTGAATACTTTATCCGTATTGAGCAGCTCGCTGCCAGGCAGGTCGTGCCCGCATTGCTTCCAGTAAACGCCACAGATGAGGGCGGGAAGGTGAGATCCAGCCGCGTTGAGCGGCAATATCCAATGGGAATCCCATCATGATATCCGCTGCTGAAAAAGCATCACCGGCCAGCCAGCGAGAGGTTGCCGCTTCTTGTTCCAGAAAATCGTAATGCAGGTTGCACTGGGTATTGACCATATTGCGGATTGGCCAGCCGAACGGACCCATCTTGTACGCCACCAGTTTGAGTAACATGGCCGACATTAACGAGCCCTCTGCGTAGTGCATCCAGTAACGGTAACGCCAGAAATCCGGGCTATCAGCGGGCGGTGCCAGATGCGGGCCAAATGTCGCAACCAGATATTCCAGAATCAGTCCCGTTTCTGCGAGAACCTTGCCATCGTGTTCAATGATCGGCGCTTTCCCCAGCGGATGAATATCGCGTAACGAGGCCGGTGCGCGCATCGTGGTTTTATTGCGCTGGTAATTGACCACCTCATACGGGACATCCAACTCTTCCAGAAGCCATAAAATCCGCTGCGAGCGCGAGGTATTGAGATGATGAACTCGAATCATGAGGGTCGCCCTGTGTGCTTTTCTGATGAAAGGACTACCATCCCATATCGTGCCCGGCGAAAAAAGAAAAATCAGATGCCTCGCCTGGGCTGGGGCAACCCGCTGTTTCTGATGGCATTGGTCATGAAATAGCGGGTTGAAGGTGGGCTATTGATTCTCTTCTACCAGTTTGAGCAGGTAGTTATGCCAGTCGTCTGCTCGTCCTAGCCAGGGCGCGATATTCAACGTGGTAAAAATATCGTCTACTGCGAAAACTACCGTCGGGAAACCGGCACCGCCTGATTGGGTTAGCCACTGGCGGCTTTCCTCAATGTGTTTACGAGTGGGTAAACCACGCCAGTGTATGCAGGCGTTTTCAAAGTCTTCCAGCGGCAAACCGATTTCCACCGCCATTTTCAGTAGTACCGATGTTTCGGAGATGCACAGTCCTTCAACATAATGGGCGCGTTGCAAACGCTCGAGTAAATCAATCCCCCTGCCACCGAGCTCCTCGGCTGCCAGAATCGCCGTTGTGGGGGGTTCTGAATCCAGCGTGGCGGTGACATCCCACAGTAGTCCATTGAAATAACCATCACCGAATGGCTGTCCGCTCATTTGAGCAATGCGACGATCGTGCGGCTGAACGTAATCCCGCCATTCCGGCGTGATGCGCCGCCGGTTCGGTCCGGTCATCATACCACCAGCATGCAGCACAACAGGCAGCCCTTCAATTTTGCGAGCTGCATGGATTAACGGCGCTGCGGCGTAACACCAACCGCACAGAGGATCGAATATGTAGTGTAGCCTGTTCATTCATACGCTCCGTATGTTGCCCGATAGGTAGGGCACATCAGCAAAGGGAAAGAGACTGGTTATCGCGCCACAAACCTTCCCGAGCAATTGCCAGAGTGGCCTGCTATGACTACCTGTGTGACGCTCTAGCTTAATTATTGTCTATTTCCTGAGAGTTAGCAGGCGGTGGCGTCATTTTATCCTTCCGGTTCTGCGATCATAGATCGCAAACCTGAAAGAAAAGTCCGTCACCGCCCGGCATCAAGGCAAGCTGAGTTGCCGCAACCTCGGATACTATCAGGCGAATATTAAGGCCACTGCATTTCGCCTTTGATGACCTTGGCGCTCAATTCCAGCGATGCGGCTTCACCAAGGTCCGGGTAAGCGTGTTTCATTGCGTCAACCAACGCAGTGCTATTTGCTGACAATGGAATATTTTTCTCGAAGGTTTTCAGGTAATTCCGGGTAAAGCTCACATTCTGTAGTGACCAGGGCGATGTGCCATCTTTGTTCGGCAGGTAGTGACCGGGTACGACTGTGGTGGGTTTGAGCTTATCGATAGTATCCAGATCGCTCAACCACGCCTGACGTGAGGCGATAGTTTGGGTATCTGCGACCCACACATGAATATTGGCCGAGGTTTGCACGCCGCCGACAACAGTTTTCAGTGCCGGGATCCAGACAAAGGTTCGGTCCGGCGTTGCGCCTTTCAGACCCATGATATCGATATTGCTGCCTTCAAGCGTCAGGTGATCGGTGGTCAGGGGCTGCGGAATGACGACCTGCTTCGGTGCATTTTCTTTCAGGATGGGGCCCCAGTAAGCGACTTTCTTGTCTTTGGTCGCATTGATGGCCGCGATAGTTTGTGGTGTGGCCACAATCTGTGCATAAGGGAAGGCTGCTTTCAAGACATCCAGACCAAAATAGAAATCCGGATCATGATGGCTGATGTAGATAGTCTTCAGTTTTTTTCCGGTAGCGCGGATCTTTGCCACCAGATTCTCGGCGTCGTTACGCTGAAACTGGGCATCAATAAGTAAGGCATCATGGTCCCCGGTGATGATTTCAGACGACACTGGGAAAAGGGATTTTTCTCCAGGGTTATAGACTTCCATTTTTAATGCTGCGGAAGCGGAAAATGCCATAGACGCTAACAGCGTGGCAAGCAGGGTGCGTTTTAACATGGGAATACTCCTTCCTGAATGAGAGGACATCATGATAAATTTCATTTTTATAAAGAAAAATCCTCGCTTTCGGTCTTCTTTGTTGCATAAATCGGACAAATAATGGATAGAATCACCGCCGCTCAGGTATTTGTCACCATCACCGAACAAGGTAGCCTGACTGGGGCTGCCGACGCGCTGGAGATGTCCCGCGCGATGGTGACCCGGTATCTGGCTGAAATGGAGCGCTGGGCTGAGGCCCGATTATTGCATCGCAGTACCCGACAATTGAGTCTGACCCATGAGGGCGAAACGGTGTTGCAGCACTGTCGTGAGTTGTTGGCTGTATCGCACAAACTCGATATGCCAGCCAAAGGCAGGAAGGAGCCCTCGGGCTTACTGCGGCTGACCTGTTCTCCGTCACTGGCGCAGGCGACGTTGGTTGCAGCCATTACGGCATATCTGCTGCGTTATCCCAAAACGGCAGTTGACCTGCAGGTCGCAAGCCATACTCTGAATCTGATTGAAGAACGCATCGACCTGGCGATTCGCATTACCAATCAGCTAGATTCGGGGTTAATTGCCCGTCGGTTGGGAGGCTGCCCATCGATCGTGTGTGCGTCACCTTCGTATTTGGCTGCGCACGGTACGCCCCAGCGCGTGGAAGATCTGGCCGTACATAATTGCCTGACCTATTCGTTCTTCGGTAAGAGCCTGTGGCAGTTTACTCGTAAAGGCGATGTTATAGCGGTACCGGTCAGCGGTAGTTTCAGCGCCAATGATTCGCTGGTGCTGCTGGAGGCGGCGTTAAATGGTGCCGGAGTGAGTTTACAACCGGTCTATTCCGTTACCGATCTGATCACCAGTAAACGACTGATTGCCCTATTTCCGGAATCACAGCCGCAAGAGTTGGATATTTACGCGGTGTATCACTCGCGCGAGAGAATGTCGCCTGCGTTGCGAGCGCTGGTGGATTTTCTGGCGGAGTGGTTCGGTAATAACCTGGAGTGGAAACGCGTAGCCCGGCGCTGAGATGCCCGCCAAGGCACCGCATCGGCCAGCAATCGGGACGCATGGACAAAATGTGCGACAGCCGGTGAGAAGGCGATTGACTTTGCCATTGCCAGTGGCATGATGCGCGCAAAATATCCTCTCTTTTCGGTTTGCCTTTCCATGTCAACCTATACACGCCCGGTTCTGCTGTTGCTCTGTGGGCTGTTGCTGCTTACTGTTTGTCTGGCAGTGTTAAATACGCTGGTGCCGTTATGGCTTAATGATCGTCAATTGCCGGTCTGGCAGGTAGGCGTTGTAGGGTCAGCCTATTTCAGTGGGAATTTGGTCGGTACGTTGGTGGCAGGCAGGCTAATTCGATACGGCGGTTTTAATCGCAGTTATTACCTGGCCGTACTGATGTTTGCCGGGGCGACGGCGGCGTTAGCATTATCGCCGGACATCGGGAGTTGGATTCTGTGGCGTTTTGTTGCCGGGATTGCCTGTGCGCTCATTTGGGTTGTCGTAGAAAGTGCGCTGTTGTGCAGCGGTAATGCGCTCAATCGAGGGCAATTGCTGGCTGCGTACATGATGGCCTACTATTTGGGCAGCGTTGTTGGGCAACTGCTCCTGAGTATGGTGTCTACCGCACTGTTAAATATCCTACCCTGGCTGGTGGCGTTGGTGCTGCTGGCTGCTCTGCCCTTACTGTTTGCCCGCATCCCGCCCCCTCAACCCGTTACGCACCGTGTCAACGTCTGGCGGATGCTACGCTATCGTACCGCCCGGCTGGGGATTCAAGGGTGTGTCATTTCCGGGATCATTCTGGGATCGTTGTACGGCTTGATGCCGTTGTATCTGGCTCATCAGGGGATGAGTGACGCCAGTGTCGGTTACTGGATGGCGTTATTAATCAGCGCGGGCATTCTCGGGCAATGGCCCGTCGGGCGGATGGCGGATCGCTACGGTAGATTGCTGGTGCTGCGGGTGCTGGTGTTTGCCGTGATCCTTGGTTCGCTGGCGATACTGCTTCCGGGGCGGTATAGCATGGCGTCGTCACTGTTTCTGCTTGGTGCTGCCGGGTTTACGCTTTATCCGGTCGCAATGTCGTGGGCTTGCGAGAAGGTGGCACCCAATGAGCTGGTCGCCATGAATCAGGCACTACTGCTTAGCTATACTATTGGCAGCCTGTGCGGACCGAGCCTTGCCGCCATGCTGATGCAGACCTATTCCGACAAGTTACTGTTTGTGCTGATTGCAGCGGTCTCTCTGGGGTATTTGATTATTCTGCTGAAAAAAGCCGACCATCACCCCCGACCACTGGCGGTATGAGGTTACAGCCGTGCCGACTGACTTACAGTCGGTGTCGACGATATGCTGGCGAGAGTCGCCCGATTTCGGCAATGTTGTTCCACAGGACTTCAGCCACCGGGCTTAATCGCTGTCTGGCGTTGCGCACCAGATAAAAAATACTGTTAAGTTGCAGGTTTTCCGGCGCAATGGCCGTCAGCATGCCTTCCTGTACCCAGCGTGAGGCATAATGGTCTGGAAGAAAACCCACGTGGGTGCCGGCTAAAATCAGTAGCATGCAACCTTCCTCGCTACAGGCAATGTTTTGTTGTCCTTGTTTAGCCACTGCTCCAAGTTGTTTGCAAATATCGTTCATGGCGTAGCCGCCAACCAATAACCGCTTCGGGTTAAGGGTGCCGTCACGCCATTCCTGTTCAATGCGTTCAGCGTGTTCCGCAGCAGCATAGAATGAACTGTGTTCAATAAAGGCTGGCTGGAAGAAAATATCAGGTGGCACATCGTCTGGCAGTACGGTCAACACGACATCTAGTTCACTGTTGCGTAGCCGCTCCATCAGCGACTGATGGTCGCTAACGTAGAGGTTCATGGATGCATCGGGGCTCAACTCAAGTAAGCGGCGTATGGCCAGCGGAACGGCTCGCTCCGGATGTGAGACAATATTATCCAGGCAGCCCAGTCGCACCTCACCAATCAGCTCATGTTTGATACGAGCCAGTCGATTGGCAAAATCATCCAGTGTAGCGATAACCGAACGCGCTTCCTGATAAACCAGTTCGCCTTCTGTGGTGAGCGAAAACCCACCACGGCCGCGCTCGCACAGAATGAGCCCTAGCGTATCTTCTAGTCGTGACAGGTAGTGACTTAGCACCGGCTGACTCAGACCAGTGGCGTCTTGTGCATTGGTGATGCCTTTATTCTCAACAATCTTACAGAATAGCTTCAGCCAACGAATTTCCAGTTTATCGAGCCGCATAGTGTGTCCCTGAAACACAAATACCCAGCGTAATTCAGGTTGCAGACATGCTGGCGGTATCACTCCATTCTCGCGTCGTACGAGTATCGATGTGGGCCAGCGTTTGTCCTGGGGTGTGATTACTTTGGGTATAAGCTGGTTCAATTCGCATTGAACGCCGTCCATTGTGTTCAATGTCTTTTTTCTGTGGCGTATACCTCTCGCCTTATCAGTAACGAGTAGATGCCCTACAGTGTGATGATACACGGTGCCCTGAGTTTCTCCAGATTGTCTCATTGAGTGGCGCGCTGTTCTCTGTCACATGGTCGTTATCATGCTTTATTTTTATCGTGCGCGCTTGCTTCGGATTGTGACACGTGACGAACGAGGAAAACGGTGATGCCTGCGGGCGATGGGCCAGCAAATGGAGTAAGGGGAAAGGGTGACGATAGCCAGCCAGAGTGCGTCAGCAGATGACGTGAACCCCGGCTGGTCAGCAAGGCAGGCGGGTTATCCCTGTCTTGAACGATGGTGTTTACCGATTAATACACCACTTTGTGGCCGTAACTGGCCAAAATGGACTTCACGCGATCCATGGTGTCAGCTTTAGGCGGCTTCACGCCATCCAGCTTGTATTCCTCGCCCATGGCTGTCCATTTGTGCTTGCCTAATTCGTGATAGGGCAATAGCTCTATCTTTTCAATGTTACTCATCCCTTGGGTAAACTCGCCCAGCAAATGAGTGGAGGCATCGTCATCACTCCAGCCAGGCACGACCACATAACGAATCCAGGTACGTTGGTTGCGTTTGGCAAGATAGCGGGCAAAATCCAGTGTACGGTGATTGGATACCCCTACCAGATTTTGGTGTATCTCGTCGTTAAGCTGCTTGAGATCCAACATAACCAGGTCGGTGGCATCCAGCAGCTCGTCAATTACTGGGTCGTAGCGCCGTACAAAACCGTTGGTGTCCAGACAGGTATTAATCCCTTGCTCATGACAGGCTCGGAACCAGTCGCGCACGAATTCAGCTTGCAGAATAGCCTCACCGCCTGATGCCGTTACACCGCCGCCGGACGCATTCATAAAATGGCGATAGGTCACCACTTCCTTCATCAACTCTTCCACCGTGATTTCCTTACCGCCGTGGGTATCCCAGGTATCACGATTATGGCAGTAGAGGCAACGCATCAAGCACCCCTGGAAAAAGGTGATGAAGCGAATACCGGGGCCGTCTACGGTGCCACAGGATTCGAAAGAGTGAATGCGACCAATAACTGACATGCGAGGTTTCTCCAGGTTGGGCCGGGAAATAACGGCCTGCAATGAGCGCAGTAACAACAGGGTAGCACGGAGGGCTACACCACGGTGTTCGGCGTCGAATCTGTTTTGTCAGCCTGCCAGCCGATGAGAGCAGGCTGACAAAACAGGTTCTGATTTATTTCGGCAGGAGTGGTGAAAAAATTTCCGGAAGAAATCTTTAGCGCCGCTAAGCGGCCCACAAAGAAAACGGACTGGATACCCGTTATAAAAAGGCCCCACCGATGTGGAGCCTTTAGTTTACGCCTTTTCAGACAGACATGTAATTACATGGACTGAGTGAAAGTACGGGTAATAACGTCTTGCTGCTGTTCTTTGGTCAGCGAGTTAAAGCGAACGGCGTAACCTGATACACGGATGGTCAACTGCGGATATTTTTCCGGGTTTTCCATCGCGTCGAGCAGCATTTCGCGGTTCATTACGTTGACGTTCAGGTGTTGACCACCTTCGATAGACGCTTCGTGGTGGAAGTAACCATCCATCAAACCAGCCAGGTTGGTTTTACGCACGTCATCGTCTTTACCCAGTGCGTTCGGCACGATAGAGAAGGTATAAGAGATACCATCTTTCGCGTAGGCGAACGGCAGTTTAGCGACGGAGGTCAGAGAGGCAACAGCACCTTTCTGGTCACGACCGTGCATCGGGTTGGCACCCGGTCCGAACGGTGCACCAGCGCGACGACCATCCGGCGTGTTACCGGTTTTCTTACCGTATACCACGTTGGAGGTGATGGTCAGTACGGACTGAGTCGGGGTCGCACCACGGTAGGTATTCAGTTTCTGAATTTTCTTCATGAAACGTTCAACCAGGTCACAAGCCAGGTCATCAACGCGTGAATCGTTGTTACCGAACTGCGGGTATTCGCCTTCGATGTCAAAGTCAACGGCCAGACCATTTTCGTCACGAACCGGTTTGACTTTAGCGTATTTGATGGCAGACAGGGAGTCAGCGGCAACAGACAGGCCGGCGATACCACATGCCATAGTACGGAACACGTCACGGTCATGCAGAGCCATCAGCGACGCTTCGTAGCTGTATTTGTCGTGCATGTAGTGGATGATGTTCAGCGCGGTGACGTACTGTTTAGCCAGCCAGTCCATGAAGTGATCCATACGTTCCATCACTTCGTCAAAGTTCAGTACATCGCCTTTGATCGGTTCGGATTTCGGACCAACCTGCATTTTCAGTTTTTCGTCCACACCGCCGTTGATTGCGTACAGCATGGTTTTCGCCAGGTTAGCGCGAGCACCGAAGAACTGCATTTGTTTACCGACAACCATCGGGCTTACACAGCAAGCGATAGCATAATCGTCGTTGTTGAAGTCCGGACGCATCAGGTCATCGTTCTCGTACTGCAGAGAAGAGGTATCGATAGACACTTTAGCGGCGAATTTCTTGAAGTTCAGCGGCAGTTTTTCAGACCACAGGATGGTCATGTTCGGTTCCGGAGACGGCCCCATGGTGTACAGGGTGTTCAGGAAACGGAAGCTGTTTTTGGTAACCAGCGTACGGCCATCCAGACCCATACCAGCCAGAGACTCCGTTGCCCAAATCGGGTCACCGGAGAACAGTTCATCGTATTCAGGGGTACGCAGGAAACGCACCATACGCAGTTTCATCACTAGGTGGTCGATCAATTCCTGAGCGTCTTGCTCGGTGATTTTGCCTGCTTTCAGATCGCGCTCGATGTAGACATCCAGGAACGTAGACACACGACCAAAGGACATCGCCGCGCCGTTCTGAGATTTCACCGCAGCCAGATAGCCGAAGTAAGTCCACTGAACCGCTTCTTTGGCGTTGGTTGCCGGGCCAGCGATATCGCAGCCATACTTCGCCGCCATCTCTTTGATTTGTGACAGAGCGTGGTGCTGGTCAGCGATTTCTTCACGCAGACGGATAGTCGCTTCCAGATCTTCGCCGTTTTCCAGTTTGGACTGCAGGGAAGTGAACTGAGCGAATTTGTCCGCCATCAGATAGTCGATACCGTACAGAGCAACACGACGGTAGTCACCGATGATACGACCACGGCCATAAGCATCAGGCAGACCAGTCAATACGCCAGACTTACGGCAGCGCAGGATATCCGGCGTGTAAACATCGAATACACCCTGGTTGTGGGTTTTACGGTATTCGGTGAAGATTTTTTTCAGCTGCGGGTCCAGTTCACGGCCATAAACCTTACAGGAGCCTTCAACCATTTTGATACCGCCGAACGGAATCAGTGCACGTTTCAGCGGAGCGTCTGTTTGCAGACCGACGATTTTTTCCAGGCTCTTGTTGATATAGCCAGCATCGTGAGAGGTGATGGTGGCAGCAACGTCGGTATCGAAATCAACCGGCGCATGGGTGCGGTTTTCCTGTTTGATGCCTTCCATAACGGCATCCCACAGTTTAGTCGTTGCTGGGGTAGCACCAGCCAAAAATGATTCGTCACCTTCATACGGCGCGTAGTTTTTCTGAATGAAGTCACGTACGTTGACGCCATTCTGCCATTCGCCTTTGCTAAAACCTTCCCAAGCCTGGGCGAGTTTCTGATTAAGTTCGGTCATATTACACCTACCTTTGATTTGGATTTTTATAACCCGACGTTGCGGCCGACAGCAGCTTAGTGCTGATCCCCACCGCGCAAATAAATGACCCAATAGGTCAAGCCTACCAGCAGTCCACCACCAATAATGTTGCCGATCGTGACAGGAATCAGGTTATCGACAATAAAGTTGCTGATGGTCAAGTGTTCAAACTGGCCCGGCGTCATGCTGATGGCGTGCCAGAAAGTTTCTGGAGCGAAGTTCTTAACCACAATCCCCATCGGGATCATGAACATGTTGGCGATACTGTGCTCGAAGCCGCTGGCGACGAACATCGCGACAGGCAGAATCATTGCCAGCATTTTGTCAGTCAGTGTCCGGCCAGAATAGCTCATCCAAACAGCCAGGCAGACCATCAGGTTTGCCAGTATCCCAAGACATAACGCTTCAACGAACGTATGTTCCAGTTTGTGATTAGCCGTTTGCAGTACATTCAGGCCCCAGGCGCCATTTGCCACCATGTGCTCACCGGAAAACCACATCAACGCAACGAAAAACAACGCGCCAATCAGGTTGCCGACATAGACATTGAGCCAGTTTAATCCTAGCTGTTTCCAGGTAATACGCCCGCTGGCTTTAGCGATAACAATCAGCACTGTCGATGTGAATAAATCAGCACCGCAGACAACCACCAGCATCAATCCCAGGGAGAAGCAGATACCCCCGACCAGTTTAGCCATCCCATACGGCATGGACGAGGAACCGGTGGTAGCCGTGATATAAAAAACGAATGCGATTGAAATAAATACGCCAGCAGTGATCGCCAGGAAAAACGTAGTAAGCGGTTGTTTTGTTGCTTTATACACACCGGCATCTTCTGCGACTTTCGCCATCGCTGGTGGTAATAACAAGGTGAAGGGGTTGTCAGCTTTCACACTAACTCTCTCTTAAAAATTATCTACGGTGAGATACTAACAAAGGGTTATTCGCCATAATTTGACGTGGATCATACCGCTGGAATTTATTAGGCTGATCAGGAGGAGGGTTTTGGGTGATTTTGCTTATATCCTATTGTTTTATATGTAGAAAATTTTTTTAAAAATTATCAAAACAGTTGAATTGTGAGTTGAAATTAGTCCGCGTGACGTTAAATAAAATAAGTCTTTGTAGTGATATCATCTTCCAAATTTATATTATTTAATTTGCTATTTACCATTCGATAACAATAGCGAATTTATAAAAGTCATTTCGGTGTACTTTAAATTAACCATAAATAATCTGTGGTTAATCGGTATATTGGGCGACTACAGATCTGCAGGGCTGATGAACCGGTATAGAAGTAGGTCATATCCCTGTCATTACGCACGTTGCAATGGTGTCGGTGCGCTTACTTGCCTGGCCAGTAGGCTTCGATTTGCATACCCATTCGTGGTGTTGTTCAACATGTGAGTGCGTTGTTTTGCAAGTCAACTTGTGGGCGTAAACGCATAGTCTGTCTGATACGCAGTGGTCTGTGTCGCAAACAGCAACCGGATAACGATAGCGTCATCCGGTCTGCTGAGATAACGCTTACTTCACCTGCCAGTGTGCACGCTTAGCGCGCTGCAATTTTTCATAGGCTGCCAGTAGGGACTGATGAGCGGGCAGTGCTTTCAAATCGGCATCAACGGTGAATAAGCCATAGAAGCATTGCTCACCGGCAATCGCTGCGCTGGCGGCATCGACGGCATCCCGGCCGTACATACGGACAAAGGCATCGTAGTACTGAGCAGGGTCGCGTTCAGGCTCCAGCGCCAGTTGAAGCAGTGTTTGCAGGCAACGGTAATAATTACCGCGCGCCGCAGAGAAGACTGACTGGTTGAAATCCAGTGACCATTCGGCCCAGCTCAGTGCTTGCTCCAGATCGCCGCCTGCCAGTGCCAGCATGGATTTCAGCTCGCCAATACGCAATGTGAACCAGCCGTTATCTTTACCGGTTGCTATCCCCAACAATTCGCGCACACGGGTAAAATCATCCAGGCCTTCATCGTCCAACTGCTGCAGTAATGCCAGATAGTCTTCTTTTTCCCACTGACTATCCGGCAAGGACAGTAGTGTTTCGCGCAGATGTGCTCCCATACTGTTGTTTGCTAACAGCAGGTCTTCTGCCGGATAGATATCCGACATGCCCGGCACCAGAATACGGCAGGCATACACTGAGAGATGCTCATAATCCGCGATGTAAACTTCTTTATCTTCCTTATTGAAGATGGCCATCAGTGTCGCGAACTCTTGCTCGGTAGTACCGCTGAAATTCCAATCGGCGAAGTCATAATCTGACTGGGTTTTAAACAAATCCCAGGAGATAAGACCGCTGGAATCGATAAAATGGGTTTCCAGATTGGTGTGTTCGGCAACTTCCTCATTATCGAATGTCGGCGGTGTGAACACGTCCAGATCTTTCAGTCCACGGCCCTGAAGCAATTCGGTCACCGTTCTCTCAAGCGCTACGCCAAAATCTGGATGCGCGCCGAACGATGCAAAACAGGTGCCATTCGCCGGGTTGAACAGCACGACACAGATAACCGGGTACTGACCACCGAGCGAAGCATCATAGGCAAATATTGGAAAGCCTTCTTGCTCCAGTGTGGCAATGGCTTCCACCACGCCTGGATAACGTGATAACACCTCCGCCGGGATCGACGGCAGGCTGATGGATTCGGCGATAATCCGGTTTTTCACATAACGTTCGAATACTTCTGACAGCCCCTGAACACGCGCTTCATTGCGGGTATTACCGGCCGACATGCCGTTCGACACGTACAAATTACCGATGATGTTCATCGGGATGTAAACCGTCTGCTGGTCCGACTGGCGGGTAAACGGCAGGGCGCAGATGCCGCGCTCGTGGTTGCCAGATTGCAGATCGATAAGATCGCTGGCGACCAGTTGCTGCTCAGGGTCGTAGAAAGCATGCAGACGAGCATCCAGAATGCCTTCCGGCAGGCTTTCATCTTCAGGAAGCGGGAACCACTTCTCGTCAGGGTAATGCACGAAGTCACCTTCGGCGATGTGTTTTCCCAGATAGAAGTCGGCAAAAAAGTAGTTGGTGGACAGTCGTTCGAAGTACTCACCCAATGCGGAAGCCAGCGCCGCTTTTCGGGTAGCGCCTTTGCCATTGGTGAAACACAGTGCGCAGTCGCGGTCGCGAATATGTACCGACCAGACGTTGGGCACCGGGTTCAGCCAGGAGGCTTCTTCGATGTTAAACCCCAGGTCGAGGAGTTGTTGTTGAAAACGGGCGATGGAATCTTCCAGGGCGGCGTCTTTGCCTGGGATAAACGTTTGGGTCATGGTTCGAACCTGAATATGTGATGAGGAGGCTGCATCATACGTGGTTTTGTGTACTGACTCTATCCCGCATGTTGTGTATTGCGCGGCGCTTCCCGATGACGATGCAACGTTGACGTAACATAAACCGTAACTGGCGGGGGAGTACGCAAGTTTTCAGACATCAGGGCAATAAGCGTTGCAGGCAAGAAAGACGAATGATAAAACCGATAGCAAGGTAAACTGATGCGACGTAGACAGGTCGCTATTGATATGTGGTGAAGGGAAATGACTCAGGTTTTTAATTTTAGTGCTGGTCCGGCCATGTTACCGGTAGAAGTATTACGTCGAGCAGAACAAGAACTGTGCAACTGGCACGGTTTGGGTACCTCGGTAATGGAGATCAGCCACCGCAGCAAAGAATTCATGCAGGTGGCCAGCGAATCTGAACAGGATTTGCGTGATTTGCTGAAAATCCCCTCGAATTACAAGGTATTGTTCTGTCATGGTGGTGCCCGTGCCCAGTTTGCGGCGGTTCCGCTCAATCTGTTGGGGGAGAAAACCCACGCGGATTATATTGATGGCGGGTACTGGGCGCACAGCGCGGTTAAAGAAGCTGAGAAATATATCTCACCCACCGTTATTGACGTGAAAACCCGCGTTGATGGTTTGCGCGGTGTTAAACCGATGAGCGAATGGGCGCTGTCGGATGACGCTGCTTACGTGCACTACTGCCCGAATGAAACTATCGACGGTCTGGCCATCGAAGAAGAGCCGGATTTCGGCGATAAAATTGTGGTGGCGGACTACTCTTCCAGTATTTTGTCGCGTCCGCTGGATGTGAGTCGTTACGGCGTCATTTATGCCGGTGCACAGAAAAACGTGGGGCCAGCTGGCCTGACGCTGGTGATTGTGCGGGATGACCTGCTCGGCAAGGCTCGCCGTGAATTGCCGTCGATTCTGGATTACAAAATTCTGGCTGATAACGACTCCATGTTTAACACGCCGCCGACATTTGCCTGGTATCTGTCTGGTATGGTGTTCAAGTGGCTGAAAGAGCAGGGTGGCCTGTTGGAGATGGAGAAACGCAATCAGGCCAAGGCCGATCTGCTGTATTCCACCATTGATGGCAGCGATTTTTATCGTAATGATGTTGTCCCGGGCTGCCGTTCGCGTATGAACGTGCCATTCCAGTTGGCCGATGCCGCGTTGGATCCGGTATTCCTGCAGGAAGCTCAGGCTGCCGGGTTGCATGCGCTGAAAGGCCATCGTGTTGTGGGCGGGATGCGTGCATCTATCTACAATGCTATGCCGCTGAGTGGTGTAGAAGCACTGACTGAGTTCATGGCAGACTTCGAGCGCCGTCACGGCTGATAACGTGATAAAACGTAATAAATAGAGCGCGATAGCGTGCTGTTTTTTATTTAAAACCCCGGTTATCTGGCCGGGGTTTTTATGTAAACTTTTGGAGAACATGTTTCACATGCAGGAATCCCTGACCCTACAACCGATCTCATTAATTGACGGCACCATTAATTTGCCGGGTTCTAAAAGTGTGTCTAACCGCGCTTTGCTGTTAGCGGCGTTGGCGAAAGGGACAACGCGGCTGACTAATCTGCTGGATAGTGATGATGTGCGCCATATGCTCAACGCCCTGAGTGCTCTGGGCGTTGAATATCATTTGTCTGCCAGTCGCACGGAGTGTGACATTGTGGGGCTGGGCGGTGCGTTCACTGCGTCTGCACCACTGGAGTTGTTTTTGGGAAATGCAGGAACGGCGATGCGTCCACTGGCGGCAGCGCTATGCCTGACAGAGGGCGATATCGTACTGACTGGTGAGCCGCGCATGAAAGAGCGGCCGATCGGCCATCTGGTGGATGCGTTACGTCAGGGTGGCGCTCGTATCGATTATCTGGAGCAGGAAAACTACCCGCCATTGCGTTTGCAGGGGGGCTTTCAGGGTGGCGAAATTAGCGTAGACGGCTCTGTATCAAGCCAGTTTCTGACCGCTCTGCTGATGACGGCACCGCTGGCAGCACAGGATACGCAGATCACTATCAAGGGTGATCTGGTTTCCAAGCCTTATATCGACATTACCCTGCATATGATGCAAACCTTTGGTATTGCGGTTACCAATAATAATTACCAGACGTTTGTGGTTGCCGGTAATCAGCATTATCAGTCACCAGGGCATTATCTGGTGGAAGGCGATGCCTCGTCGGCTTCCTATTTCCTGGCCGCTGCCGCTATTCGGGGCGGAACGGTGCGTGTGACTGGTGTTGGTCGCAACAGCGTGCAGGGGGACATCCGTTTTGCCGATGTGCTGGAGAAAATGGGCGCGCAGGTTCGTTGGGGTGATGATTATATTGAATGCCAGCGTGGTGAGTTGCATGCGATTGATATGGACATGAACCAGATTCCGGATGCGGCGATGACCATTGCTACCGCTGCGTTGTTCGCTGAAGGGGGAACAACGACGCTGCGTAATATTTACAACTGGCGCGTAAAAGAAACCGATCGTCTGGCGGCGATGGCGACAGAATTGCGTAAAGTCGGTGCCGAAGTGGAAGAGGGGCATGACTACATTCGTATTACGCCGCCGAAGCAGCTAAAGGCCGCAGAAATCGGAACCTACAATGACCACCGTATGGCTATGTGTTTCTCTCTGGTGGCGTTATCAGATACGCCTGTCACTATCCTTGACCCTAAATGTACTGCCAAAACGTTCCCGGATTATTTCCAGCAACTGGAACGTTTGAGCCAACACGGCTAATGCATTGACGCACAGAGTGGCTGGACCGATCTGCCGATAGAACTCTGTGCGTTATTATTTAGCGTTATACTCTGGGTATCACAATATTTGCCCGATTTTCTGCAGTAATAAGCCTTTAATCTCACGCTTGCTGCCACAGCAAGGTATAATGGCGACATGTATTATCTGCATGAATATTGTCTGCAATGACAGGCGATTTCCCAGTTTTAAAGGAGTGAGAAATGGCGGTGACTGCACCGGTAATTACGGTCGACGGGCCCGGTGGCGCTGGCAAGGGGACCTTGTGTAAAGCGCTGGCTAATGCACTGCAATGGAATCTGCTGGATTCCGGCGCGATTTATCGCGTGCTGGCGTTAGCGGCGTTACACCACCAGGTCGATATCACGTCTGAAGAGGCGTTAGTGCCGATAGCATCGCACCTGGATGTGCAATTTGTGCCGGAAGAGGGGCAACTTAAAGTGATTCTTGAAGGCGAAGATGTCAGCAATGAGATTCGCACTCAGGAGGTTGGCAATACTGCGTCGCAGGCGGCGGTGTTCCCACGGGTACGTGAAGCGTTATTGCGCCGCCAGCGTGCGTTTCGCGATGCGCCAGGGCTGATTGCCGATGGCCGCGACATGGGAACAGTGGTTTTTCCTGATGCGCCGGTGAAGATATTTCTGGATGCCAGTGCAGAGGAACGCGCGAAACGTCGCATGCTCCAGTTGCAGGCGAAAGGCTTTAATGTTAACTTTGAACGTCTTTTGTCCGAGATTAAAGAGCGTGACGATCGCGATCGTAACCGTTCGGTTGCACCCTTGGTGCCAGCACCGGATGCATTGGTGCTCGATTCCACGCACATGACGCTGGACGAAGTGGTCAAGCAGGCTCTGACGTATGTTCGTCAGATATTGCCTCAATTGGCCTGATTATATTCTTACCCCGCCGCAAGGATGCCTCGGGGATGTGAAACAACCCCATCGGGCAGGATGTCAGGTGGACGTTAAATTTGAAAACCCAAAGATTATCAACATGACTGAATCTTTTGCTCAACTCTTTGAAGAATCCCTGAAAGAAATCGAAACCCGCCCGGGTTCCATTGTTCGTGGCGTTGTCGTTGCTATTGACAAGGACGTAGTCCTGGTTGATGCCGGCCTGAAATCTGAATCTGCCATTCCGGTAGAACAGTTTAAAAACGCCCAGGGTGAAATTGAAATCCAGGTTGGTGATGAAGTTGACGTAGCTCTGGATGCGGTAGAAGACGGCTTCGGTGAAACCCTGCTGTCCCGTGAAAAAGCTAAACGTCACGAAGCATGGCTGATGCTGGAAAAAGCTTACGAAGAATCTGCCACTGTTACCGGTGTTATCAACGGTAAAGTAAAAGGTGGTTTCACCGTCGAGCTGAACGGTATTCGTGCGTTCCTGCCAGGTTCTCTGGTTGATGTTCGTCCGGTACGTGACACCCTGCATCTGGAAGGCAAAGAGCTTGAGTTCAAAGTGATCAAGCTGGACCAGAAACGCAATAACGTCGTCGTTTCCCGTCGTGCTGTTATCGAATCCGAAAACAGTGCTGAGCGTGATCAGCTGCTGGAAAACCTGCAGGAAGGCATGGAAGTCAAAGGTATCGTTAAGAACCTCACTGACTACGGCGCATTCGTTGACCTGGGCGGCGTTGACGGCCTGCTGCACATCACCGATATGGCGTGGAAACGCGTTAAGCACCCGAGCGAAATCGTCAATGTTGGCGACGAAATCACTGTTAAAGTGCTGAAGTTCGACCGCGAACGTACCCGTGTTTCTCTGGGCCTGAAACAGCTGGGCGAAGATCCGTGGGTCGCTATCGCTAAACGTTATCCGGAAGGCACCAAGCTGACCGGTCGTGTAACCAACCTGACTGATTACGGCTGCTTCGTAGAAATCGAAGAAGGCGTTGAAGGTCTGGTACACGTATCCGAAATGGATTGGACCAACAAGAACATCCATCCGTCCAAAGTGGTTAACGTGGGCGACGTGGTGGAAGTTATGGTTCTGGATATCGACGAAGAACGTCGTCGTATCTCTCTGGGCCTGAAACAGTGCAAAGCCAACCCGTGGCAGCAGTTCGCTGAAACCCACAACAAGGGTGACCGTGTAGAAGGCAAGATCAAGTCCATCACTGATTTCGGTATCTTCATTGGTCTGGATGGCGGCATCGATGGTCTGGTGCACCTGTCTGACATTTCCTGGAACGTGGCTGGCGAAGAAGCCGTTCGCGAATACAAGAAAGGTGACGAAATCGCCGCTGTTGTTCTGCAGGTTGATGCAGAGCGTGAGCGTATCTCCCTGGGCGTGAAACAACTGGCTGAAGACCCGTTCAACAACTACCTGTCTGTTAACAAGAAAGGTGCGATTGTTACAGGTAAAGTCACTGCAGTTGATGCCAAAGGTGCTACAGTTGAATTAGCTGACGGCGTTGAAGGTTACCTGCGTGCTTCTGAAGCCTCTCGTGACCGTATCGAAGACGCTACCCTGGTTCTGAACGTGGGTGATGAGATCGAAGCCAAATACACTGGCGTTGATCGTAAAAACCGCGTTGTTAGCCTGTCCATCCGTGCTAAGGATGAAGCTGACGAGAAAGATGCCATCGCTTCTGTTAACAACAAACAGGAAGAAGGTAACTTCTCTAACGCCATGGCTGAAGCGTTCAAAGCTGCAAAAGGCGAGTAATGACGGTGGGTTGGGCAGCAGACTTGCTGCCTGACCTCAAACGGTAGTAAGTTAACGTGGCATTTACTGACCACATGCTTGGAGGAATCATGACCAAGTCTGAACTTATCGAAAGACTTGCTGGACAGCACTCTCATATCCCGGCCAAGGTGGTTGAGGATGCCGTGAAGGAGATGCTGGAACAGATGGCCACAACACTGGCCAGCGGTGAGCGCATCGAAATCCGTGGGTTTGGCAGTTTTTCACTCCACTACCGTGCACCGCGTGTGGGGCGTAATCCGAAAACGGGTGAGAAAGTGGAACTGGAAGGCAAATATGTTCCTCATTTCAAACCGGGTAAGGAATTGCGCGATCGCGCTAACATTTATGGCTGAGTAGTCAGTCGTAACGCCTGTTTGATAGATAGCACCCAATTAATTGGGTGCTATTTTTTTGTCTAATGAAACAGCCTGTTGCTGTTATTTGCGCCTGTAGCGTGAAGAGGAACACTAAGGCTCTCACTGACCACTATGGGACGTGACTTTCCCTCAGAGAGTGCGTTTGATATGCCTTATTTCGTCAGTAATACATAAGCAATAATCGGGGTTACGCTCTTTTGCTTCAGGTAATTATTGAATACATTACCCAGCCCCATACCACGGTATTCCTTGTCGCATTCACCGCTGGCTACGGCTGCCTTACCTTTTTCACCTAAAATAAAGCTGCCACCACCTTCTTGTTTGACAGGGCAATGATGGCGTGTGACAAAGTCTTCATAAAGCCATCCTTCTTTCGGTGTACTGAATTGAATCAGAATACCGGCTTTTTCTTTGGATAACGATTTCTGGGTATAAGAGTACTCCAGCGTCAGCTTGCAATCTGTATATTGCTGTGTGCAAGGTAACGTGGTTAATCCGTTAGCTTCAAAGGTGCGATATTCCGCCAGTGGCATGGCGTGGTACCAGTATTTGGCATTACGGGTTGTACTCTGTGGCGTCTCGACTACCGCCTTATTGACCAGTGTCAGTGTGTGAAGCTGTGTATCTTCTTTTACGCTTAACTCACCATTACGGTAAAGCGTCATAATTTGCGTGTTGTCTAATCCATTGCGTTTAAGTACGTTTTCCACCTCAGATGAGGTGGCCTGTGACGGCTGAGAGAAAAGCACTACTGTTGTCGCCAGAATACTTAACGGTCTAACGCGGCTATTGGTAAATTTCATCGTTTGCCCTTATGAGTCAGTGATATAAACAGAATCCTCACACCACAGGGCTTGTTGTCACCGCCTTGTGGTGTGTGAAGTGCACATTAAGGGCAGGGTAAATAAAGTGAGCTTGATGGTACTTGGCTGAAATGCGGGTAGATACTGTCAGAAGCGGCAATGCCAGAGGAAAGAGGAGAAGCCCGTTTTAATCACGCTAAAACGGGCTGGGAAGATTATTTGGTATGGCGCTCTTTCAAGCGCTGGATAATGGTTCCTAAATCCAGTTCCTGATCCTGTAACAGCACCAGCAGGTGATAGATCAGATCAGAGGCTTCGTTGGTCAGTTCTTCGCGGTCGTGTACTGTCGCGGCCAGTGCGGTTTCCAGACCTTCCTCGCCAACTTTCTGGGCGATGCGCTTAGTGCCGCTAGCGTACAGTCTGGCAGTATAGGAGCTGGTCGGGTCGGCATGCTTACGCTCTGCCAAGAGCTGCTCCAACTGGTACAAGAATTGCCACTGAGTTTCAGCCGGGTGGAAGCAACTGGTGTTGCCGAGATGGCACGTCGGGCCGACCGGATTGACCAGAACTAACAGCGTGTCGTTGTCGCAGTCCGGCGTGATCGAAACCACGTTGAGAAAGTGGCCGGAGGATTCCCCTTTGGTCCACAAACGCTGCTTGGTGCGGGAGTAGAAGGTGACGTGACCGGTCTCTTGCGTAACCTGCAACGCATCCTGGGTCATGTAACCCAGCATCAGTACTTCGCCGGAAACCGCATGCTGTACGATGGCAGGCATCATGCCATCGGTTTTTTGCCAGTCGAGCTGGCTTTGTTGTTGTTCGGTTAACACACCCGGATCTCCACGCCTTGTTGCTTAAGGAACTGTTTGAGTTCGCCAATATTGATAATTTGTTTATGGAATACCGATGCTGCCAATGCACCATCCACCCCGGCATCCTGAAATGCATCAAGGAAATGCTGCATAGTGCCAGCGCCGCCGGAGGCGATTAACGGTACCTGGCAGACATCGCGCACCTGCCGAAGCTGCGTCAGGTCATAACCGTTGCGCACGCCATCCTGATTCATCATATTCAGTACGATTTCACCGGCGCCACGTTTTTGCACTTCCTGCACCCAGTCAAGGGTTTCCCATTGCGTGACGCGGGTGCGTTTTTCATCACCAGTGTATTGATTGACATGATAACGGCCAGTATCGGCATCATGCCAGGTATCAATGCCGACAACGATGCATTGTACGCCATAACGATCAGCCAGACGTGAAATTAGCGCTGGGTCAGCCAATGCGGGTGAGTTGATAGAGATTTTATCCGCACCAAAAGACAGAATTTGCCCGGCATCTTCGACACTTTTGATACCACCCGCGACGCAAAACGGAATGTCGATTACTTCTGCTACGCGAGAAACCCAGCTTTTATCCACCACCCGGCCGTCTGATGACGCGGTGATATCATAAAACACCAGTTCATCTGCGCCTTCTTGGGCGTAGCGTTGAGCCAGGGGCACAATATCACCAATAATTTCATGATTGCGAAACTGTACGCCTTTTACGACCTGTCCGTCACGCACGTCCAGACAGGGGATTATCCGTTTTGCCAGCATGAAATCGCCTCCGTCACGTTGAATTTACCTTCCAGTAAGGCGCGGCCGACGATAACACCACGCACGCCACTATCACGCAACGCAGCAATATCTGACAGTGAACCGATACCGCCAGACGCCTGAAAAGCGACCTGTGGATAGCGAGCACTGATTTCACGATACAGCTCGACGTTAGAGCCCTGCAATGTGCCATCGCGGGAGATATCGGTACAGAGCACGTGTTTCAGACCGAAGGGCAGATAGCGTTCCACTGTTTGCTCCAGCGTGATGCCGGAGTTTTCCTGCCAGCCGCTGATGGCGATGTTTTTCACACCATTGATGTCAATGCGCACATCCAGCGCCAGTACCAGTGCGTCAGCACCGTAGCGGGCGAACCATTGCTGCACTAGTTCAGGCTGTTTTACCGCTGTTGAGCCGATAACCACACGCGTGGCTCCCGCTGCTAACAGTGCTTCCACATCGTGTTCGGTACGAATGCCGCCACCGACTTGTACCGGTACAGAAACCCCGGCCAGCAGTGTTTTCAGCAGTGGGATCTGGCGTGCTGCCGGGTCTTTGGCCCCGGTCAAATCTACCAGATGCAATACCTGCGCTCCTTGCTGTTGGTAGTCTTGCAGGCGGGGTAGCGGGTCGCTGCCGTATTGACGCTGCTGACCATAATCGCCCTGATGCAAACGGACCACCTGTCCATCAATCAGGTCTAATGCGGGAATAATCATGTCCGTTTACATCTCCAGAAAATTCTTCAGTAGCTGGGCACCTGCTGCACCAGAGCGTTCCGGGTGGAACTGAACGCCGTAGAAGTTATCCTTCTGTACTGCTGCGGTGAAGGCATCGCCATAATGCGATTGGGCGATAGTATTGGCGCAAACCGGCATGGCGTAACTGTGTACAAAATAAAAGTACGAGCCATCTGGAATATCGCGGAACAGGCGGTGACCAGCCTGCGATGTCACCTGATTCCATCCCATATGCGGCAAAGGTAGACCACGATCCGCCATCTGCACCACAGGGGTATCGATAATGCCTAGCGTATCGATGCCGCCGGTTTCGTCACTGCGGCTACCCAGTAACTGCATGCCAAGGCAGATGCCTAATACGGGTTGGGTACAGGCTTTAATCAGGGCAATCAATTGGCGTTCAGCCAGTTGGTCCATTGCCGCTTGCGCGGTACCTACCCCCGGCAGAAACAGCTTATCGGCGCGTAATACCACTTCCGGCTCACGGCTGACCTGTGGCTCATAGCCCAGGCGCTTAACCGCATACATCACGGATGACAGGTTGGCGCAGCCGGTATCCAGGATCACCACATTCATCACAGCACTCCTTTGGAGCTGGGCAAGGTATCGCCTTCCACCCGGATAGCCTGACGCAGTGCACGGCCGAAGACTTTGAACAGGCTTTCGACGCGGTGGTGATCGTTACGACCTTTGGTTTTCAGGTGCAAGGTGCAGCCCATCGCGTAAGAGAGCGAGCGGAAGAAGTGCTCGACCATCTCGGTACTGAGATCCCCAACGCGTTGGTAGTTAAACTCTGCTTTGTATTCCAGATGTGGACGGCCAGAGATATCGAGTGCACAGCGCGCCAGGCATTCATCCATCGGCAACACAAACCCGAAACGGGCAATGCCTCGTTTATCACCCAGCGCCTTGTTCAGTGCTTCGCCTAGTGCAAGCCCGGTATCTTCCACGGTATGATGATCGTCAATGTACAGGTCGCCTTTTACGTCGATATTGAGACGAAAACCGCCGTGGGTAGCAATCTGGTCCAGCATGTGGTCGAAAAAGCCGACACCGGTGTGGATCTTGCTGCCGCCTTCGCGATCCAGCCACACGTTGACGTCAATAGCGGTCTCACGGGTAACGCGGTTTACGTGGGCGTGACGATCGCGCTGGGTTAACTGGGTAGTGATCGCCTGCCAGTTGAGACCATCGCGCTGATAGCGCAGGCCGGTAATGCCCATGTTGTGTGCCAGTTGAACATCGGTTTCACGGTCGCCAATCACAAAGCTGTTGGCGCTATCCATCACGTTGTCTTTCAAAAACGCATCAACCAGCGCGGTTTTGGGTTTCCGACAGTCACAGTTATCGCCAGGGAAGTGTGGGCAAATCAATACCCGTTCGAAGCGAATACCCTGCGACGTGAAAATTTGCATCATCAGGTTGTGCGGTGGATCGAAATCTTCCTGCGGGAAGCTACTGGTACCCAAACCATCCTGATTGGTGATCATCACCAGTTTGAAACCGGCTTTTTGCAGGGTGAGCAGTGACGGAATAACATCCGGTTCTAAAGCCAGCTTATCCAGCCGATCAACCTGGTAATCTTCGGGCGGCTCGGCAATCAGCGTGCCGTCACGGTCGATGAAAAGATACTTTAATCCCACGGTGATTCCTCAAATTATGCTGTTTTGCCCGACAGTGCCTGCAACGCGTTGATGACGCGCTCGCATTCGTAGCGGGTGCCGATAGAAATACGCAGACAACCCACCAGACCCGGCTGTTTGTTCTGGTCACGTAAAATAATGCCTTGATCCCATAAGGATTTGAAGACGGCGGGTGAATCGGTGAAGCGCACCAGCAGATAGTTACTTTCACTGGCGTACACCGTTTCCACGATCGGCAGCGTTTTCAACGAGTCGCTTAGCCAGCGGCGATTTTCACTGAGTTCGGCTACGTTGCGTCGCATGGTGGCGATACCGTCTTCACTCAGCGCCTGTGCGGCGATATCCGCTACCGGTAACGCCAGCGGGTAGGGGGCGATCACTTTCAGCAGTAGTTGGATAACCTCGGCACTGGCGAGAGTAAAGCCGCAGCGTAAACCAGCCAGCGCGAAAGCCTTGGACAGTGTGCGCAACACTACCTGGTGCGGGTATTGTGCCAGCCAGCCAGCCGTTGTCGCCTCTGGACAAAACTCGATATAGGCTTCGTCGATAGCGACGATAGCGCGGCCGCGCGCCAGTTCCAGCAACTGACGTAAATCGTCCGGATTGATCAGATTGCCGGTCGGATTGTTAGGCGAACAGACGTAAATCACCTTGACGTTGTCCAGCGCATCCGCGATAGCGGCTAAATCCAGTTGCCAGTCGGTGGTTGCAGGCACGATACGACGTTCCACCCCCAGCGTTTCTGCGCTGACAGCGTACATGCCGTAAGTTGGCGGACAGAACAATACCGCGTCTTTACCCGGTTCGCAGAACGCACGGATTAACAGCTCGATACCTTCATCAGCACCGCGGCTGACCAACACTTGCTCCGGTGCAACACCGGCGTACGCCGCATAACGTTCAATGACTTGTGCCGGTTGGCATTCCGGGTAACGGTTGAGTGTTTGCAATGTCAGTTGGTACTGCGGCGCTTGTGGGTACTCATTGGCATTGAGCCACACGTCACCTTTTCCCCCCAGGCGGCGAGCGGACTGATATGGGGTCAGGCGGCGGACATTGTCACGGGCCAGATTCTCAATACTCATGCTTGCTCCTTAAGGGCGTTGACGCGCAGGGTAACGGCGTTCTTGTGGGCAGTCAGTTGTTCGGCCTGCGCCATGATTTCAATGGTTGAGGCCAGTCCCAGCAACCCTTGCGGCGACAACTGTTGTACTGTCATACGCTTCTGGAAATCCGCCAGCCCCAGGCTGGAATAGGTGGCGGTGTAGCCGTAGGTCGGCAACACATGATTGGTACCAGAGGCATAATCACCGGCAGATTCCGGTGACCAGTCACCTAAAAATACCGACCCAGCGCTGGTGATGCGATCGACCAGCGTTTCGGCGTTACGCGTCTGAATAATCAGGTGCTCCGGGCCATACTGATTGCTGATGTCAATACACTGATCGAGATCGCGCGCGATGATCACCCGGCTGCTGGCCAGCGCCTGACGGGCGATGTCTGCGCGAGACAGCGTTGCCAACTGACGCTCTACTGCATTGATTACCGCTTGTGCCATCGCGGCATCGGGCGTTAATAGAATCACTTGCGAATCGGGGCCATGCTCGGCTTGTGATAGCAGGTCGGAGGCAACGAAATCTGGCGTGGCACCGCTATCGGCAATCACCAACACTTCGGACGGACCTGCTGGCATATCAATGGCTGCACCGTCGAGCGACTGGCTTACCTGGCGCTTGGCTTCGGTAACATAAGCGTTGCCTGGGCCAAAAATTTTATCGACCTTCGGTACGCTATCGGTGCCGAACGCCATCGCTGCGATCGCTTGTGCGCCACCCAGTTGGAACACTTCCTGCACGCCGCACAGTTTTGCCGCATACAAAATCTCATCGGCAATCGGTGGCGGAGAGCACAGAATTACACGCTGGCACCCGGCGATGCGAGCCGGTGTTGCCAGCATCAGTACCGTGGAGAGCAGCGGGGCAGAACCACCCGGAATATACAACCCGACGCTGGCGATGGGACGGGTGACCTGTTGGCAACGTACGCCGGGCTGGGTTTCTACGCTGATTGGCGGTAGCTTTTGTGCGTTGTGAAAGGTTTCAATGTTGCGCACGGCGTTAGCCATCGCTTGTTTGATGTCGTCGCCCAGTCGAGCAACGGCGGCATCAATCGCCTCGGCGGATACGCGCAGGCTATCGACCTGTACTTTGTCGAAACGGGCGCTGTAGTCGCGCAGTGCGGTGTCACCATCGTTACGCACGGCAGCCAGAATCTCACCCACAATCGTGCTGATACGATCGGAGGCGGAGATTGCCGGGCGAGTCAGTAACCGGCGCTGCTCTTCTTGCGTACAGGCTTGCCAGTCAATCAAGGTATCGAAGCGGTTGCTCATGGCATTACTCCATCATTTTCTCAATCGGCAATACCAGAATAGAGCTGGCGCCCAGCACTTTCAGTTTTTCCATGGTTTCCCAGAACAGTGTTTCGCTGCTAACCATGTGCATGGCGACGCGGTTCTGGTCACCAGCCAGTGGCAGGATGGTGGGACGTTCAGCACCCGGCAGCAGTGCGATCACTTCATCCAGACGTTCGCTGGGTGCGTGCAACATGATGTATTTGGATTCACGCGCCTGAATAACGCCTTGCATGCGAGTTAACAGTTTGTCGATCAACTGCTGTTTCTCTGCGGGCATCTCGCCGTCACGCTGAATCAGACAGGCTTTGGAGCGATAAATGACTTCGACTTCACGCAGACCATTGGCTTCCAGCGTCGCACCCGTTGAAACCAGGTCACAAATAGCATCAGCCAGACCCGCACGCGGCGCGACCTCTACCGAACCATTCAGCAGACAGGATTTGAAGTTAACACCTTGTTTATCCAGGTATTGCTTGAGCAAGTGAGGATAAGAGGTGGCGATACGTTTGTTTTGCAGACATTGCGGACCGGTGTATTCCTCATCAAGCGGCATCGCCAGTGACAGGCGGCAACCACCAAAGTCCAGACGGCGCAGGGTGAAATAGCGCGGGTCTTCCCCTTGAGCACGGCGATTGAGCAACTCTTCTTCCAGCACGTTTTCGCCGATAATCCCCAGGTCAACTACGCCATCCATTACCAGCCCAGGGATGTCGTCGTCGCGTACACGCAAAATATCGATAGGCATGTTTTCGGCAAAGGCGATCAGACGTTGCTGATGCAGGTTGATTTTGATACCGCAGCGGGCCAGTAATTCTCGGGAATCATCGCTCAGGCGGCCTGATTTCTGCATCGCAATACGCAAACGTGTTTTATCCAGCATGTGAACCTCAATTTATCCTGTCTGTGATGCCTGTTAAGCAGGCTTTTTTAAAAAATTCCGGCCAAAAAAAAGCCCCCGGAATCGATCTTCCGGGGGCTTTTTACGCGTTTACCGCCACTGGAAGATCTGAGTGTCTTCCAGCACCTATCGCCTGAAAGACTAGTCAGGGTGATGGTGATGATGGTGGTTGAAATTAACGCGTAACATAAATTCGTCTCTATTTTTGTAAACGTAGAGTGGTGTTGTCTGTTGGTTAACCTAAACCATGTTGATGTGATAGCGCAACATTTTTTTACCTGCAGCGTATAAATCACATTGCCGCCAGATGGGCAATAAGGGTACATAATGAAAAACGCAGAGTATTCATCCGAAGAACAACGCCGGGAAGTCAGGAGAACGACGATGAAAAAGATAGCGATAATCGGGCTTGGCTGGCTGGGTATGCCGTTGGCGCTGGCGCTACAGAGACGGGGATATCGGGTGGTCGGGAGCAAAAGCACCGATGATGGTGTAACAGCAGCGCGTCTGTCCGGTGTGGAGTGTTATCGCCTGTGCCTGACGCCCGATCTGGTGTGTGAGCCGGACGAACTGGACGCACTCTTGAACGTAGATGCACTCATCATCACCTTGCCACCGGGCCGTGTTGAGCGTGCGGGCGGCGCTTATTTGCAGGCGGTGCAGCAGGTGGTCGATAGCGCCCTGGCGCATGGCGTACCACGCATTGTGTATACCAGCTCTATTTCTGTTTACGGTACGGTTAGCGGCAGGGTGAGAGAAAACAGTCCATTACAGCCGGAAACCGGAACCGGTAAGGTGCTACAGGAACTGGAGCAATGGCTGCATGCGTTGCCTCATACCGAAGTGGATATTTTACGATTGGCTGGATTGGTGGGGAATCATCGCCATCCTGGGCGCTTCCTTGCCGGTCGGCATGATCTGCCTGATGGCAGTCATGGGGTCAATCTGGTCCATCTGGAGGATGTCATTGGGGCAATCATGCTGCTGTTGCAGCGCCCGCATGGTGGACACCTCTATAACCTGTGCGCGCCGGGACACCCCGCGAAGCAGGACTTCTACCCGGAACAGGCGCGTCGCATGGGGCTGGAGCCGCCAGAGTTTTTATCAGGCGATCCGCTGAAAGCGAGATTAGTCGACGGACAACGGATTTGTAGTGAACTGGGGTTCGAATATCAATATCCAGACCCGATGACGATGGTGTTTTAATGTAAGTCAGATTGTCGTTTGCTTCGAAAATGGTTAGCCGTTGCTGGATGTATACCGTGGCACCATAAAGAAAGCGGCCCGCCAGAGGCGGGCCTGTTGTGTTCATCAGCGTAATTGCTATCCGAGCGTGAGTTGCTTAGAAAGACGTCCAATCATCCTGATGGCTTTTAACGGCAGGTTTTGCTGAGGTTTTGGCAGTAGCAGGCAGCGCCTGCAACGGACGACGTGGATTATTCAACGCCGCGGCAGGGCGTGATGACGGTACTGCCGCGTTGGACAACCGGAAGGTGGCCATCAGTTTTTCCAGCAACACGGCTTGTTCTTCCAGCGCATTGGCTGCGGAAGACGATTGCGAAACCAGCGCGGCGTTTTGCTGCGTCGTGCTATCCAGCTCAGTAATGGCGCGGGAGATTTGTTCAATACCCCGGCTTTGCTCTTCCGAGGCGGAAGAGATTTCACCCATAATATCGTTAACACGAGATACCGATTTAACGATGCTATCCATGGTGTGTCCTGCTTCGGCGACCAGTGTACTGCCCGCGTTTGTGCGCTCTACAGACTCGGCAATCAGGGCGGCGATATCTTTCGCTGCCTGAGAGCTGCGTTGCGACAGGCTACGCACTTCGCCTGCTACAACGGCAAAGCCACGGCCTTGTTCACCAGCACGGGCGGCTTCCACCGCCGCGTTTAATGCCAGGATATTGGTCTGGAACGCAATGCTATTGATGACGGCGGTAATATCGGCAATTTTCCGTGAACTGGCAGCGATATCGTCCATCGTTTTCACTACGTTTTGCACCACTTCACCGCCTTTATGCGCATTTTGGGAGGCATCTGATGCAATCTGGCTGGCATGGCGGGCGTTTTCCGTATTGTTCTTCACCGTTGAGGTCAACTCTTCCATGCTGGCGGCGGTTTGCACCACCGCAGCAGATTGCTGCTCCGTTCGGGAGGCAAGATCACTGTTGCCAGCGGCGATATCAGCGGCTGAATGGGTCACATGCGCCACACTGTCGCGCACATCGGAAATCATGTGGCGCAGACGGTCATTCATGGCCGCCATCGCAGCGGTTAATTTACCCAGTTCGTCGTGACGGTCCACCTCGATGGTGGCTGTCAGGTCACCACTGGCGATACGTTCTGCCAGTGTCAGGTTGTGCATGACCGGGCGGGTAATCTGGCGAATGATATAAACGGCAATCAGAATCCCGATGATGACGGCTATCACGCCAATCAATAACGTCGCGCTGGCTGAACCGTACGCCAACGCGTCATTCTGGTTTTTCACGACAGTAATCAGAGATTTGATCACCGCGCTGCTCTTATCCCCGCCGGTTTTCACCGCATTTTCCGCTTTTTTCAAATCACCCCAGACGCGGGCGTAATCTTGATTCAGCGTGGCGTATTGTGACGTGTAATTCCAGAGTGATTCTGCCAGTTTCTGCGTGTCGCCGGTTAGTGTTGGCTGCAGGTCTTGATACGTTTTTTGTACTTCTGCATAGCGGCTGACAAAGGCTTTAGCCGCATCATCTGTACCAGCAAGTTGCAATTCGTAAGAGAGGTTTTTCAGTGATTCGGTGGCGTATGCCAGTTCCTCGACACGCTGGTATAACGTGTTATCCAGTTGCTGGTTTTGCAGGCCGTCACGGAAACTTTTAACCGCGTTTTGTGTATTCATCGCACTGATTTGTTTTCTTAGTGCGACAACTTGCTGTGTGGAAGCCGACATATCGGCGACTGCCTTTTGGAAATCTACCATGATCTTATCCAGATCATTGATATAACCCAGTTCATCGTTGCGCCATGACAGCGTATGGGCGCTTTGGGTCAGTTCGGCAGCGTGTTTAACGAAACCGGTTAACACAGTCTGCGTGCTGTCATCCGGTGTATAGAAGTATTTGAGGCGGTTAATTTTGGCCTGAAAAACCTCAATATTGATGTTGTAAATCAGATTGGTTTTTTCGTAGATATCTCGAATGTCACGAAAACGCATGGCGCTGAGCGTGGAGGCAATCACTACCAGCAATAACACTACGCCGAATCCCAGGTAGAGTTTGTGAGAGATTTTTGTGTTTTTTATTGCGCTGCTGAACCCCATTGCCATGCTCCTTAAAAGAAATTGCCTGAGTGTTGTTATTGATTTGGTGCGGTGAAGGTTGGTGGTCTATCTGAGTATGCGATTTACAGTACCGGGTAGTGTGTTATCGGCGGTTATAATACGGAGGTTTAGTTGTACTTGTACCGTGCGAACGTTTTTGTGACATCAGGCCATTTATCTGGTGAATTGCCAAAAAAAGTTAGGCAGTTGACTCAATGAGACGACATAGTCTTAAAGGAGGTAACTAGCGTACGGGGTACGCCAGCACGTGGTGTAGGGGCTTAACGCCTGTCGGCATCGGCTACGGGAGCCTCATTTTTAAGGCGATTTCCGTCAACTGGCGATGGCTGTGGTGCCATACCCGCGAAATGCGGGTGCAGGCAGAAGTAAACCACAGGATTCAATCGAGGTGTTTTTTACGGTAAAGGCGGCGTGGGTGCCCAATCTTGCCATAACGCATTTCTACATCCAGAAACTGATTTTCCAGCCCATATTCCAGATAACGTCGGGCTGTCGTTTTGCTGAGTCCGGTTTTTTCCACCACCTCATCGACAGAGAACAAGGTTTCCGGTTGATCCTGAAAGATTTGTTTAACCAGATTGAGGGTATTTTCTTCAATGCCTTTGCTGCCAGGCCCATTAGGTACGGTCGATGCCTGCAACTGGTAGAGAACGTCCACATTCTGCTGATCGACGACTTTGTAAGTATGCTGGGTTTTGACAAACTGGATGAACCGCTCAAGCGACGAGCGTAGACGCGGGTAGGACACCGGTTTGATGATGTAATCAAAAGCACCGCAGCGAATGGCCTGTGCGCAGGTGTTCATGTCGCTGGCAGCAGTAATAAAAATTACCGAACAATTGATGCTACGCATCAGTTCGCTTTCAATCAGCTGAACGCCTTCGCCGTCTGGCAGATAATTATCCAGCAACATCAGCCGGGGTTTGTATTGCTGCAACATACGCCGGGCTTCGTTCAGGGTTGACGCCGTACCTATCACTCGCAGCGCGAAATTCTTTTCGATAAATTCCGCGTGGATATTTGCCAGCTTTCTCTCGTCTTCAACGATCAGCACGTCGAAATTTTCAATCGTTCGTTCAGTTGGCCTGGTGCTCGCAATCGGCATGGTACTCGTTTTCCCTGTTATTGGTAGTTTTTGGAATGAAGATAGAAAAAATAGCGCCGTGAGGCGAATTGTCAGAAACTTCGATCACACCCTGTGCCTGACTGACATAACTGGCAACCAGGTGCAGACCCAGACCGTGATCGCCTTCTTTTTTGCTGGTGACACCCATCTCAAATACCCGATCTGCAATTGTGGGGTCAATCCCTGTTCCTTGATCTGCGACTTCTATGACCAATTCCTGCTCACCGTCGTAGATATACACTTCGACAGGGTAGTAACCCGAGGCGCAGGCCAGTGTCGCTTCCACCGCATTATCAATTAAATTCCCAATAATTGACATCAGCTCTGTTTCATTAAGAGAGGCCGGTATGCCGTTAAGCTGGCAGCGTGGGTCAAAACGCAGCTCAATGCCTTTCTCGCGGGCGCTGGCAAATTTACCCAGCAACAGCCCGCAAAGTGCCGGCGAACAAAAACGGCTGGAAATAAAGTCCAACACCACCTGCGCCCCTTCGGACTGGGCTTCAATATAACGTACGGCTTCATCATAGCGGCGCAAATGCAACAACCCGGCCAGCGTGGCTGTCCAATTCAATTGCTCATGGCGCAGAATACGCAGGCTGTTGGCATAGCGTTTGACCTGACTGAGCTGCATGCTTAGGGTGTGGATGTCGTTTTTGTCACGAAAACTGATTACCCAACCTTGCAGTTCATCTTCCAGCATAATGCGCACTCGGCTGGCGATAACCGTGGTCTGATTAAAACGGCAAATCTCATCATGAGTATCGGTTATCCAAATATCTTCATTAGAGAAAAATGGCACGGGGGTAATAATGTCGTCGATCGGTTTGCCGCGTAATTGATACGAAGGCATCGTCAGGCCCAGCAAATCTTTGGCGGCGTGGTTGATCACCGCAATATTGCGTTGCTTGTCGATGGCGATCACACCTTCATAAATAGACTCCAGCAAGGCTTTTTGTTGCCTGACCAATAGCCGGATTTCCAGCGGCTCCAGCCCAAACATCTGCTTTTTCAGGTTGCGGGAGAACCACCAGGAAAAGAAAAACAACGCAACCAGCATCGCAACGATAGGGAGCCCGACATGGGCTACTTTGCTGAATGTCAGGTTATCGATACGCTTTTTCAAATACCCGACCGACACGATGCCGATAACCTGATCTCCATCCATGATCGGTGCTTTG
Organism: Dickeya zeae NCPPB 2538; assembly: GCF_000406165.1. Taxonomy (NCBI): domain Bacteria; kingdom Pseudomonadati; phylum Pseudomonadota; class Gammaproteobacteria; order Enterobacterales; family Pectobacteriaceae; genus Dickeya; species Dickeya zeae. The sequence goes on along the minus strand of NZ_CM001977.1, from coordinate 2,385,250 downwards.
CTACGCAGTGAAATACCAATCGCACCGCGCCGTAGCGTGATAGAGCTCTGTCCTTCCAGCACTTCTTTATTGTCGCCACCTATCATTTCTGTGCCAAGCAGCGATGGTTCCTCAGAATGATACAAGTGGGTTGCGTTGCGATCGCCGATGACGATAAAGCTGGCGTCGCTGCGTGCTTTGATTTGATCGACCAGATTGTCGATGGTGGCGGTATCTTTATATTTCACCGCCTCAATGAGCGAGGGAATAATCGCGATTTCTCGTGCCTGAATCTGCGCCCGGCTACCCAACTCGTCATAGAGCTGCCGATCGACGGCGCGATAGTAGTAAAGCCCTGCGGTGATCAACAACAGAGAAAAAAAGATCATCAGGTAGATGAACAGCTTGAGATGGAACGAGAGCCTGACCGTCATAATGTGCTAATCACCGAGAAAACGCGCAAACGAAGGTGGCTAATTTATCATGAAAGGCGTAAAAGAAAGGGACTAAAAAATAGTCTTGTGAAGCGTTTCGCGCAGATTGTGAAAATAGTATTTTTGTTTCAGTTGTTTTAAATAAGACGTAAATTGCCTGTCACCGAGAGTGGACATTTTAATTACTTTTTCACAACATATTATTTCTTTCTCGAAATAAGGACCATTTGAACCATACAAACCATAAAAACCACGTCAAAACTCCCCGCAATATGAAAATTCAATCATTTGATTTTTAATGAAAAAATAATAAAAACCATAAAAACCATAAGTGCCATTAAAACTCATTTTTTAATTTGATGATTATCACATAATAACGTGTGTCGACCTCTTAATATGCACGGGAAAATAACAAGGGGAGAAGGTTATGAGTACCACTGATGATTCTTATATCGTTGTAAAAGATGAGGCCTCTGGGAAGGTTTCATTAAAAGAAAAATGGTGGCACATTCTGGATAACTACAAAATTGGTGTTATTCCGGTGCCGCTGTTTATCCTGGCTGGGCTATTAATTGCGTTGGATTGCCTGGACGGCAAGTTGCCCAGTGACATCGTGGTGATGGTTGCCACGCTGGCGTTTTTCGGTTTCGCCTGTGGTGAGTTCGGTAAGCGCTTACCTTTTATCGGTAAGATGGGAGCCGCGGCGATTTGCGCTACGTTTATTCCGTCTGCACTGGTTTACTACGGTTTGTTGCCGCACGTGGTTGTGGATGCGACCACCAAGTTCTACAAATCCACCAACATTCTGTACCTCTATATCTGCTGCATCATTGTCGGCAGCATCATGAGCATGAACCGCCAGACGCTCATTCAGGGCTTCCTGCGCATTTTCTTCCCCATGCTGTGTGGTGAAATTGTGGGCATGTTGGTTGGTATGGGCGTGGGCATCATGCTGGGCCTGGATCCGTTCCAGATCTTCTTCTTCCTGGTACTGCCGATTATGGCTGGCGGTGTGGGTGAAGGGGCGATTCCTCTTTCTATCGGTTATGCCACCTTGCTGCATATGGAGCAGGGCGTTGCACTGGGTCGTATCCTGCCAATCGTTATGCTGGGTAGCCTGACTGCCATCGTCCTGGCCGGTGTGCTGAACCAACTGGGTAAACGCTACCCGCACCTGACCGGTGAAGGTGACTTGATGCCGAATAAAGCCAATAGCATTGAGACGGCACCGGCTTCGCTGACCAGTTCTTTGAGCGGCAAGATGGATCCAACCAATCTGGCTGCAGGCGCACTGCTGGCTATCCTGCTGTATATGATCGGGATGCTGGGCTACAAACTGATTGGTTTACCGGCTCCAGTGGGCATGCTGTTTGCCGCTGTAATCGTGAAACTGGTTAACGGCGCGTCTCCGCGTTTGCTGGAGGGTTCTCAGGTCGTTTACAAATTCTTCCAGACTTCGGTGACCTATCCGATTCTGTTTGCTGTTGGCGTGGCAATCACCCCTTGGGAAGAGCTGGTCCATGCTTTCACAATAACCAACCTGCTGGTGATTGTGTCCACTGTCGTGGCACTGGTGACCACCGGCTTCTTCGTTGGCAAGAAAATCGGTATGCATCCGATTGATGTTGCCATCATCTCCTGCTGCCAGAGCGGGCAGGGCGGTACCGGCGACGTGGCGATTCTCACCGCTGGTAACCGTATGGTGCTGATGCCGTTCGCTCAGATTGCTACCCGTATCGGTGGTGCAATCAACGTCTCCGTGGCCTTGCTGGTACTCGGCAAGTTCCTGGTGTGACGGTTGTATGACAAAAAAAACAAATAACGCCGCGACAGTTCGCGGCCTTATTTAAACGGGAAAGATTATGAAACTTGCAAGTTATCGCCATCAGGGCAAAAACAGTTACGGGATCCACACACCAGCGGGTCTGATCGATTTGGGCAGCCGTCTCGGTGACCGCTACGCCGACCTGAAAGCCCTGCTGGCCGGTCAGGCGCTGCACGAGGCCGCTGCCTTCCAGACCGACACCCCGGATGTCGCCGTCGCCGACGTCACCTTCCTGCCGGTCATCGTCGCGCCGTCCAAAATCCTCTGCGTCGGCATGAACTACGCCGACAAGCGCAAGGAGTTCAACGAGCTGAACCCCGCGCCGACCCTGTTCGTGCGCTTCGCCGACTCCCAGACCGGCCACGGCACCCCGGTGCTCAAGCCCCATT